>RFGV01000223.1 GCA_003696605.1 Chloroflexota bacterium | reverse complement strand
ATTTAATTTATTCAATGAATTACAAACATGCGCCTGGATAAACTTGATTCTGATTTTTTACGTTATCTGATTGAAAAACACATTCAATCAGGCGATCAACTACCGACACTGAGTGAGATGAGCGCAGAGTTGGGGGTGAGTGTTGGCAAACTACGTGAGGAGCTATCAGTAGCACGGGCACTGGGGTTTGTCACGGTACGGCCGCGAGTAGGCATTCAGCGGGCACCTTTTGACTTCTTGCCAGCAGTATTAACGGCCGTTCTCTACAGCCTCGGCACAGGCGAAGCAGCATTTGCTCAATTCAGCCAACTTCGTCGTGCCATCGAATCCCATCTGTGGCCTGACGCTGTTGCCCGGCTTACTGAAGAAGACAAACAGGAACTGAAGCAAATTGTGGCCAACGCCTGGTTAAAACTACGCGGCTCCCCCATTCACCTACCCAATGGAGAACACAGGCAATTTCACCTGAAAATTTACAGTCGGCTGGAAAACCCGTTTGTGAAAGGACTGCTAGAAGCCTACTGGGAGGCCTACGAAGCAAGTGAGCTAACAAGGTTTGTCGGATATGAATATTGGGTAGAAGTCTGGACATATCACGAGAATATTGTGGACGCCCTCTGTAAAAACGAGTTTGAACGGGGGCGTCAATTACTTTTAGAACATTTTTCGCTATTGCCCGAACGACCGGCTAATGAAAGTGATGGTCAAAATAGCAATATGTGATGTAAGGGAGTTGTGATGAACTTGAAACAGGAGTTGAAAGCAGAAAAGGTAATACACCTGGACTTGTCCGGCTACTGTCAGGTGGAAAGTGGCACACCAATACGGGATGTGCTGGCACAAATGCGTGCTGAAAAGCACAATGTGTCCCTGGTGGTCGCTGATGGCAAATTGGTAGGTATTTTCACAGATCGGGATGTATTGCGAAAGGTTGCCGCTCAACCAGAAACATGGGATTTGCCCGTTGACGAGGTGATGACGCGGAATCCGGTAACAGTAACGGCCGATACGTCTGCCGCCGCAGCCTTGAAATTGATAGAGGAAAAGAACTTTCGCAATGTACCGGTAGTGGACGAAGACGGCCGTATTCTGGGCGACATGACCTTCCGGGCCATCATCAAATACCTCGCCGATCGGTACCCCATTCAAATTCTAAATCGGCCACCAAACCCGGAGCGATTTCCAAGAAAACCTGAAGGTGGATGAGAAATCACAGAAACCGGACAAAAACTACCAATTAATAATGTAGGCTAATGCTACCAGATTATTCTGGTTTTATTTCAAGGAGACAAACATGAGTGAATCCACACCTGTTTTTGAAGAACTGGAATCCATAGTTATTCGATTCGCTGGTGACTCAGGTGACGGTATGCAATTAACCGGCACCCAATTCACCAACACATCGGCCGTTTTCGGCAACGACGTCAGCACCATGCCCGACTTTCCGGCCGAAATTCGCGCCCCAGCCGGCACACTCGCTGGCGTCAGTGGCTTTCAGGTCAACTTCTCTCACCGAGACGTACTAACACCTGGTGACGCCCCACAAGTACTCGTCGCCATGAATCCGGCCGCCCTCAAAGCCACCCTTCCCGAACTGGAAAAAGGCGGCATCATCATCGTCAACACCGACTCATTTACCCGCACCAACCTCAAAAAAGCCGGTTACGAATCCAACCCGCTTGAAGATGGCTCCCTGCAAGGCTATCAGGTACACAAAGTGCCGTTGACTTCTTTGAATCGGGAAGCCCTGAAAGACATCGAAGGACTTTCTACCAAAGAAAAAGACCGGAGCCAGAACTTTTTTGCGCTCGGATTGACCTTCTGGATTTTTGACCGGCCAATGGACACCACCATTGCCTGGTTGGAAAAGAAATTTGCCAAGCGGCCAGAATTAATTGAAGCCAACCGTCGGGCACTGGAAGCTGGCTATTACTTTGGGGAAACAACCGAAGCCTTCCAGCGACGGTTCCGTGTGCGGCCAGCCACGTTGCCACCAGGCACTTACCGTAAAGTGACCGGCAATGAGGCATTGGCTTTGGGGCTGGTAACGGCCGCTCAAAAAATGGGCAAGCCGCTATTCTACGGCACGTATCCCATCACCCCAGCCAGTGACATTTTGCACGCACTGGCCCCGCTACGCCATTTTGATGTGCGCACTTTCCAGGCCGAAGACGAAATCGCCGCAATGGGTTCGGTCATTGGGGCGGCATTCGGTGGGGCATTGGCCGTAACCGGCACAAGTGGGCCAGGTATTGCCCTAAAGAGCGAAGCCATGAATCTGGGTGTTATGCTGGAATTGCCAATGGTCATCGTTGATGTGCAGCGTGGTGGCCCCAGCACTGGTCTGCCCACCAAAACTGAGCAGTCTGACCTGTTACAGGTGATGTTTGGTCGCAATGGTGAAAGCCCCATACCGGTGTTGGCAGCAGCCAGTCCGGCCGACTGCTTCAATATGGCAATTGAAGCGTGCCGCCTGGCTGTACGGGCAATGACGCCAGTGGTGTTGTTATCGGAAGGTTTTCTGGCAAATAGTTCGGAGCCGTGGCGCATTCCAGACGCAAATGAGATTCCATCTATTGAAGTAAAACACCCAGAAGGACGGACGAATGGAGATACCCCCTTCTTCCCCTATCAGCGTGATCCGGAAACACTGGCTCGCCCGTGGGCAATTCCCGGCACGCCGGGGCTGGAGCACCGGATTGGTGGGTTGAGCAAGGCGCCGGTAACAGGAAATGTGTCGTATGACCCGGCTCATCATGAGCAGATGGTGAAGGAACGGGCAGAGAAAGTAGCCCGGTTGGCTGATGTTATTCCGGAGCAGGAGGTGTATGGCCCGAAACAGGGTGATTTGCTGGTTTTGAGTTGGGGCGGGACGTATGGTGCCGCGAGAACGGCCGTTTCTCTGGCTCAATCTCGTGGTCTTTCCGTGGCTCATGCCCATTTGCGCTACCTCAACCCCTTCCCCCGCAATCTGGAAACCATTCTGCGCAGCTACAAGCGTATTCTGATACCTGAACTCAACTACGGCCAGCTTGCGTTCCTGCTACGTGGCCGTTTTGTACTGGACAACATCATTTCCTATCCCAAGCTCCATGCCCGGCCATTCAAAATTGCTGAAATTAGCCGCAAAATCGAGGAGCTGTTTGCCTAAGGCAAGACAGGAGAAAACCATGACAACTGCAACTATTCCTATCAAATTAACACGTAAAGATTTCGTTTCTGACCAGGCTGTGCGCTGGTGCCCTGGCTGTGGTGACTATTCCATCCTGGCACAGGTGCAAAAAACCTTGCCTGACATCGGCGTACCAAAAGAAAACATTGTGTTCATTTCTGGCATTGGCTGTTCCAGCCGCTTCCCTTACTATATGAACACTTATGGCATTCATAGCATTCACGGGCGTGCCCCCACGCTGGCAACAGGTCTGGCTATTTCCAATCCAGAGTTGAGCGTTTGGGTCATTACTGGTGATGGTGATGGCCTTTCTATTGGCGGCAATCATCTGATTCATGCCCTGCGCCGCAATGTGAACCTGAACATTATCTTGTTCAATAACCGTATTTATGGCCTGACAAAAGGGCAATACTCTCCTACCTCCCGTGCTGGTCATAAAACCAAATCGTCACCAATGGGCTCGATTGAACAACCCCTGAATCCGGTAGCGGTGGCACTGGCTGCCGGAGCCTCGTTTGTGGCTCGGTCTCTGGACGCGCACACAACGCATCTGGGTGAGACGTTGGCAAAGGCAGCTGCCCACAAGGGGAGTTCTTTTGTGGAGGTGTTCCAGAATTGCGTTATCTTTAACCCCACGGAATGGGGTGAACTGGAAGACAGACAAAAGCGGGATGAGCATATCCTGTATCTGGAACATGGTAAGCCCATGGTGTTTGGCAAGGAGCAGAATAAGGGGATTCGGTTGAATAACGGCCGTCTTGAGGTGGTAGAACTCGGCAACGGCATCACCGAAGATGACCTGCTGGTACACGATGAAACATCTCGCGAAATCGCCCTGCTGCTCAGCAATATGGAGTATCCTGACTATCCAGCTGTATTGGGCGTCATTTACAATGTAACTCGCCCCACCTACGAAGAAGGCCTGATGGCACAAATAGAACAGGCTCGCCAGAAAAATGGCCCGGCTGATTTGAACAAACTGTATCGTTCTGCCGACTTGTGGACAGTTTCAGCACGGGAAGAAGTGCAATCAGAAGTATCGGGAGAAGTACCGGCAGGGCTGGATGAGCAGTATGTGGACGAAATAGACAAGGAAACGGCCGAATCCAGCGAAGTCGGCGACCGTCTGGCCGAAGAATCTCTGGCAGCCCTCCAACCCAATGTCCCCATTAGCATCGACGCCACCGACTCCCTGGCCAAAGCAATTCGCAAAATGAATGCCCACAACATCGGCTGCCTCCTCGTCACCGACCCCGAAGACCACCTGATCGGCATCCTGACCGAACGAGACATCCTGATGCGTGTTGCGGGCGTGGTCGAAGATTTGACAGCGGCCAAAGTAGCCGACTACATGACACCCAATCCCATCGCCCTCAAGCCAGACACGCCAATTGCCCAGGCATTACACGAAATGTCCATTCACGGTTTCCGTCACTTGCCATTAGTGGACGAAGAAAACCGGCCTGAGGGCATCGTCTCATTCCGAGACATTGTACATTACTTAAAACCCGAATTGTCCTAGACAACAATTCCGGGAACCAACGACAACAAAAACACAGGAGGGCGGCGTAACTGCCGCCCTTAATTATCAGTACTATTGCAGGGTAACAAAAAGGAGACAGAACATGGGTATTGTTAAAGCTATGCCCGACGAGGCACCATCAGCAGAACGGCCGTCTGTAATCAACGACTTCTCCATCGTCGTCGCCACAGTGAACGGCACCGGCAGCCAAACTGCCAACCTGACCATTCTGCGCGCACTCTTCAAAATGGGCATCCCTGTAAACGGAAAAAACATCTTCCCCTCAAACATCCAGGGACTGCCCACCTGGTACCAAATCCGTGTTAGCCGAGACGGATACGAAGCCCGACGCCAGACATCCGAATTCCTCGTTGCCTTCAACCAGACAACCGTCCACGAAGACATCCAAAACCTCCCTTCAGGCGGCGTATGCCTGCACAACGGCGACTGGCGCACCATCCCCCAACGAGACGACATCACCTACTACGCCATCCCCGTCAACCAATTCGTGCGAGAAACCGGCATGAAAGGCAAACTCCGCGACTACATTGCCAACATGGTTTATGTCGGTGCGCTGGCACAGCTCTTGGGCATCCCTCTGGAAAAAATAGACGAAGCCTTAAACTTCCATTTCAAAGGGCGACGCAAACTGGTAGATAGCAATATGAGTGTGGTACAAGCCGCTTACGACTGGACGGCCGAAAACATCACCAAAACCGATCCATACCGCGTAGAGCCCATGAACAAAACCGCCGGCAAAATCCTCATCACCGGCAATCAGGCCGCCGCTTTAGGCAGCGTATATGGTGGTGTCAATTTCGTCGCCTGGTACCCCATCACCCCATCCACCAGCCTTATTGATGCCCTCAACGAATACCTGCCCCAACTTCGCCGCGACCCCGACACCGGCCAGGCCACCTATGCTGTTGTGCAAGCCGAAGACGAACTGGCCGCCATTGGTATGGTACTGGGAGCCGGCTGGGGCGGCGCCAGAGCCATGACAGCCACATCTGGCCCCGGCATCTCCCTGATGGCCGAATTTGCTGGCCTGGGCTACTTCGCCGAAGTACCCGGCGTCATTTGGGACGTACAACGGGTAGGCCCCAGCACTGGTCTGCCTACCCGCACCAGCCAGGGTGACATTCTCTTCGCATATTATCTTGGTCATGGCGACACCACTAACGTTCTACTTCTGCCCGGCTCAGTAAAAGAGTGCTTTGAATTTGGTTACAAGGCACTCGACCTGGCAGATGAATTGCAAACCTTTGTGTTTGTTATGAGCGACCTTGACCTGGGCATGAACAATTGGATGTCAGAACCATTTGCATATCCAGAAGAGCCTATCAAGCGAGGCAAAATCCTGACAGCTGAAGAAGTGGCCGAGAAGGGGTTTGCCCGTTATAAGGATGTTGATGGTGACGGAATTCCCTACCGCACAATTCCAGGTAATGAGCATCCATTGGCTGCCTGGTTTGGGCGAGGCACAGGGCACAACGAAAATGCAGTGTACAGTGAACGACCAGATGATTGGGAACGTAATATGGCCCGGCTAGCCCGTAAATTTGATACAGCTCGCAAGCTGGTTCCTGCACCTGTGATAGAAGATGTGGCAGGGGCGGAGATTGGTATTATTGCTTATGGCTCCACCCAGTTTGCCATTGCAGAGGCGCGGGATCGTTTGGCGGAGAAGGGTGTCAAGACGGCTTTTATGCGGTTGCGGGCATTACCCATCAATGAAGATGTGAAGGCGTTTATTGCCCGGTATGACCGTGTGTATGTGGTGGAGCTGAACCGGGATGGGCAAATGCATAAGATTTTGCAGACGGAAGTGCCGGAAATGGCTGCCAAACTGGTGTCGGTAGCCCATCTGGATGGATGGCCGCTGACAGCACGTTGGGTAGTGGAGGCAATTGAGGCAAAGGAGCAGGGGCAAAATGGGTAGCAGAAGAGCTCAAAGAACGAATCTGATTGGTTTGACGCATGCGGATTACAAGGGAAGACCAAGTACGCTGTGTCAGGGTTGTGGGCATAATTCTATTGCCAACCAGATTATTCAGGTGGCGTATGAGTTGAGTATTAAACCTCATGAGATTATTAAGCTGAGTGGTATTGGGTGTTCTAGTAAATCGCCCGCTTATTTTTTGGGGCGGTCGTTTGGTTTTAATGCGTTGCATGGTCGTATGCCGTCGGTAGGCACGGGGGCGTTGATGGCAAATCATCACTTGCGGGCGATTGGTGTGAGTGGTGATGGTGATACGGCGAGTATTGGTATGGGGCAGTTTAAACACCTGGTGCGGCGCAATGTGCGTATGGTGTATATTGTGGAGAATAATGGGGTGTATGGTCTGACAAAGGGGCAGTTTTCGGCTACGGCCGATATTGGGCAGGAGCTGAAGTATGCTGGCCGGAATGAATTGCCGCCGATTGATATTTGTATGGAGGCGATTGTGGCTGGGTGTGGATTTGTGGCGCGTTCTTTTTCTGGGGATGCGGCCCAAGTACGGGAGTTGTTGAAGGCGGCGTTGAGTCATCGCGGAACGGCCGTTTTGGATATTATTAGCCCCTGTGTTGCCTTTAATAACGATGAACGCTCTACCAAAAGTTATTCTTATGGTCGGGAACATGAAATTCCGCTTCATGAAATCGGGTTTGTACCCCGCATGGATGAAATTGAAATTGATGAATATGGGCCAGGTGAGTTGCAAATGGTCGAGCTTCATGATGGGTCTTACATTCAATTGCGTAAACTGGAAGCCGATTATGATCCGACTGACAAGATGGCAGCCTTGCAGCGGCTGATGGAAGCTCAGGCAAAACAGGAGTTTATCACCGGGCTGATTTATATAAATGAAGAACAACCGAATTTTGCCGAGGTAAGTCACCTGACAGATACACCATTGGCTTATTTGCCTGAAGAAAAGTTGCGTCCGCCTAAAGAGTCGCTAGACGAATTGATGCAGAATTTGATGTAGTCTGACAGGACAGATTGCGAGAGAAAACGGCCGTTCTCTGAAATAAAGAACGGCCGTTTTGCGTTTTGAGACACTTCGCTTACAATCTCCACACACACTCATATCATCAGGCAGTAGTACCACATGCAAAAAGAAACCTTTACCCAACCGGCACTCAAGCCGCCGGATTTTTACAGCATTTCCGAAGCTCAGGTGCAAGAAGCCTTGCGCAACATTCGGTGGCGTAATTTCCCCTTTGTCACCTCCAGCCTCACCGTCCTGTTCATTCTCTACGCACTCATCCAGCAATTTATCCTCCGCGAAAATCAATGGCCCCTCATGCAAGTAGTTGCCCTACTCAGTGCCCTCTGCCTCATTGGCTTGCGCCACCTTTTTGATAAAGGCAAACTCCCCCGTCAATGGGACAACCAGATTTACTTCTTTATTGCTATCCTCGTTTTCCTGAGCATGATTTTGCGGCTTGTTTTCACTGGTGATGCCAAACAATCGGCCAATCTGGCTTTTTTTCTGGTCGGTGTAGGCATGTTAACCCTGTCGTGGCGCTGGTTCTGGCTTATTACCGATGTAACGATGCTTGCCTGGCTGAGTAGTGCCCTCGCCCTGCCCGATAACGAATGGATATTTTACGGGGTGGTTATGTCGGCAGCGGCCATAACTGGTGCACTGGCGCAACGGATGTTGACGCAAACATACCGATGGCAAGAGATTTTGCGCATTGCTGAAGAACGACAACGCCGGGAACTGGCACGACGAACCAATCAATTGCAAACCAGTATCGCTGTGGGGCAACGCATTACCTCCATTTTGGATCTGGAAATGCTACTGCCGCAAATTGTGGCGCTGATTCAGGAGTCGTATCGGTTGTTCTATGTGGCTCTGGTGTTGCGGCATGAGGATGGACAAATAACGGCCGTTGCCGAAGCCGGTCGTAACCTGGCACTCAACGGCCATACTCGCCAAATTGGCCCTGGTGGCCTCATTGGCCACGTCCTGCGCGAAGGCGAATCTCTCCGAGTAGAAAACCTGACACAACACCCCAACTACACCCCTGCCGAAAGCATCCCCGGCGCCCAATCCGAACTCATTCTCCCCTTGCGAATGCAAGAGCGTATATTGGGCGTTTTAGACTTGCAAAGTGATCGACCAGGGGCATTTGTCACCGAAGAAGTACCCGTATTCCAACAACTGGCCGATCAAGTCGCCGTAGCCCTGGAAAATGCCTGGCATTACAATCAGGTGCGTCAATTCAATCGCCACCTGGAAGAAAAAGTGGCTGAACGTACCCACGCACTTCGGGAAGCATACCATCGCCTGGAACGACTCGATAAAACCAAAAGCGATTTTATTACCATTGCCTCTCACGAACTGCGCACCCCATTGACCATTGTTAATATGCATAGTCAGCTCCTTTTGCATGATGACGAAATAGCCGGCAAAAATAATCTGGTGAAGCATATTAAGGGCATTGAAACTGGCGTCGCCCGCATGGAAGAAGTGGTGGAAGCTATGTTGGATATTGCCAAAATTGATACCCACTCTCTGGAGCTTCATTTTTCTCCTCTTAATCTTTCATTGTTGATACGCATGGTTTGCCAACAGTTTCGGCTGGCACTGGCAGAACGTCGTCTCAAGCTGCAAATAGAGGGGTTGCAGGAGTTACCGGAAATCGAGGGAGATCATGATGCTTTGCGCAAGGTGTTTTACCATCTGGTAGTGAATGCTATCAAGTACACGCCAGATGGTGGTGAAATTATTATTCGTGGTGCTTCTGGCACAGATGAGACGAATGAAGGGTATGTGGAAATTGTGGTGGCAGATACAGGGATTGGTGTTGCACCAGATGTCCAGTCGCTGATATTTGAGAAGTTTTTCCAAACGGGTGAAGTAATGCTGCACTCTTCGGGCAAGACAAAGTTTAAGGGGGGTGGCCCTGGGTTGGGGTTGGCAATTGCGCGGGGGATTGTGGAAGCGCATAACGGCCGTATCTGGGTAGAAAGCCCTGGCTACGACGAAGAAACCTGCCCCGGCAGCCAGTTCCATGTGAGACTGCCCGTCAAGCAAGGTTTGGGGTAAAATCAGGACAGATTGATAACTTTACGGTAAATAATAACCGTATTTGACAAGTAGCTGCTTTTCATTCTCTTTGCGTATCCTGCACGCTTTGTGTTGCTTTTGAGGAGTTGAGCATTATGCAATTTGGCCTGTTTGAAGAACGCCCCCAATACTACACATCGCTTGATGAGCTTGTCAGCCATATGATGCAAATGACCGATGATCCACTTTATCCGGCTGGCACACGCATGGTAATCTATCGAGGTAATCCGGATGCACGCTTGATGATAATTGGTGAAGCACCCGGCACGGAAGAAAATCGCCTGGGCAAGCCGTTTGTGGGACGTTCTGGTCAATTGTTGGATCAGATTCTGCAAGCTGTTGACCTGGACTCAGAAAAGGATGTGTTTATTACCAATGCGGTTTTTCGGATGCCCCCTGGCACAGACGGCCGTCCTATTCGCAAACCCACATCCGAAGAAATTGCCTGGTACAAACCCTTTTTGTTGGAGATTATCCGGTTGATTGATCCGGCGATCATGATTTTGATGGGTAATGTGGCCACTGAATCATTGCTGGAACGTGTGGGTATTACCAAGCTGCGCGGGCAGTGGTTTCAATGGAACGGCCGTTGGGCCATGCCCATGTTCCACCCAGCCTATCTACTTCGTAACCCCAGCCGCAAACAAGGCAGCCCCAAATGGCTTACCTGGCAAGACATCCAGGAAGTACGCCGCAAATACGACGAACTGGTCGCCAACAAATGAGCCAAACACATTCCCCCAAAGCAGCCTTACGTGGTGAACCTGGATACGTCTGGCGCTCCGGTCAGGAACGTCGTTTACGCATGATCCGGCAATGGATTCATCTGGAAAACGCACTCATTCTCGACAACGGATGTGGGTTGGGGACATATTTAGATCACTTTGCTCCCTTTACCCCCTATCGGTTCGGCCTGGAAATTGAATTTGACCGGGCAGTCAGAGCCGTACCGACAGCCACCGGTATTATTCAAGGCGTGGGCGAACATTTGCCCTTTGCAGCCAATACCTTCGATTTTGTATTCAGCAATGAAGTGATTGAGCATGTGCAGGATGATGCCCGTTACGCCGCAGAAATGGTTCGTGTGACCAAACCTGGGGGGCGTATTCTGATTTTTTGTCCCAATCGCTGGTATCCGGTCGAGCAACACGGTATTTTTTGGCGCGGACAGTATAAATTCGGCAATATTCCGCTGGTTAACTATTTGCCAGACAAATGGCGAAATCAACTGGCACCACACGTCCGTACATATACGCGACGAACTCTTTTGGAGTTGTTTACCGGGCTACCGGTCGAAATAGTGTATCACGGCCGTATTTTTGGCGGTTATGACAACATAGAATATCGCTGGCCTCGTTTCGGCCGTTTTCTGAAACGCTTGCTATATGCCGCTGAGAAAACACCACTCGCCGTTTTAGGACTTTCTCACCTGCTGGTGTTGGAGAAACAAACAAAATGAAACCACATATAGCCTGGAAACAATTATTTTGGCTCTTTGCCTTTCTTCTGGTGCTATCCCTATTCACCACCGCCTGTCGCTCACAACCACAAACCCTCAAGCTAGCCACGACAACATCCACCTATGACTCTGGGTTACTTGACTACCTTCTGCCCATTTTTGAAGAAAAATACAATGCCCAGGTAGAAGTAATTGCCGTTGGCACCGGACAAGCCCTGGCATTGGGGCAAACAGGTGAAGTAGATGTGGTGCTGGTACATGCTCGCCCTCTTGAAGAGCAGTTTGTTGCTGAGGGGTATGGTATTAACCGACAAGATGTCATGTACAATGACTTTGTGCTGGTTGGACCACCTGCCGATCCGGCTGGCGTGGCTGATGTAAATGATGTTGTGGCCGCATTTGGCCGTATCGCTGCATCCGAAGCCACGTTTGTTTCCAGAGGAGATAATTCTGGAACCCATGTAAAAGAAATGAGTATTTGGGAACAGGTGGGTATTCATCCGGAAGGAAGCTGGTATTTGTCGGTTGGGCAAGGAATGGGAGCTACGCTCACTATGGCTGATGAGAAGCAGGCTTATACGCTGGCAGACAGGGGGACATATCTTAAGCGTCAGGCAGAAGGGTTGGGGCTGGTTATTTTGTTCGAGGGTGATCCTTTGTTACACAATCCTTATGGGGTTATTATGGTCAATCCATCCCGTTTTCCGCATGTAAATGGTGAATTGGCTGATAAATTTGTGATGTGGCTCACTTCGCCAGAGGCTCAAATGGCTATTGACAGGTATCGGGTTGATGGGCAACAGCTCTTTTTTAGTAATCTTTTTGCTGCATCTGAAGGAAAGTAGTGGATGTTTTTTTCTGCCTTTAGGGAAGCGGTTTCGCTGATTTTGCAGATGGATCCGACTCTCTGGGGGGTTGTGCGGCTTACGTTAGGGGTGAGTGGGAGTGCATTGGTTTTGGCAGCGGTGTTTGGTGTGCCGGTGGGGGCTTTTTTGGGGTTACGGGATTTTCGGGGTGTGCGCTGGTTAACGGCCGTTATTTATACGGGCATGGGTTTACCGCCAGTGGTAGTCGGGTTGGTTGTGTTTTTGCTTCTTTCCCGCCAAGGGATTTTGGGCAGATTGGGGTGGCTTTTTACACCAACTGCCATGATTTTGGCACAAACAATATTGGCTTTGCCGCTGGTGACAGGGGTAACGATGACGGCCGTTCGCAGCATCAACCCCGAACTACGTCCCCAGCTACAGACTTTGGGAGCAACCGACTGGCAAATTTTGCGCACAATCCTGCATGAAGCCCGTTTCGGTGTCGTAGTGGGGCTGGTTGCCGGTTTTGGTGCTGCCATTAGTGAAGTGGGTGCAGTCATGATCGTGGGGGGGAACATCGAAGGGAAAACCCGGGTTCTAACCACAGCAATTGTACTGGAAACACGTCAGGGACATTTTGATGTTGCCCTGGCTTTAGGCATTATTTTGTTGTCGTTGGCATTTCTCACTAATGCGTTGGCAGTACACTTTCAGGGATATTTGGAAAGTGGGCGAGGATAAAGCTATTTACACGGTACGTAATTTGCAGCAGGGGTATAACGGCCGTATTGTCTTGAACGTGGCTTCGTTGGATATTTTGGCGGGGGAAATTCTGGCGATAATTGGCCCAAGTGGCGCCGGCAAGAGTACCCTGCTGCGGCTGCTGGCATTTTTGGAACGGCCGTTATCCGGTCAACTCACCTTCTACAATCAACCAGTTTCCGACCAATGGCCTGATTTAGCCGCCAAACGACGTGTTACGATGGTTTTCCAGCGCCCGCAACTCCTGCGCCGTTCTGTACACGAAAATGTTGCTTATGGCCTGGCTTTGCGTGGTCAGCAAGCCAGTCACGAAGTCAACACTATCCTGACTGCCCTGGGGCTAGACCATCTGACCCATGTTCCCGCCCATACACTTTCCGGGGGGGAAGCCCAGCGAGTTGCTTTGGCGCGTGCCCTTGTACTCAAGCCGGATGTTCTGCTACTGGATGAACCAACTGCCAATTTGGATCCATACAATGTTAATCAGATCGAGCAGTTTATTCAGCAAGTGAACCAAACCCAACGGACAACAGTTGTCATTGTGACGCACACTATTTTTCAGGCCAGAAGATTGGCGCACCGAACAGGATTGCTGCTAAACGGCCGTTTGGTCGAACTTTCCCCCACAAATATCTTTTTTGAACGGCCGTTACAGCCCGAAACAGCCGCCTTCATTCGGGGCGACATCGTTTACTAACCCTTTTGTTTCATTCACTCGCCACAACTGCCTAACTTTGCTAAACTTGTTCCTTGTACGTACAGACACATTCGTAACCTGCAAGAATCATTTGGGTTCACATTAATTGACAAGTCATAACCAAACGATTCTCTTCCAACAAGAAATCGTCTGGTATTGTGGCTTGCTTTTTGGGCGTTAAGCCTCACTTGTTTCCACAACCTGAACAACGCACGAGCACAAACGCCAGAAGCTGTCTGAATTCCAACGTAAAGGAGAAAGGAATGGAGAAAGCGACACTACTAGACTGGTACCGGCAAATGGTGCAAATTCGCCGGTTCGAGCAAAAATGCGCTGAACTTTATCAGCTAGGCAAAATCGGCGGCTTTTTGCACCTCTACATTGGTCAGGAGGCCGTGGCCGTAGGTAGCATTGCTGCCCGCCAGGAAAATGACCACATCATCACTGCCTACCGAGATCATGGTCATGCATTGGCTGTGGGTGCAGATATGCGGCGCGTGATGGCCGAAATGCTGGGCAAAGTAACCGGCGTCAGCAAAGGTAAAGGTGGCTCCATGCACCTGGCCGATGTTAATAAACGATTCTGGGGTGGGTATGCAATTGTAGGTGGGCACTTGCCTCTGGCAGCCGGAATTGCACTGGCTGAACAATATAAAGGAACAGATGCGGCCGTTTTGTGTTACTTTGGTGATGGCGCTACAAACATTGGCTATTTCCATGAGTCATTGAATCTGGCTGGCGTGTGGAAATTGCCTGTACTGTGGATTTGTGAAAACAACCAGTATGGGATGGGAACGGCCGTTGATCGCGCATCGGCCGTTCCACGCATAATCGACAAAGCCACCGCCTACGGCATGAAAGGCAAACAAGTCAACGGCATGGACGTCGTCGAAGTCTATCAAGCCACCCAAAAAGCCCTCAAAGCCATTCGCAGTGGCAAAGGTCCCCAATTCCTGGAAATGATCACCTACCGATACGAAGGACACAGTATGGGTGACCCCTTACGCTACCGCACCAAAGACGAAGTAGAAAAATGGCGTGCCGATGACCCTATTGGCATTTTAGAACGGCGACTCTTACAAGAACACAACGCAACCCAGGACGAACTGGAAGCTATTGACCAGGCCGTCGAACAAGAAATCGCAGAAGCCGTCAAATTTGCCGAAGAATCCCCCCTGCCGTCGCCAGAAGAACTCTTTACCGATATTTACGTGGAGGCATAACAATGGCCCGAATTACCATGCGACAAGCAATTACCGACGCATTACGCGAAGAAATGTTACGCGATGAAAACGTATTTATTATGGGAGAAGAAGTAGGTGTATGGGGTGGCACCTATGCCGTCACCCGCGGCTTTTACGACGAATTCGGCCCCCAGCGAGTAAAAGACACCCCCATTGCCGAAATGGTAATCGGTGGTGCGGCTGTAGGTGCTGCCATGAATGGATTGCGCCCTGTCGCTGAATTCATGACCATCAACTTTGCCTTCCTGGCGCTGGATGCTATTGTCAACCATGCGGCCAAAGTACACTACATGTTTGGTGGACAATTCAAGTGCCCCGTCGTCTTTCGGGCGCCAGGTGGCGGTGGCCGCCAATTGGGTGCTACCCATAGCCATACGCCCGATGTTATCTTTGCCCACTTCCCCGGCCTGAAAGTGGTTTCTCCGGCCACGCCTTACGATGCCAAAGGGTTACTTAAATCAGCTATCCGCTCCGATGATCCGGTGCTTTTTATCGAACACGCCACGTTGTATCAGGTGCGCGGAGAAGTGCCTGAAGAAGAATACCTGATTCCTATTGGCGTATCAGATGTGAAGCGTACCGGCTCGGACGTTACAATTGTGGCTTATGCGCAAGGGCTACAGGTAGCTCTGGAAGCGACGAATGAACTGGCAAAAGAAGGGATTGAGGCAGAAGTGGTTGATCTGCGGTCATTACGGCCGTTAGATATGGGACCTGCTATTACATCCTTCAAAAAAACGTTCAAAGCTGTTATTGTTGAAGAAGGGTATCGTTCCTTTGGTATTGGTGCAGAAGTTGCCGCACGTTTGCAAGAGGAAGCATTTGATTATATGGACGCACCCATTAAACGCGTGGCCCAAATGGAAGTGCCTTTGCCTTATTCACGTGAGTTGGAACAATCCGCACTCATTAACAAGGATCGTGTGATTGCTGCCGTGAAGGAGATTTTGTAATGGCTGAGTTTATTGTCATGCCCAAGCTGGGGTTTGATATGCGAGAGGGTGTCCTGGTCACCTGGCTAAAACAGGAAGGTGATTCGATCGAAAAAGGAGAGGTTGTCGCTGAAATTGAATCAGATAAAGCGACACTGGAACTGGAAGCTCAGGTTTCGGGTGTGTTGTTGGCTCGCCTGGAGGAGGAAGGGGCTGTTGTGCCAATTGGGGCACATCTGGCAATTGTGGGTGAGCCTGGTGAGGATATTTCAGCACTGCTGGCGGAACATAAATCGTCTGATGAGCAGGCAGAGGGGGCTGCACCGACACCGGCAAAACCTGCATCGGCAGAACCTGCACCAGCCTCAGTATCTGAAGCAGCACCGGCAGCGACCGTGACAGAAACGGCCGTTTCTGCTGAATATCCCGGTGGCGTCAAGGCAACTCCGGTAGCCCGCCGCATTGCCCGTGAGCACAACGTTGATTTGCGCCTGGTACACGGTAGTGGCCCCGAAGGACGAATTCGCAAAGCGGATGTAGAGGCATATCTGGCTGCTCCCACACCAGTGGCTGCCCCCATTTCGGCCGTTCCTGCTGGCCCGGAAACAACAGAGATTCCTACCAGTCGCCTGCGCCAGGCCATTGCGCGACGCATGACCGAAAGCAAAACGGCCGTGCCTCACTTCTATGTCACCACCGAAATAGACATGGCCCCAGCCCTCGCCCTCCGCAAACAAATAAACACCCTGTTACCAGAAAACCAAAAAGTTACCGTCAACGACATGATCGTCAAAGCCGCCGCCCTCGCCCTACGCGACTTCCCCAATATCAACAGCAGCTTTGCCGGCGACAAAATCATCCGCCACAACCGAATCAACATCGGCAGCGCCGTTGCTGTCGAAGGTGGCCTACTCACCATCGTCCAGAAAAACACCGACATCACTCCATTAGCCCAAGTAGCGGCCGACAACCGCGCCATGATCGAACGGGCTCGCAGCGGCAAAATCCTGCCCGAAGACGTTACCGGCAGCACATTTACCGTTAGCAATCTGGGCGCATTCGACGTAGACCACTTCATCGCCATCATTAATCCACCCGAAGCCGCCATACTCGCCGTTGGTACAGCCCAACAGGTTCCAGTCGTTGTCAATGGCGAACTAACTATTGGCGTACGCATGAAAGCCACAATTTCCGCCGACCATCGCGTCACCGATGGCGCCGAAGCAGCCCGTTTTCTGCAAGCCTTCAAGGCCATCCTGGAACAACCTCTCAAACTCTTACTCTAGCATTAAACAATCAGGCGGCCTGTTTTCGGATTTTGTTCCAAAGACAGGCCGCCTGCCTCTGAATTCGATCCGGCACAACATTCAAAATCTGTTATACTACATAATCAAATTCACATAATGCCAGGGTGATAAAACTTACACCAATGGCGGCAGAGTTTAACAAGGGGTAGTACGATGTCCACAATAATGGTAATTGATGACGATGAGCTGGTCTCCCGCACACTGCAACGCGCCCTCAAAATGTATGGCTATCAGGTTAGAGTAGCCAATAGCGGTGCCGAAGGGCTACAAATTGCACGCCGTCACCGACCAGACTTGTTTATTCTAGACATCATGATGCCAGGTGCGGATGGGTATCAGGTATGCCGCCAGATTCGTGGAGATCCGTTGTTGCAAGATATCCCCGTTTTGTTTCTCACAGCCAAGGCAAAAGATGAAGATAAAATTGAAGGTTTTCGGGCTGGGGCCGATGATTATCTGAGCAAGCCATTTAATATGGAAGAGCTGCAATTGCGTGTCAAGGCTATTTTGCGTCGGGTTGCCCCTAAAAAAGCAGAGCCTACACCACCTGCTCAGGTAGTGGTGGGCAATGTCGTGCTGGATTGCCGTACGTTTAAGGTAACTACACCAGAAAAAACGGTTCTGCTAACCAATGTACAGTTTGATCTGCTTTATCATTTAATGAGTCATGCGGATCAGGTGTTCAACAGCCAGCAATTGCTGCAAGATGTTTGGGATTATCCTCGGGATACGGGTAGCCCAGAATTGGTGCGCGCACATATTAAGAATTTGCGTGAAAAAATTGAGCCTGTGCCCAGTCAACCGATTTATATTCGTACCATTCAAGGGCATGGTTATACGTTTTCGTCGGCAGCCGCCAAAGGTTTGCCCGTAGAAGAAGAGGATTTGGCAGACGCTAATTAGTAACTGTGTGGTTTTAGATCAGGTTTTGCTTGAGAGTTGAGCTGTGGCTTTGAAAACTGCTCCCCAAAAAGTAGAAAGTGTGACAGCGCATATTCTGGTTGTGGATGATGAGCCGGAAATAGCGGAGTCGCTTTCTGACTTTTTGACTAAGCGAGAAGGGTATACGATTTCGGTAGCGCATGATGGTAAGGAGGCGATTGATTTCCTGGAAGGAACAGTAGGGACTGAAACGGAAATTGATCTGGTCTTGCTGGATATGCGTATGCCGGGTGTGTCGGGGTTGGATGTGTTGAATTGGATTCGTCAGCATCCGGCTTTGCAATATACGCGGGTGGTTTTGTTAACGGCCGCTTCTGGTAGTAATGAGAAGGTAGAGGCGCTTTCTGCTGGTGCTGATGACTATATCACGAAGCCGTATTACCCGCAGGAATTGCTGGCACGTGTAAAGACGATCTTGCGTACGCAACAGTTGGAGAAGCAGTTACAACGGCAAAGTCAGCAGTTGGCTGCGCTGAATCAGGTGGGGCAGAAGGTGGCGGCAACTTTGGAGACGCATGAGGTGCTGGAAACGGCCGTTGCTGGCATTGACGAAGTCCTCGGTGTTGAATTAGCCGCTATTCTCATGATTGAAAGCGGTCAACTTCGTTGCCGCTACGTCCGCAGCCGTCACCTCCCCATTTCTCCACAAGATTACCCTCGTATTCCACTTGGTCAGGGCCTCACCGGCACCGTAATCACCACCCGACGGGCAGTTTTATTCAACCACCTGCAGGCCGACACCCCCTTCCGGCCTGATCTGGACTGTCCACCACAATTTGCGGCGCGTAATGTTCTCGCTGCACCACTAATTGTGCGAGATCGGCCGTTTGGTGTCATGGTTGCTTTCAACAAAATAAGTGGCAGATTCACTGAAGTTGATCTAGACCTTTCCGCCTCACTTTCCAGTGCTATTGGTGAAGCCATTGAAAACGCCTGGCTATTCCAACGAATTCGTCAGCGCCAACAAGAACTTTTGGAAAGCCGCAACACTCTGCAAGCCTTAATTGATGGTATCCCCCACCCCATTTACACCATTAACACCGACTGGAAGCTGGTAGCCGTTAACAAGAGCAAAACGGACGAACTGAAAACTACGGCCGAAACCCTAATCGGCCGTGTATGTTACAAAGCATTTTTCAATCGGGATACCCCTTGTGAGCATTGCCTGGTTCACCACACTCTCAATCAGAAAAAATCACAACATTGGTCTGTAAGCTGGCTAGGTCCAGATCACCTGCCACGCGAATGGGACATCAACGCATACCCTATTCCTGCCACCAAATCCAATTCGGCCAGCGTTGTTATTCTCTGGCAAGATCGTACTGAGGAGCGACGGCTGGAAAATTCGTTGATGCAAGCAGGCAAACTGGCAGCTATTGGCCAATTGGCTGCCGGTGTCGCCCATGAAATCAACAATCCGCTAACCGTCATTAATGCCAACGCAGAAATGCTCAAAATGTTTATTCCGCCAGATGATGAAAATTATGAAGCCGTTGATCTGATTGCTCGTGCTGGTCAACGAGCCGCCAAGGTTGTTCGGGGATTACTGGATTTTGCCCGTCAAGAACAGTATGCGTTTGAACCCGGCGATCTGAATCAGTCGATTCAACAGGCTCTTGATCTGGTTGGCTATCAGCTACAAACGGCCGATACCCACGTACACACCAATATGGCTGATAATCTACCTCCCATTACTGCCAGTTGGGAACACCTCAAAAGTGTCTGGCTCAATCTGATCATCAATGCGCGTGATGCCGTACAAGACCGCGCCGATAATCGGCTAATAGAAATCGTCACTCGTGTTGATCCAGAAAATGAATATGTTCAGGTTCTCATTCGGGATAACGGGAAAGGGATGTCTGAAGCAGAATTGGCCCATATTTTTGAACCGTTTTACACCACAAAAGAACCTGGTAAAGGAACTGGCTTGGGGTTGGCGACCAGTCATCGCATTATTGAACAACATGGTGGTGATATAAACGTGGTTAGTGCCCCAGGAAAAGGTACAACGTTTGTTATTCGACTACCTGTTAATGGTAACGGCAAGCATCGGAAACAACTGACATGACCAATCAATCCCCTTCTGTGCATATTGGTGATATTCTCCACCTGGCCTTGCCCTTGGAAACGGTTCTGGTTGGTGCTAATGCTCCCCGTCGGTTTGTAGAATGGAGCACAATCCTCACATCCTGGAATCAGATTGATTCTCAAATTGGGGCGGATGATCTGGTAATTGTCCCGCGAGAATTGCAAGCGACGGTGGATAATGATCAGCTTAATCAGTATTTGCGCACGTTGGCTGAGATGGGCGTGGCTGGTCTGGTGTTGTTCCAGAAAACGGCCGATTCCACCAACCAACTCGCTTCTGAACTCAATCTTCCCTTACTCATTACCCCACCCAATTACCCCATCCGCGAAATCCACCGCGCCATTACATCCCTGCTCCACAACCGCCAACAAGCTACCATCGAGCGCGGCATGCAACTCTATCGCCGCCTCTCCGAAATGTCCCGCGAAGGCAAGGGACTAAAAGCCATGACCGATGTCATGTGCAAACTTACCGGCAAAATTATTGTTGCCCAAGACAAACGCCTGGAAATTAAAGCCATAAGCATACCCGGCGATAGCCAGGCAGATATTGAAGCACTGGGACAATTACTAATGCAGAGAGATTTATTGCCAGACGTGCTGCGAAACCGTAAAGCAGCTGCCAGAGCCCCGCAAAAACACTGGCAACAATTACTTCCCGGTGGCAACATGGCCCGGTTAATCAGTCCCATTATTTCTGGCGATCGGGCACGCGGCTATCTCTCCCTCATTGGTCCGGCTGACCAACTCGATATGCTCGATACGTTGACCGTAGAGCATGGTGCAGCTGCTTGTGCACTGGAAATGGCCAAAGCCAAAGCGGTCAGCGAAGCAGAAAAAGCTTTGCGTGGCAACTTTCTGGAAGGATTGCTGGCAGGCACGCTCCCCCAAAAAGAGATAGAACGGTTGGAAGCACGTCTTGATCACGACACCCATCAACCACATGCCATTATGACGTTTTGCTGGGCAACTCCCAATGCGCCATCATTACGCCGCCTGGAAACGACAATTAACTGGTTGTTGCGTAACCACAGCCGCCCGGCACTGGTTCATAATTACAGTGACAAACATATATGTGTGTTTCAGGCATTGAAAGATGAGGCCGATATGCAATCAGCTCATCAATTTATTCGTCGTTTACAGGAACAAATAACGGCCGAATATCCTAAAGCCAGTCTTAGAGGGGGTATCAGCGGCCCCGCACGCACGTTAGCCGAATGGCCACAGGTTTATTCCGAAGCGTTGCAGGCAATGGAGTTGGGCATTCGGCTCAACATGAAGCATGTGGTTGAGTTCCGCAGTCTGGGTGTGTATCGCCTGTTGATTCGCCTGGAAAATATTCCAGAAGTGCGCGATTTTGTGCGGCAGGTAATTGGCCCTCTGGTAGCATATGATCAGGAACATCGCAGCAATCTGGTAGAAACGATAGATGCCTATTTTGATAATCATGGCAATATTAGCAAAACGGCCGAATCCCTCTATATTCACCGCAACACCCTCCTTTACCGTCTGGAACGCATCCAGGAACTCACCGGCCATGATCTGGATCAGGCAAACATGCGACTGGCACTCCAACTAGCCCTCAAGCTATGGCAATTACATCCTTCGAATACTCGCTCCAACTAACCCGTTATAAAACTGTACAGAATCTACAAACAACTCACTCCCGAATTCTGACAACTTGTACGTAGATTTCCATGCTTGTATTTTTTATACTACAGGAGACTTGTGCTTAAGTGCGCGGTTCAGTGGGAAATAGTGGGAACCTAAAGCGGACGATCAGATCGTCCGCTTTAGGTTTTTATGGACAGGTAACAAGCATCTTCCCGATTTGTGTAAATCGCACAAGATTTTTTTCTCAATCTTGTAAAAATCTGCCCATAGACGTTTGTGCATTGCTTCACTTATACTATATGGATGAAATAACCGGGAAGAAATAATT
>RFGV01000222.1 GCA_003696605.1 Chloroflexota bacterium | reverse complement strand
GATTAAGGTAATCCCAGCGGGTATTCCCATCCCCGAAATTCCAGTTAAAATTGAACCCACCAGAGGAGCTATTGATAAATTCTATCTGTTCGCAATTATTGCTGTAAATATTCCAGGTAAAATTGATATTTCCATTGGTTTGACAGGATGGGGGGCAATTCGGGCATCCTCCTGAGCAGGTTACCTCACTCACCGTGATGCAATCCACCTCCGTACATCCATAACTATTGCTTACAGTAACACAATAGGTGCCAGGAGAAGAAACCACGGTGCTTGAAGTGGTTGAACCATTGGACCAGCTATAGCTGTAACCTGAAGATTCCAGGGCAAAGAGATTGACGGCATAAGAGGAGCCGATGCAATGTACCAATGGATCGGGTGAAGAAATACTGGCAACAGGCAATGGATGTTCTTTGACGAAAACATTGCTGTTTGCCGTACACCCATTGGCATCTGTAACCGTAACAGTATAAAATCCTTCACTCGAAATGGTTATCGGATTGGTCGTGGCCCCTGTTGACCACTGGTATGAAGCCCAGCTTCCGGCATTCAGGGTTACGCTCCCTCCTTCACATAATGGGCCTGATAAAGTAGGATTGACAGTGGGCTCTGGTTGCAAGGCGACATTTAAATTTGTATTTACCACCGTATTACAGGATTTTACCCGCAGCTGGATTGTTGCTGTACCCGCAGTGCTATTCCATTGAATGTCAACCAAAGGTGTACCCTGACCATTTACCACGCTACCCATGGATGAGGGCGTTACAGACCAGTAATAATCCGCATCCGGAATTACCGTGGCAGTGTAGCTGGTAATCTGGTTTACACAACCGTTACCACCTGAAATGGCAACAACTGGTGCAGCAAGGGTATCAACGCACATCGTTACCCAATCAGATGGACAGTTGGGTGTATTGATCATTCGGTGTCTCACAGAAAGGCAATAAGGTCCCGGCACGTTGGGGTCCCAGGTCACATTTATCACATTGCCACTGCCAGAAGATGGCGAGCCATTCAGTACATCCCATTCATAAACCACCCCGCCTATGGATGAAAATGCTGTGTAGGTATAGGTTTTTCCGGGACATATCGAATCAGCCCCCGCAATGGAATCAGGTGGGGCAATAGTCCGTACTTTAATATTGGTAATTACCGTATCGTTGCAATATGTGCCACTTACAGCGGGCACCGTGATAACGGTTTGGTTACCCGGAGAGGTCCAGTGGACATTGACATTGCTTGTACCCTGACCGGAGATAATCGTACCACCCGTAACATACCATGTAAAACCCGTACCAGGCCAGGCAAACAGCATGGTGGTATCATCCAGGCATACTTCTTCATTTAGGGTACTGATAAAAAATTCCGGCAGAATATCGACATTGATCGAGTCGCTCCCCTGACATCCAAGCAATGGATTGGTCACATTCACTGCTACAGAGCCTTGCGGTCCAGCACCCCACTGAACCTGAATACATTGCGTGTTTTGCCCGGAAAGAATTGTCCCCCCGTTTACGCTCCAGTTGTAAATAGACCCCGGATAAACAGGCAGGCAGTATTTTTCAATTTCAAACTGGCATACGGGATTGGGCCCATTGATGTTTAAATTATCATCCAGTATCGGGATATATACTACCGTTGGAATATTACAGAGGTTTGGAGAACATCCACTGACCTGCAAGCTAATCGTCCCGACCGGCCCTGAGCTCCAACATACCTCAATCGTATTGGTGCCCTGACCGGAAACCAATGTTCCTCCGGTAACGGTCCACAAATAACTGCTGCAATTGGCAGGTGTGCTATATGAGACACAACTATCTGCACACACAGGTGTAGGACATTCAATTTCAGGTCCTTGAGCCGGGTCAACAGTGATGACAGCAGTGGCTGTATCCCGGCAATGGCAGGCGGTCATTACAACCAGCGTGACCGTATACGTTCCCCCTGAGCTAAAGGCATGAACCGGGTTTTGAGCCGTGGTAACATTACCATCACCAAAGTCCCAATACCAGGAAACAATATCTCCGGCAGGTGAGGATTGATCTAAAAAGGAAACGCCAGTATTCACACAAACATTAGCAGGGGATAAGAATTTTGCCTCAGGCGATTCATTGATCGTAATACATTCCACTACAGAATCGACACATCCCCACTGATTGGTTTCAATCAATACCAGGCTACCCTGCCCTGTATTTCCCCAGACAACCGTTATCTGGTTGGTACCCGCGCCATTGATAATCGTACCCCCATCAATCTTCCATGAATAAGTACTCCCTGATGTAAGCGGGGTGTAATACTTAATGGCTGTACTATCACAGGCTCCAATACAGGGTTTGCGGTCAGGCCCCTGTGTTCCTCCCTGCAAGCTGTCTGCACATTCTGAAACAAACGATGTCAGAATAAAGGGATCAGGACCCGGATGAACGGTGACAATCCATTGAACCGTATCATTATTTCCATTGATATCGGTTATGATTACGGATACGGTATCGCTTCCTGATGTGCTCCAGTAAATCGTGGCATTATTCTGGAAAGTGGATAAAATAGTGCCCCCAGTGGTAACCGACCATTGATAATT
>RFGV01000221.1 GCA_003696605.1 Chloroflexota bacterium | reverse complement strand
GGCTTGGAGTGACCGTCGGGACTTGCACCACCCACTCGTAGAAATACAAAAATCCCGGCAAGCGGGATTGAAACCGTCTGTTTGCCCGCCAGTGGCTCTTTTTGTACCACCGCCTGTAGAAATACAAAAATCCCGGCAAGCGGGATTGAAACCAATTACAGGGCTTGTGTCCTGACGTCTCCGCTACCTGGTAGAAATGAAACCAGGCAACATACTCATTCAACCACTCCCCAATAACCTGCAATCATGGGCAAACTAAGGGCAAAGCAGCCCTTTTGGCTGGTTATGGTGTCACGTCAATACTCTAAGCAAACAATGAAATCAACAACCAAAAAACAGCCAATTCACGTTATAACCAAAACACCTAATACTGCAATTATGGCAATTAACCCCACAATGAGGCGTAAATCACTCAAACCAAACCAGGGGGCAACGGGAACAGCGATTGTTTTCTGTAATGCCTGTACTTTGAACGGATGAATATCATTGAAGGTTGGATCAATTATCATTTCAATCAGATCCCGGCGACTTCGATATCGTATTAACCCCACAGATGTCCACCTGGCATCATCTTCCAGCCCCCACAACTCAACGGCATCTCCGGCAACCTGACCAAATACAATCGGGTGTCCCGCTCGCCGCAGCAGCTTGCCCAGGAAGACATTGGAATATTTTTGCAAGGTGACAGATGCTGGCTCCTCATCCGGGTTAGTTTCCTTTAATTGCAGTAAATTGACCATAACGAAGCTTTTGCCTGTATCAGATGCCATAAAATCACGAATACGGGCAAGTACCACCTCATCTGTATTCACTGCCTGCAACTTAGACAGATAGCGCTCGATTTCCGACTGTGTCAAAGGTCTTTGCCAGCCGGTATACCAAAGCCAGAAGAGTGCATACAATAACCCAATAATGCTTAACAAAATACTGGTTGTTGTCATTGCTTTATTCCTTATGCGGATATGTAGATAGTGTAACGTTGTTTCTGTAAAAAGCGTACACTTCAGCGAAGCTGCCAAACCTATCACCATCCGGCAGGCAAATGGCAGCGGCCCCAACGCACTCACCAGCCACGCCAGCACAGCCAGCGGGAGCACATGAACATTGGCCGATATATCCAAACAGGCTGAAGAAATAGCAGGGAATGGCTATTTGTGGCAAAATAGCGGGCTATGACTAATTCATCACATGGTCTTTCAGGTAAGGAGTTACGTAGTAGTTTGCTGGCCCCACTGGGAATTATTTTGGGTATCTGGCTGGTGGGAGTGGTGGCGTTTTTGGCTGTGCCGGGCGGATTCACCACGGCAGTGGCGGTGGTTATCGGGCTGGCTTTGTTGCTTTTTTTGGTGTGGTGGACGCGGGATGCACGTTTTTGGACACGTTTGTTGGGGCTGCTAACGGCCGTTCCTGCCCTGGCCGGTATCGCTGCCAGCCTCACACTCGGTCAATTCCGGTACTTACTCTTTGGATTCACAGCAACCTTTTTCCTGCTCATTCTCTACCAACTTTACGCTACACCAATTTCTTATCGTGTGGCCTACCGTTTCTTCCGCCGGGGAGAGTATGACCGTGCTCTGGAGTTGGTGAACAAGTCATTGGCAGCCCGACCTGACTTTTGGCAGTCGTGGCAAATGCGTGCCCTTATTCATCTGATGCACGGGGAATTTGGCCGCGCTGAACAGGATGCCCGCGAAGCAATTCGGCTCAACCCGAAGGCACATCCTGTTTACAACACGTTGGGACAAGTGTATCTGGCACAAAGCCGGTTTGAAGAGGCGGCCGAAGTTTACGCACAGGCAGTATCATTGGCGTCTGATCTGGCTTTGTACCACTACCATTTGGGATTGAGCCATTACCGGCTGGCGAACTGGGCAAAGGCAGCTGAGCATCTGGCGGCTGCGACTCGGGGAACATTACCACTGACAGCGTATGATTTGCTGGCCCATTATTACCTGGGGCAGGCGTTGATGGAGATGGGAGATGAGGAGACAGCAGCGAAGGCGCTGGCAGCGTTGCCGAACTTTGCTGATGGGGTGGCTTACTGGCAGGAGCAGTTGGCGGAAACGGCCGAATATGCCCATCTGGCCTTGTTGAAAGCAGATCTGGCAGATATTGAAAATCTGTTGGCACAACAGGGAGAAGTCAATGAGTCAACCGACTGAACCGCTGGCAACCAGATATGCGTTGCTAAAAACGGCCGTTTTGGCACTGGCCGATCAAATAGACACAACGTACCGCCGATATATCGCCTTGCCCAAACATGATCCTCATCTGGCACAAGTGTACTTTACAGCGGCGGATGAATTAAGGCGGCTGGTAACGGCCGTTGAAGCCCAATCGTTGCCCTGCTTGCCCGGCCAGGCACACGAACTGGCACACAAAGCCCATATGCAGGCCATGATCGCCGCCGACCAAATACAGGATAGCCTGGATCCCAATAATTCTGCACCTGAAACTGACGTGTGAAATACACACAAATCTATTGAAAGTAAAAAGGAAAGAACCATGCATCTCTTACTCATACGACACGGACAAAGTTATGTAAATCTGGCTGATTGGAGCGACGGCAATGCGGATGTCGGCCTGACTGAATTGGGTCAGAAGCAGGCACAGGCATTGGCCGAATGGATTGTGACAAAGGTAACGGCCGTTGATGCCCTCTACGCCAGTAACATGCGTCGCGCCCAGGAAACGGCCGCTCCTTTGGCCAAAGCGTACAATATCGCTATCACATTTGACAATCGGTTGCGGGAACTGGGAAACAACCGATGGGATCACACGCCCTGGCCCTCACACAATTTGCCCAATTATGGAGACTACTGGGCCAGCGAACGGCCGTTTGCCCCCATCACCCCAGAGCGAGAAGATGGCGAAACGTACATGCACTTTCGGGTCCGTGTCGGCCAATTCATCGAAGAAATGGTAGAAAAACATCGTGGCCAAACCATCCTGGCTGTTTGTCACGGGGGCGTTATCGAAGCCGCTTACGACCATATCTTCAACATTGGCCCCTGGCGTCGCTGCGAAATACTCACCAAGAACACCGGCATCACCCATTTCGAATACGTCGAACACCCCCGACGAGAGATATGGCGACTGCGCCATCACAATCGGGTGGAACATTTGGCAAAAATCACACAACCAACGGCCGATTAAATGTTTGGTGGTTTATTTTTATAGAAATTTCAGCGGAACAAATCGCCAAACACCAGGGTGTTACAGTTTTCCGGTTTTCAGTTTTGAACTGTGACGCACTTAACCCTTTTTTGGGTTATACTTGAAGAGAAATAAACAACCGAAAATAAGGCAGGAAACGGCCGTGTTTCCCCGTTGGTTGTGTTTACCAATCAACGCAAAAAAATCGTTCCCGTTCACCAATCGTGTCCTTGCCATGAATACACTTTCAGGAGAAACAACATGTCACCAGTAGAACCGTTATCCCCACCAGATGCCGCCTGGTTGCGGATGGAAGATCCAACCAACCTGATGATGATTACCGGCATTCTCACTTTCAAAAAACCAATTGATTTCGAACATCTGAAAGCCGTCATCAAATACCGGCTCCTCAAATACGATCGTTTTCGCTACCGCGTTGTCATTCCCAAACTACCGCTGGCTTCCCCATACTGGGAGCCAGACCCGAACTTTGAGCTAAAAGCACATCTACATCGCATTGCCCTACCTTCTCCCGGTGATCACACTGCCCTGCAAGAACTGGTCAGCGACTTTATGAGCACCCCTCTCGATTACACCAAACCATTGTGGCAAATTCATCTGGTAGAAGGGTATGGTGAGGGCTGTGCGCTATTAGTGCGTATTCATCACTGCATCGCGGATGGCATGGCACTGGTACAAGTGTTACTCTCCCTGACTGACTTGAGTCCCGATTCGCCCTGGCCACAACCGGACGATGAGGTGGAAGCTGACACAGAAGAACGCGGCGGGGCATTGGATGCGCTCTTCAAACAGGCATCTAATGTACTGGGGGCGGCTGGCAAACTGACGGGCAAGCTGGTGTCAGAAAGCCTGGATACATTAGTCAATCCGGCGCGTATGCTGGAGCTGGCCTTGCAAAGCACTGATACGGCATTGGCTGCCAGTCGGTTGGTGCTACGCACACCTGATCCGAAAACGATTTTCAAGGGGGAACTGGGTGTGGCCAAGCGGGCGGCCTGGACACGGCCGATTCCCCTGGCAGACATCAAGGCCATCAAAAATGTAACTGGCGGAACAGTCAATGATGTGCTGATCTCTGCCATGACTGGTGCCTTGCGTCGCTACATGGTGGGGCGAGGCGAAAACGTAGAAGGGTTGAATTTCCGGGCGGCTGTGCCGGTGAATTTGCGCACGCCGGAAGAAATGGGTACGCTGGGCAATAAGTTTGGCCTGGTATTCCTCTCTTTGCCCGTTGGTATCGAAGACCCGCTGGAGCGACTGGCTGAAGTCCGTAAACGGATGGAG
The DNA here is from genome assembly GCA_003696605.1 of Chloroflexota bacterium. Lineage (GTDB taxonomy): Bacteria > Chloroflexota > Anaerolineae > Promineifilales > Promineifilaceae > J033. The sequence continues at coordinate 8,688 of RFGV01000221.1, read as the reverse complement.
GAGTTGAAGAAGTCGCAGGAAGCACCGGTAGCGTTTGGTATTTTGAACGCAATGGGGATGTCTCCGGCGGAAATTCAAAAGCTGATGGTGGAAATGTTTGCCATGAAGGCAACGGCCGTTATGACAAACGTCCCCGGTCCACAATTCCCGCTTTATTTTGCCGGCCAGAAAATAGATGGCATTATGTTCTGGGTGCCGCAGTCTGGTCATGTAAGTCTGGGGATTAGTATTCTCAGCTATGCAGGCAAAGTTTTCATGGGTGTAGCCACTGATGCCGGGCTGGTGCCAGACCCGGACAAAATTGTGGCTGGCTTTTATGCCGAGTACGATGCCCTGATGGATTTGGTGCGGCAGGCGGAAGAGATTGAACAGGCAGAACAGGCAGAACAGTCCGAACAGGTACAAGCAGCAGCAGTGGCGGCCGAAGCAGCAGCCCAACCTGAAGATGACCCGCATCGCTGTCAGGCTGTAACCAAAAGTGGGCGGCGGTGTCGAAATCGGGCATTGGATGGAATGGCTTACTGTCACGTGCATCAGAAAACGGCCGTTTCCCACGCCACCTGATTTGTCCTGATCGGCAGACATTTCTGGAAGAAGCTGAAGCCATACCGGAACAATTCCGGTCTTGTTATCTCGGAGGAGGTATCAGATGTTCGACAAATACGACCACTTTATTAATGGCGGTTGGGCCAAACCGGATTCAGGCGAATATTTCGATACAGTCGATCCGGCCACGGAGGAGCCAATTGCCAAAATTGCGCGAGGTAACGCTGCCGATATTGATCGTGCGGTGCAGGCGGCCCGTACTGCACTGAATGGCCGTTGGGGACAGATGAAGCCTAAAGAACGAGCCCGGATGCTCTACAACATGGCACGGGCAATTGAAGTACATGCCGATGAGCTGGCGGAACTGGAAACACGAGATAGTGGCAAACCTTTGCAACTGGCCCACAAGGAAGTGATGAGTACCGCACGGTATTTTGAGTATTATGCGGGTGCGGCCGATAAATTGCATGGGGAACAGATCCCTTTGGGGCCAGATTATGTAGATTTTACGATTCGGGAGCCGATGGGCGTGACAGCCCATATTGTGCCATGGAATATGCCGCTGAATATGGTGGGGCGAAGTGTGGCCCCAGCACTGGCAGCCGGAAATACGGCCGTTGTCAAGCCGGCTGAGCAAACACCGCTGACGGCACTCAAACTGGCTGAATTATTTGTAGAAATTGGCTTTCCGCCGGGCGTGTACAATGTGGTCACCGGATTTGGTGAAGAAGCAGGTGCGGCATTGGCCAGCCACCCGGATATTGATAGTCTGACGTTTACTGGCTCGGTGGAAACGGGGCGGTTGGTGATGAAGATGGCCGCAGACCATATTAAACCGGTAGTGTTGGAGTTGGGTGGGAAGTCGCCACACATTGTTTTTGCTGATGCCGACCTGGATACGGCCGTTGCCGAAGCCGCCAAAGGTATCTATGCCAATTGCGGCCAAATCTGCTCCGCTGGCTCTCGCCTGGTCATAGATGCCCGCATCAAAGATCAGTTCCTGGAAAAATTTGTGGCCCATTCCCAAAAATTACGCATCGGTCCTGGCCTGGAAAAACCAGATATGGGGCCACTGGTTTCGGCTGAACAATATGAACGGGTAATGAATTATTTGCGATTAGGACAGGAAGAGGGAGCACAAGTTGTTACTGGCGGAGGACGGCCGTCTCATCTGGAGCGTGGTTACTTCGTTGCGCCCACCGTCTTCGACAATGCGCGCCCGGAAATGCGCATTGCCCAAGAAGAAATTTTTGGCCCGGTTCTCACTGTGCTCACCTTTCATGACGAAGAAGAAGCAATTGAAATCGCCAACAACGTGAAATATGGACTGGTTGCCGGTATCTTTACAAATGACATCAGCCGTGCCTTGCGGCTGGCTACCCGTATCAAGGCCGGACAAATTTATATCAACGAATATTTTGCCGGTGGTGAAGAAACCCCCTTTGGCGGCTACAAACAAAGCGGGTTTGGTCGCGAAAAAGGACTGGAGGCATTGCTCAACTATACCCAGGTAAAAAACGTGGCGATTCGCATTCGCTAGCCGCTATCATCCCGAAAAGTAAAATGACCAGCAGGCTGTTTGCATTGCTGGTCATTTTTGTTTTTGGCAGAGGGAATTTCAGGGAGATTTTTTTTATTCTTTCTCGCCTGGATTCCAGTTGCGTAGCCAGCGAGGAGCACCAATACGTTCCAGTTCGTAAGTGAGGCGTAAGTGGAATATTTCCAGGTTGTCATTCGGCCGTTTCAGGTTGAAATCCCGAATCTTCCGGTTCAGATTCACAATCCACTCTTCCCAACGCATACAAGCATCTTCCCATCCCAACACCAATGCATCCTGATGGGCTGGTGCCTGAGCAAATCGAAAAGCCTGTTCATACCGCGTCCATGTCGTCAGAATATCTACCCGCAATCGTTCGATTTCATCCCGAATTGCATCCCGATGCATCATCCATGCCGGTTTGAGGTCATTGTCTTTAAGAAGTTTGTTAGCCAGCGTATTGCCCCGTTCTTGCCAGGTTGGTCCCAGATTTAGCGGCTTGCCTTTGCCCGGCAGATCGTCAAAAAGGCCACGTTGACGGCCGTCTTCAATCATGTCCTCTATCAAGTTGTCCCAGTCATAACGCATACGCATCTGATGTTCCAGTTGCTTTCGTTCGTTTTCGCTCAACTTGTGCGATTCTTCGCTCATTCCTTCACTCCATTTCATTTACCAGAGACAAGTAGCCAGACAACTATTTCTACTGCCAGTATAACACAACAGAAAAGTAGCAGGAAATATGGCCAGATGCGAGCCAATTTTATGCATGATAGGAATACCAGTACCATTGTCATTAGACATAATGCCCAAAGTAAGGAAAATAGAGGAGAAATATGGTTACCGAATAAGCTAAAATGTATTGATACTTTGTTACTTAAAAAGTGATTTCAAAGGAGCGAATTGTTGCAGAAAGTTCATTGGCAAAATTACCATGATGTTTATCCCCCACACCACCTTGTATCTGGCATTATCAAGGTTGGTCAGCACATTCATAGCCCACAACTGGGTAATTGGCGGGATGTACTTGTTTATTTGCCACCTTCGTATTTCAAAAATGAAAATCGCCGGTATCCAGTGTTGTATATGCAGGATGGCCAAAATCTGTTTGATGCCGAAACCAGTTACGCTGGTGAATGGCATGTGGATGAAACTATGGAGCAACTAGGCCGAGAAGAGGGGCAAGAAGCAATTGTGGTGGGTATTCCGAATGCGGGGGCGCAACGGTTGGCTGAATACACGCCTTTTCCGGATCCGGAATTTGGCGGCGGGCAGGGGGACAGGTATCTGGCGTTTGTGGTGCAGACGATTAAGCCTTTGATTGATGGGGCATTTCGTACATTGCCCAACAGGCAGCATACTGGTATCGTGGGTTCTTCGTTGGGGGGATTGATTAGTCTGTATGCTTTCTTTCGATATCCTGATGTATTTGGTTTTGCGGGGGTGATGAGTCCGTCATTATGGGTGGGTGATGGAGCGATTTACCGTTTTTTGGAAGAAGCGCCGTATCGGCCAGGAAAGATTTATCTGGATGCAGGCACGCGGGAGTATGGGGGGGTGCATGATGGGCCGGATTCTGTGGAGCGGGCACGGTCACGCCGATATTATGCCACTGTGCGCCGAGTGAAACGTATTTTGGTGCATAAGGGATATCGGCCGTTTCGTGATTTGTTGCACATAGAAGAGCCTCTTGGCCAACATCATGAGGCTGCCTGGGCGCGTCGGCTACCGGAACTGGTTCGTTTCTTTTTGACTGACCGTCAGAGAATACGTTTGCCTGAAGTTGGCAAGTTATGAGTTTGGGTGTAGGATTATTGAAAGGCTATTTTAGGCATTGACTGGAGGCACTGGCAGGAGGAGGCTGGATATGTCTCAAAAACGATCGTACATGAATCAGGGCGTGCCTGGGGGATACGGCCGTTTTCCCTATACCACCTCATCCTGGAGTGACCTCACTCTTGCCCTCCCCGCTAAATCTTCTCCCCAACTGCAAAATTTGGGACGTAAAATCACCCTTTGGCTGGGAATTGGCATCCTTACGCTGCTTACCCTTCTTCTCGTCTGGCATACCCGTATCACATTCCAAAATGGGTTGGCTTTTTTGCATAACCAGGAACAAATCAGCGCCAAAATTCAGTCATACGGAGCTTGGGGACCATTGGTTTTGGCTGCTGCCCAATTGTTGCAAGTGCTGGTTGCATTTATTCCAGGACATATGTTTTTAGTCGTTGCCGGTTATATTTACGGCTTTACGCGCGGGTTTTTGCTTAACCTGGTTTGTATTGTGTCGGCCAGTCAGATAGCATTTTTGCTGGCACGACGAGCCGGACGGCCGTTAGTCAGCCGACTGGTTTCGCCGGAACTACTGGACAGATGGTATGAAATTGGTGAAAAGCAAGGGTTTGTCTTTTTTACTATTGCTTTCTTGTTGCCAGTGTTTCCTACCGATATCATGAATTTTGTTGCCGGGTTAAGTGGTATTTCTTCGCGCCGATTTTTGGCGGCAAACTTCCTGGGGCGTTTGCCTGGTGCGGTGATGTTGACGCTGATTGGCTCGCATGGCGTAGATTTTTCGCGCGGCACATGGGTGATCATCGGGGCCATAACGGCCGTTGCTTTCCTGCTGGGACGAATCACCGTTACAAATATCGAGCGCCGATATCGAAACGGCCGTTCTTCAAAATCCGCGCTTTCCAAATCCTCTTCTCTCGTTTGACTTTCCCCTCAAATCAGATACGATCCCCATTGGTTAGATAATCACCTAACAAAAACATCTTCAATCCAGGGCAAAGCACGCAACAAAAGCGGTACTTTCGCTATTTTCCCTGCCTTACCAACACCGATTTTGGAGATTGAAACATGGAAAAGAAATTACAGGAACTCAAAACACGTTTGCTTGAAGTAAACGACCTGAATTCAGCAACGGCCGTTTTACAATGGGACCAATCAACTTACATGCCACCAGGTGGAGCCGCTGCCAGAGGGCGACAAATGGCCACTTTGGGACGACTTGCCCACGAAAAATTCACCGACCCCGCTATCGGCAAGTTACTCGATGAATTACGGCCGTATGAAGAAAGCCTCCCCTACGATAGCGACGATGCCAGCCTCATTCGCGTAACCCGTCGCGCCTACGAAAAAGCCACCAAAGTGCCTCCCACCCTGTTAGCCGAAGTGTATGCCCACTCAGCCGCCGCCTACCAGACATGGGCCAAAGCCCGGCCAGAAAACGATTTCGCCGCCGTGCAACCATACCTGGAAAAAGGAATTGAATACAGCCGCCGCATTGCCGACTGCTTCCCCGGCTATGATCATATCGCCGATCCCCTTATTGACTTTTCCGACGAGGGCATGAAAGCAGAAACCCTCCGTCGCATCTTCACCGAATTGCGGCGCGAACTTGTCCCCCTGGTACAAGCCATCACCGCCGCAGAACCAGCCGACGACAGTTGTCTCCACCAGTATTTTCCAGAAGACAAACAACTGGCCTTTGGTCTGGAAATTATCAAAGATTACGGTTATGATTTCAATCGTGGCCGGCAAGACAAAACCCACCATCCATTCATGACCAAATTCTCGTTGGGCGATGTGCGTATCACCACACGCGTAAAAGAAAACGACTTGAGCGAAGCACTCTTCAGCACACTCCACGAGGCCGGCCACGCGCTATATGAGCAAGGAATCCGCATGGAACTGGATGGAACGCCTCTGGCTGGTGGTACTTCATCCGGTGTCCACGAAAGCCAATCCCGACTTTGGGAAAATCTGGTAGGAAGAAGTCGGCCGTTTTGGCAACATTACTACCCCAAACTCCAGGCCGTCTTCCCCAACCAACTGGGCAATGTTTCCCTGGATACTTTTTACCGGGCAATTAACAAAGTACAACGCTCTCTCATTCGTACCGACGCCGATGAAGTGACCTACAACCTGCACGTCATGATTCGGTTCGATCTGGAACTGGCATTGCTGGAAGGCAAGCTAGCGGTCAAAGATTTGCCTGATGCATGGCATGCCCGCTACGAAGAAGATCTCGGTGTGCGCGCACCAGATGACCGTGACGGCGTATTGCAAGACGTCCACTGGTATGGCGGCCTGGTAGGAGGCGCATTTCAGGGATACACGCTGGGTAACATTATGAGTGCGTTGTTCTTTGAAAAAGCACTGGAAGCCCATCCGGAAATTTCAGATGAAATTGGACGGGGCGAGTTTGGTACGCTGTTACGCTGGTTGCAGGAAAACATTTATCAGCATGGCAGCAAGTTTACAGCCGACGAACTGATAGAACGTGTTACCGGCGGTCCCTTGACAATAGAGCCGTATATTCGTTACCTGCGTCACAAGTTTGGGGAACTATACCCTCTATAAATCTTGTACGCTGATTGACATAAAAGGCCGGTCATGAGACTGGCCTTTTTTGTTCCTTGTCTTGGAACATCACCCTCAACTTTCCCTACCCTTATACCCACAATCCGCACACATCAAAACCGATGTGGCTATCAGCCACCCCCCAAAACCGGACAGGGCAATTCCTGAAGCACTGATGGCTGCAAAGAAGACAGCATACTTCAACACATCCCACCCGGTGTACTGTTCTGGAATGGGTAAAGTCCCTGACATTACAAAATCCTGCCAGAAAGTATCTGCCGGAAACCAGGTTTGTAATTGGATGTACCCTGCGGCAAATATGAGCAAACCCAGGAGCAGCATCAGAGACCCCCATCCCCTGGAACGCTGTACGATCATTTTGTCTCCGCCACACTGTGGGCAATGTGTCTCAGGCATTTCGCACAATTACCACCGGCCAAATCAAAAAACCGTCTTTGTTTTCACCAAAATTTTACGATAAAATCCTCCTCTTTTTCCCCGATCAGACTTGACACGTGGGTGAGGCATGGGCACAATTCAAAAATATGGTATCTCATATCCAATACATTGTCCAAGCGTTCGACAAACTCCACGCAAGCAAGATGAATAGACACAACTCCAGATTGCAGACTTGAGTACAGTTTTCCGCTTTAGTTAGGGAGAGTCACCAGGTTTTTGAGAGTATAAAAATGTCCTTTACTTTTTCCTGGCAATGGCACTTACAAACACCACCTGAACAGATCTGGCCCCTGGTCAGTGACACGGACCGTTTCAACGCCCTGACAGGGTTACCCGATGTGGACATTCTGGATGACACAAGCGTACAGGCACCGATACACCTGCTCAGCATACGCATTTTTGGGCAACGCATTGAGTGGGAAGAACCCCCTTTCGAATGGGTAACTCCCTGGTGGTTTCGTATCGTGCGTACCTATCGGCGTGGCCCTGTGGCCCGTATGGTTGTCACCTTGCACCTGACACCGAATGACAGCGGCGGCAGTCTGCTCACTTACACAGTTGAGGCTGAACCAGCCAACCTGTTGGGCTATCTGGCCATCCCCGTTCAGATCGGCTTGATCAGCCGTTTTCGCTTTGGACGTGCCTTCCGCATCCTTGATGAACTGGCGCAGCAGCAGACCCAACCAGATGAACGCGTACCGCTCCCAACATCCGGGCCATTGCCTGATTCAGTACTGCTGGAACAATATGCACAGCGTCTTGTCGCAGAAGGATTGGACCGCCTCTTAATAGATCGTCTGCTCCACGTGGTCAAAACTGCGCCGGAGAGTGAGGTGGCGAACATGCATCCCCTTTTATGGGCACGTCGCTGGCAGGCCGACGAGCAAGATGTTCTTCGGCTCTTTTTTCATGCGGCCCGTGTGGGTCTGCTGGAATTACAATGGGATGTTGCCTGTCCTGTGTGCCGTAGTCCTCGCACAAGTAACACCCATCTTGCGGAGCTTGAGCACCAGGCACATTGTCCTTTTTGTCGTATTGTCTATGAAGCCGACTTTGAACATGCTGTGCAGATTACTTTTCGGCCACACCGGGCGATACGGGAGGCGCGAACACCCATCTATTGTGTCGGCGGGCCACGTAATACACCCCATATTTTGGCCCAACAATGGCTGGCTCCTGGTGAAACGCGGACCATTGAGCTCCATTTGGAAGCAGGTGAATACCGTCTTCGCTGGCCAACACACCCCGCCTGGCAAGAAACGGTGCATTCTTTTGAAGAGTGGCGCATGCCACGACCCTGGCAAGCTCGTCTGATTGTAAGTAGCTCTGATGAAGCCACTTCATCTTTGTCCCGGCAAGTTTACTTCGAGTTGGCGGAAACACTTAATCCGACAGTGGTACAAGTGGGCGCGGGGAATGTGACCCTGACTATTACCAATACTGAGCACCAACCGCACCTTATCGGTGTGGAACGGTTGCATTGGGCCGATTATGTTCTTACCGGGGCGCGTGCTCTGACCTTGCAGCCATTCCGCGACATTTTTCCCTTTGAATCGCTACGTAAGGGGATGCAGATTCATATCTCTTCAGTCACCATTTTGTTTACTGATTTGCGGGGGTCCACGGCGTTCTACCGGCGGGTGGGCGATGGACCTGCGTTTGATCTTGTGGCCACCCATTTCGACATCTTGCGCCGCAATGTTGAATCTCAGGGTGGTGCTGTTGTCAAAACGATTGGCGATGCCATTATGGGTGCTTTTCCCTCGCTGGAAGCTGGCTTTCAG
>RFGV01000220.1 GCA_003696605.1 Chloroflexota bacterium | reverse complement strand
TATTATCACCCGTGCGGTCATTCGTTACAGTGGTAGGGATGGTTCCGGGGCCGGTAACCCTATTGAGGATGGAGCTATTCGCCTTACCAATGCTTCACCCAACATTTCTTACGTCTCTTTGGTAAATAACTATCGTGGCCTCGAGGTATTGGGTGGTTCGACTCCTACGCTTGCGTGCAATGACATCTACAACAATACCGATTTCGGTATCTATAATAATACTCCAGAGACTATCGTAACTGCCGAGGGCCATTGGTGGGGTAGTGTCCTTGGCCCGACTCACTCCGGCAACCCTGGTGGAAATGGACAGTCGGTTAGTGATGGGGTGGATTATATCCCCTGGCAAACTTTCTCTTGTATAGGGCCGCCACCACCGCTACCCCCTGGCAACTTGCAAGCTTCGGCTGTTTCTCAAACGCAAATCAATCTGACCTGGCAAGATAACTCCTCTGACGAGTCGGATTTCCATATTGAACGTTCTCCAAACGGCAGCACTAGCTGGACAGAAATCACCACTGTTGGGGTTAGTATAACCAGTTACAATAACACTGGATTAAGTTGTAGTACAACCTACTACTATCGGGTGCGGGCGCATCGCCACAGCGATGGGGTGTACTCCAGCTACAGCAACGTAGTTAGTGCTGCTACATATCCGTGTACACCTTCCAATTTGAACGCCACGGCCGTCTCTCAAACCCAAATCAATCTGACTTGGCAAGATAACTCTTCCGATGAGTCGGAATTCCACATTGAGCGTTCACCGAACGGGAGTTCAGGCTGGATACAGATTGCCACCGTTGGAACTAATGTAGCCAGTTACAATAACACCGGGTTAAATTGTAGTACGACCTACTACTATCGAGTGCGGGCGCATCGCCATAGTGATGGGCAATTTTCCGGTTATAGCAATGTAGCCAGTGCTGCCACGTATCCATGTACACCCTCAAATCTAAGCGCCACGGCCGTCTTGTCAACCCAAATTAACCTGACTTGGCAGGACAACTCGCCCGATGAAACGGAGTTTCACATCGAGCGTTCGCCTGATGGGAGTACTGGCTGGGCGGAAATTGCCACAGTTGGGGCGAACGTGACCAGCTATAACAATACTGGACTGAGCAGTGATACAACCTACTATTATCGTGTCCGCGCCCATCGTCACGGTGATGGCGCGTATTCAAGTTATTCCAATGTTGCCAGTGACCAAACCCCTTCTCCTGGAGCAGATGTAGATTACTTTATTCACTTGCCTATTATTCTGAAGTAACCATTGTTAGTTTGCCGGGAGAAAGTTAGTGATCGCCTGTTGGACTGAAGGCTGGATTAATATTTTACCGTTGAGCCAATGGTTCAACAATCTTGGCGAACCTCCAACGTAGAGGGTCGGCCTGCTCTTGCGCCCGCTTTTTGCGATTCCGCAAACGCGGGACGCAAGAGCAGGCCGGATTGAGGTTGATTATAGTTGAAAGAAAGGGGCCCTATCCC
>RFGV01000219.1 GCA_003696605.1 Chloroflexota bacterium | reverse complement strand
CCCCTGTACCCACGAATACATCTGCTCCTCCTTCAGCACCTGTAATTAGCGGTCGGCTCGCCTATTCTGAATTTGACGAAGTAAACAGAATATTCAGCGTAAAGGTAGTAGAACTTCCCAGCAAGAAAGAAGTCATTTCTATTTTTAATGCCGGCCAACCATCGCTGAGTCCAGATGGTACTAAACTGGCTTACATATCGTGGGCTAACAACCATATTGGGCTTTACAGTATCTCATTGACAGATAAAACACAAAATACCATCAGTGTAATGTTAGAAGCCTACCGCCCTCAATGGAGTTTTGACAGCAAGTCGACAGTGTTTGAATTTATCAAAGAGGAGCAGAAAGAAATTCATTTCAGCGATACCCCCGGCGATGGTGTACCGTTAGAGAAAGGCCAAACTCCGGCCTGGACACCGGACGGGCGTTTGGTAGTCCAGGCCTGTCAGGGAACCAGATGTGGACTGGCGGTGGTTAATACCAACGGCTCTGGTTTCAAATTCTTAACCGATGACATAACTGACATCGCCCCGGCTGTATCTCCCAATGGACAGTGGGTTGCCTACACTCGCAATCAGAACGAGAATTGGGATGTATGGCTGATTGAACTGGCTGGAGGAAAGCCTGTTCGATTAACCACTACCCCCGGACGGGACGGCATTCCTACCTGGTCTCCTAATGGAGAATTGATTGCCTTTGCCGCAGAAACTGAGCCAGGCCGTTGGTCGATTCAGGTAATACGTCCCGATGGGACAGGACGACAAACATTGCTGGAGGTTGCTGGTAATCTCGACGGTGAGAACTGCATCAATGTATGTCGTGAATCCGGCCCTGGCTGGACTCATGAGAGTATAAGCTGGTCCAGATAAAGAGGTATATTAGATGACAGAGATAGCAAAAAACTTAACATTTGAAATCAGAATCACCCTTTATCCGCCGGTACCCCATCGCTACCGAGTTGATGTTAGCTCGCCAGTAGGGGAAAATACAGCCACCTTGATACTCCCGCTGGACCCGACGGTTATTGAAGACACCTTACGAGAGTACCGGGCCAACATCAAAAGGCCCCGCCAAGAATGGTTCCCAGCAAGTACACCTCAGCGGTCGGGCATCTCTATCCTGACCCCGGAGGAATTCGGTAAGCAACTTTTCGAGACCATCTTCCAGGAGCGTACGCTGGAACTGTACCGGGAGAGCCTTCAGCAAGCCAAAAAGACGGGTAAATCTCTATCCGTGGTGCTCAATATCCAGAATGAGGCTAAAAATTTAATCAATCTCCCCTGGGAACTGTTGTACGACACCACCAGAAGGCGGGTGCGGGGCGACTTTTTAGCCTTTCAGCAGGACACGCCCGTACTGCGCCGCTGGCTCGATGCAGCCCCGCTCAACTTTACCTACGACCCACCCCTGCGCGTTCTGCTGGTTTCGGCCAATCCTGAAAACAGCGGTATGCTGAATATCCAGCGGGAGATGAGGTCAATCCAGGACAAGCTATCCTCTCTCAATCAAGGAGGTCAGGTCCGGGTACAAATAGATACGATATCGGCAGCCAGTCTGGATGACCTGAAGAGAAAAATCCGCGACCCTAAAAATACCCCCCACATTATCCATTTTATGGGACATGGCGGAGTTGGCAATCTTCTGCTGGAAAATGTCCTGGGAGCGGGCCATACCGTAGGGGAACGGGACCTATCCATTATTTTGAGAAACGCTACCAGCCTGCGTCTGGTGGTGCTGAATGCCTGCCAGACCGGTGCCCAGGCTGAAGATGTCACCCACCAGCTAGGGGTAGCCCAAAGTCTGGCCGATGTTGGGGTACCGGCCGTGGTAGCAATGCAGTTTGAAATCTCTGATGATGCAGCTTTGGCCTTTGCCGCCGAATTTTACCAGCTCATTGCCGAAGGCCGGCCGGTCGAAACGGCCCTAACCTGGGCCAGAATCGCCATTCAAAACAACGTTAAAAACTCTGGGACCGAGGAATGGGCTACCCCGGTTTTGTATTTGCAGGTCCCAGACGGCAATATTTTTGTCGACCTTCTGGGGACAGAACCCGCGCCTCAAAAACCATCACCCTTGCCGCCCTCTTCTCAAGAAGTACCAACAGATACAAAACAACCCACCGCAACCGAACAGCTCCGCCAGGAAGATGCGGAAAAAAAGGAAAAAATCCGGCATCTGCAGGAACTCAAGAAACGGCATCTACAAAGACTGAATGAACGGAACCTGCAGAAAGCCACCTACGGTATTGATGTCCCGCCCCACATCACCCTGGAAATCGGGAACATCCAGGAGCAAATCAAGGAGATTGACCGCCAGCTTCAGGAGCTTGACCCGGATATAATTCCCGAATCCCCTCCCGATGCCACCACCCGCATTCTCCACCCCTATCATAAACCGGACTCCCAGGGCCGGGCTACCGACATCCAATCACAGGCATGGCGCTTTTATACTCGCGGACGAGATGCCCTGCAAGGAAAACAGTGGGGACAGGCGTTGAGCTACCTGAGCCGGGCGCGTAAACTGGCCCCCGACCTGGCCAATATCGATAATCTGGTTGACCAGGCCAGAAAAAACTGGCAAAAAACTCCAGAGGGTCAAAAGGCCGACCTGCATTTGCAAGTCCTATACAAAGGCGCAAAAGATTACGAACAGCAGAAACAGTGGAATAAGGCCGCCGACCTGTACGAAGAGATTATCCGCATCGATGCCGATTATAAAGACGCCTACCTCTTAGCTCTGGAAACCCGCGAAAAAGCCGAAAAAGAAAAAGCAGAGCAAGAAAAAGCGAAAAAGCTCCAGCAATTGTATGAACGCGCGCAGGCCAGCCTGAACAAAGAAAATTGGGACCAGGCGGTAGAGGCTCTGGTAGAACTGATGGCTCTGGATGACCACTACCGGGATGTTCAGGCCCTTTACACTCAGGCAACCCGCCAGAAAAATCTGGTCGAAGCCTATAACGAAGGCCGGCAGGCTTTCGAGAAAAAGGATTGGGCCAGAGCCGTCGCTGCCTTTGGTCGGGCCGCCTCTATTGACCCCAACTACCAGGATGTCCAAACCCGGCTGACCGAAAGCCGACGACAGCGCCAGTTCGATGCCTGGCTGAAGGAAGCCGAGGATTATCTCAATGAAGAAGCCTGGGACTCGGTCATTGAAATTCTCAGTCAAAATCAGGTTCTCCAGGAACGTCCGGAGGCCCAGCTTCCACTTTCTTATGCACTGGCCCACCGACATCGCAATGACGGAGAGTGGGCCAAGGCGGCCGCCGAATTGAAGAAGATTCTCCAGAAACGGCCCAACTATCGGGATGATATCGAATCTCTTTACCAATCTGCCAGTGAAGAACACCATCTGCAAGAACAGTTCAACAAGGCGATGAAGCATATCGGTAAGGAAGAATGGGGGGCAGCCAAAGCCACTCTGGAAGCCATTATCCAAACCCGTCCCGACTATCCCGACGCTAAGGAAAAGCTAGACGAGGTCAGAGAAGAAATCAGGCAAAGCGACCTGTACCAGCAAGCCCTGGATGCCTTAGAAATGAAACAATGGGGAGCCGCTATCCGCTATTTACAGCAGATTCCCAACTATAAAAATACTCAAACCCTTCTGGCCGAGGCGGAGAAGCAGGTTGAGCTGGATAACTTTTGGAAGCGCGGTATGCAGGCACTTGCCAACGGTGAATGGGAAAAAGCCGTTTCTGCGCTGGAGAAAGTGGTCCAGCTCGATAAAACCTACAAAGACGCCCAAAGCCAGTTAGAATACGCCCGCGAAAAGATTAAACTGCAGGATAATTACAGTAAAGGGGTCCGCGCTCTAAACGAAGGGTGCCAAACGTTCAATCTGGACAGGCTGGAAGCGGCTGTGAACTATCTCAAAACGGCAGTTGACATTGACCCGCAGTTTAGAGGTGTAGAAAACCGCTATCGTGAAGCCTTACGGGAAAAATATCTGCTGGAGAAGTATCTGGAGGGACAAAAAGCATTTCAGGCTGAGAAATGGGATGAGGCTATCCAGTGCTGGGGAGAAATTGTGACCAAAAAAAATGAGCCGGACTACCACGGCGACTGTAGCCAGCGGCTGAAAGAAGCTCACCGCCAGAAACATCTGGCCGAACTCTATCAAAAAGCAGAGGAATATTTCAACCGCAAGGAATGGAAAAATGCAATTATGGTCTATGAACAGCTAGAAAAAGAAGCGGGGGACGTTTCTTACAAAGACGTTCCGGAAAAGCTGGCCGAAGCCCGTATCCAGCAGAAGTTACAGCACCATTTTGAACAGGCCGAACAAATGCTGGCCGCTGAACAGTGGGATAAAGCGATTGAGCAACTAAAGAAAATTCAACAGCTTCGTTCATCATACCGCCAGGCTGATGTCCGGCGGATGCTAAAGCAGGCTGAACTTTACCGGTCAGCCGCCGCTCATTATGCCCGCGGCCTGGATGCCCTAAAGGAAGAACAATGGCAACAGGCCGTTGACGCGTTCGAGCATGTTCAGGATATTCTGCCCGATTACCGTGATGTGGATACCCGCCTGGAACAAGCCCGTAAACAGAATACCCTGCACCAGCATTACACTGCCGCCCGTCAGTTTATGGCCCAGGAAGCATGGGATGAGGCGATTGACCGGTTGGTCAAAATTCAAGCCATAGATGCCGGCTTCCAAGATGCCAGCCAACTGCTGGAAGAGGCCGAATTGCAGAAGCAGTTAGCCATCTACTACCGCACCGCCATGGAACATCTGCAAGCCGAACGGTGGGCTGATGCCATCGACCTGCTGACCGATATTTTGAAACAAAAACAAGAGTACAAAAATGCGGCACAGCTCAGGAAACAAGCCCAACAGCATCTGGAGATGGCGAACCGTTACGAGCAGGCGCAGAAAAAAATAGAAGAAGCCCGTAAGAATCCTGACTGGTGGTATGAAGTGGTGGCACTATTAACCCCCATTGTCAAGTGGAATGCCGATTATCAATCTGCCGCCCAACAGCTCCAAACAGCCCAACAGCAGGTTGAACTGCTTCAACTTTACCGGCAAGCCACCGTTTTGGGAGAAAAGAATGACATCACCAATCTGGAAAAAGCTATCAACCTGCTGGCACAGATTCTCAAGGTGGACCTGAACTATCAGAACGCGGCTGAACTGAAAGGTGAGTACGAAGCCAGATTGGCCCAGACAAAAGAAGCTGAACGGCAAGCCAGGATAAGGGCACTGCTGGAAGTCGCCGCAGAAATGGCCGGCAATCTGGACTTTGCCCAACCCGAATGGTCGGCAGATTTTGAACGGCTTCTTTCTCATCTGGACAAAATTATCGGCCTGGATAAGCGATATGCACGCGTCAAAGAAAAAATACAAGAGTGGGTCCGACAGTACAAAAACCAACTACAAGAAGGGTTAAAATTGAAAGAAGCGGAAAAATTCGATGAGGCTATTGGGGCACTGGAAAAATGTCTCGAGTTGGAACAAAATCTTCCCCGGCAAATCAAAACTGTTCTGGAACAAGCCCTCTCTCGGACAATCGAATGATGGAGGCTCAATAAGTTGATGAACGATAAAATATCTATAACGCAGATACACCTTAATGAAGCACGATACGACAAAGCCAAACGGTCCTTAAAAGAAGGGAATTTTGATGAAGCTATTGCCGAGCTATCAAAACTTCCCTCCGATTACCGCTATACCAGAATGCTTCTGCGGCAGGCCCGGATTCGCAAATTCCTAGCCGCCAGAGGCAAGCTGATGTTGGCCGGGGCAAGTATTTTTTTGATTCTGTGTCTGGTGGTGGGGGCTGTTATGGTTATACTAACCCGTCCTGCTCCATCCCCATCAACGCCTTCCCCAATTGCTAAGACTACAGATACTCCAACGTCCCCTCCAACTGCTGAACCAGATATACTGCCGCCCACCACTGAAACAATTCAGGTTCCTGCTTCTCCTCTACCCAATCAGCCAGTTCCCCACAAAAAGGAAAACCCCACCAACAAGCCGGTTGAAAAAACCACCCAAGAATTATCCCCAGACTCGACTGCTGAACCTCTTGGAGAACCCACCCAAGAAGCCAGCCAGGAACCAGTTCAGATACCTGCCGCTCCATCTGACTTCCAGGTTGTGGAGGCTACCGGCACCAGCATCACCCTCAGTTGGACTAATCCCGTCGGCCACTATACCCAACTGATTCTGCGGCAAGACGACACCATCATTGCCAAACTGCCACCAGAAAGCCAAAGTTTTACGGTAGGTAACCTGACTTGCGGCCAGTCATACAGCTTCTCTATTGTTGCCGTCAATGAAGCAGGTACATCCGAATCGGCTCAACTAACTACCCAAACGGCTGATTGCCCACCATCTTCTTTATCTTCACCAGATCCTCCCATTCCCCCCCCTGCCCCTCCTCCTCTCATGGGCAAGATTGCCGTACCAGTATTCGAAAACGGTATGTATCATATTTATTTGGCGGAAGCTAAAAATAACTGGCAACCCCAACTGCTCTTTGAGCGGGCCAGCCAGCCCGCTTTTACCAGGAATGGTGAGGGAATGGCCCTCCATTCATGGGGACATAGAGATTGGGGACAGCGGCTCATCTACCTGACTAATTTTATCGACCTGACCAGCTTCCAAAACCTGACCAATTTTATTGAAGATGTCCATCCCAGTTTCAACCGGCAAGGCGACGAAATAGTCTATCACAGCCGGCAAGAGAGTCGGGACAGAAATCCTATCATTATTACCCAGGGTATCTATCCAGGAGTCGTCCCGAACAAATTAGGGGAAGGGACCAATCCCGATTGGCTGGGAGAACGAATCATCTATTACAACTCCTTTCCCCAAGAGGGTCTATATATTATGGACAGAAACGGGGGCATCAATGGCCCTATCATCAAGACCGGCAAAACCGTCCCAGCCGCCGCTCCAGATGGTGATACGGTGGCTGTTCCCCTGCAAGATGAGAGCAAGCATTGGCAAATCTTCACTTTTACCGCCAGCAGAGGAGAAGCCAGCCTGACTCAATTAACCTCAACACCTGATGCCGACAGCTACTTGCCGGCCTGGTCGCCTGACAGCAAATATCTGGCCTTTGCTTCTAATAGAGGGGGGACCTGGGCGGTCTGGGTAATGAATGCCGATGGGACGAACCAGCGTAAATTGTTTGACTTGCCCGGTCCGGTTGACGGACAAATCTCAGACCCGGCGATAGACCCGGCACTCTCATTCGGCTGGTTCGAAGAACGGATGAGTTGGGGGCCGTAAACAGCAACCGAATATCAGGTTTATAAAAATTTTTTACGTAACTGCTCAGCCATCCACGAATCTTTCACGAATTCACGAACTACCGTAAATTTTGTGCAATCAGAGGTCGAATCACGAAAAATAGCCTCAAAATCAACATCTTCGCCAATTTTGTTTGGCACGTTGCGACCCACTAGATGTAGTAGGATAATAAGAGTTGACTATGCTACATCTAGTACAAAAAAACATTACAGGTGTTTTGGCGAAAGTATTGCTTTAACGTTCCCGTTTTTGCCAGTGGGGATGTATACGCCCGGACGATGGTGCGGGTGCAGGAAGCCAGGGAGGCGGTTAGCCTGATTAAACAGGCTTTTGAAGCGTTGCCGGGAACCGGGCCGTTGGCTGTTCCCCTGGGTAAATTGCCGCCCTTTGAACCTGCCTTTGGGCTGGTGGAAGGCTGGCGCGGGACCATCATCCACTGGCTTATGGCCGATGAATCTGGCAAACTGTACCGGGTTAAGGTCAAAGACCCCTCCTTTGTCAATTGGCCGGCACTGTCATTTGCCTTGCTCAAAAACATCGTGCCAGATTTTCCCCTGTGCAATAAATCGTTCAATCAGTCCTATTCGGGTAATGATTTGTAGCTTTGATTTCCCCTTATCCCCCACCCCTCT
>RFGV01000218.1 GCA_003696605.1 Chloroflexota bacterium | reverse complement strand
GCCGGGCGGAATGGCGTGCCTACGCGTATATTGGTGATGGATGATGCGAATTCGGCCGTTTTAGAGGCGGATATTGTTTGCGCGGCGACAACTTCCAGTACACCTGTCTTTGACGGCCGTTTTCTTAAGCCGGGCGCACATGTAAATGGTGTTGGTTCGTTTTCCCCGCAAATGCAAGAGGTAGATGTAGAGACTGTCCGACGGGCATTGGTGGTGGTGGATGCCAGAACGGCCGCTCTTGCCGAAGCCGGAGACCTTATCATTCCTATCCAAAATGGTGACATTGCCCCTGACCACATTCATGCAGAACTGGGCGAAATTCTTAATGGCGACAAACCTGGTCGTACAAGCCCGGAACAAATAACCTTTTTTAAGTCAGTGGGGGTAGCTGTTCAGGATGCCATTGCCGCACATCTGGCGGTGCAGAACGGCCGTTTACAAAACTTGGGAAAGAAGGTGACTATTTAAAATGAGTGATTTGCCAACCAAAACACAAGTAGTTATTGTTGGTGGTGGTGTGATGGGAGCCAGCACGGCTTATCATCTGGCGCGGCGGGGGTGTCGGGATGTACTTTTGCTAGAACGCGCTCCCTTTTTTGGTATGGGGGCAACAGGAAAATGTGCCGGAGGAATTCGGTATCAGTTCAGTACCGAGATTAATATCCGCCTGTCTCAACTAAGCCTGCCCATGTTAGACCGATTTGAAGAGGAAATTGGTCAGGCGATCGATTTGCGATATTGTGGCTATTTGTTTTTATTGACTAATGAGAAAGATGTAGAAACGTTTCGGCATAATGTGGCCTTGCAGCACCGTCTGGGTGTAATGACAGAGTGGCTGTCTGGTGATGAGGTGCGGCAACGGGTGCCATTGTTACAGGCGGATGATGTGTTGGCAGGGACGTTTCATGCACGGGATGGATTGGCTGACCCGAATGGAGTGGTGAATGGGTATGTGCAAGCAGCGCGACGGTTGGGTGTACGAGCGTTGACAGAAATGCCCGTAACGGGTATAGAAACCAGCGGGGGACGGATAACGGCCGTTCATACACCCAAGGGGCGTGTTTCCTGTAAAATTCTGGTCAATGCCGCCGGTCCCTGGTCTGCCCAAGTCAGTGAAATGGCTGGAATTCCACTTCCTGTTGTGCCATTGCGCCGACAAATGCTGACGACTACCCCAATGCCCGAAATTCCCGCCGACTTTCCCTTTGTCATTGATTTTGCCCAGAGTCTTTACTTCCATCGGGAGGGAGAAGGTTTGCTAACAGGCATGTCTAATCCGCATGAAAAGCCCGGATTTGATGAAAGTGTGGACGAAGAATGGGAAATGGTGCATCTGGAGGCAGCCATCAAACGATTACCTATCCTGGAAAGGGCTGGCTTGCTGGCTCATTGGGCTGGGTTGTATGAGGTAACACCGGATGCCCACCCAATTATTAGCGCCGTTCCCGAACTGGAAGGGTATTATGTGGTTACCGGTTTTTCCGGGCATGGGTTTATGCATGGGCCGGCAGCGGGGTTGTTGATGTCGGAGATTATTCTGGATAGGGCCGCACATTCGCTGGATATTTCGGTGCTGGATTACGGCCGTTTTGCTGCTGGCTGTCTCATTCAGGAATATAACGTTATCTAAATACCGCCTCTGGCTGGTTGCCCCCTTTGATCCATTGGCTATACTTCCACATAAAATGATAAAACAGAATACCAATGTGTCCATAGACGCATGGTGTCTGCTGCAGGAAAGGTGTATGAAACTGCAACGTAGCGTAAAAACAATTGTACTTTGTTTGATTTTGCTGGTGCTGGTAGTTGGTTGTCGCCGAGACGAACCGGAAACGGCCGTTACTGTGCCTGCACCCGAACCAACACAACCACAAATTGCCACACCAGAAACGGCCGAAATCCCCCCAGACAACTTCATCGTCATCGCCACCGACGCCCCAAACGAACCCTTTACCAGTTTCGACCCCTTCGGCAAAATCATTGGCCTGAATGAAGAAATCATGCGTAATATTGCTGCCCTGAGTGACCTCGAATACGAATTCGTAGTTACCCCTTCCCAAGGCGTCCTGGAAGCATTGGCCAATAACCCCAACCAAGACTTCGATGCCGTTATGTCAAGTTTGGTGGTTGCCGACACCCCCCCAAAAGGAATTGCTTTTACTGAGCCATACCTGGAAATAGGACAAGTTCTGCTGGTACTGGCCGATGAACAAGAAATCGCTTCCTATGCTGATATCCAGCCCGGCATGCTGGTAGGCGTAAAAGAGCGAAGTGAGGCTGAAAAAGTAGCACGCACACTACTAGGGCTTACAGACAGTGATTTACGCCCCTTTCCCGGCGTAACCGAAGCAGTTCAGGCACTTGTCAATGAAGAATTGCGCGCTGTTATTGTAGATAACTACACGGCCACCTACTTTGCGCAAACCTATCCGGAACAACTGAAAATTGTCAACGGAAACGGCCGTGATGCCTGGATAACCGGCAAAGCCTACACCATAGCCGTTGCCGCCACAAACACCGATTTACTGGAAAAACTCAACACAGCCATCCAGACACTCAAAAACAACCAGACAATCGATGACCTGGCTACACAATGGCTTGTTTTGACCAGTGAAAACATCGCCCAAATTGATCCAGGAGAATCTCGCGTAGGTACACCTGCCGATGAATTAGTAATTGGCATACTAGGACAACCAGACAACCTCGATCCGGCTGGTAGTTCAGATCTCATCAACTGGGAAATCAAAAACAACATTATGAGTGGCCTTTATACACTCAACAGCCAGAACGAAATCGTTCCGCTGCTGGCTTCCGACTTTCCCTCTATTTCTGCTGACGGCCTCGAATACACCATTCGTCTGCGACGCGGGCTAAACTTTCCAGATGGCACAACCTTTACCGCCGATGACGTAAAATGGGCAATTGATCGCTCAGCAAGACTGGGTAACTTTTTGGTAAATGCGTTTCTCAAAGATGCAAACGAAGACAATTTTGCCGATCCTGACGCTGTACAAGTTGTCAACGACTTCACTGTCAAAATTGTTTTGCAAGAACCCACAGGTTACTTCCTGAGCCTTTTGGCCACACCACCATATTTTCCTGTTAGCAGCGAATGCTTTGGCGAAGCATACGATCCAACCAGTACTTGTGGTGGTATTGGTCCCTACACAGTAGTAAGCTGGGATGCGGATCGCTTGCGCTTACAGGCCAATCCAGAATGGCCAGGAACGCCAGCACCTGCGTTTGAAAAAATTCAACTCCGCTTTTATGATGATGTAACCCGTATGCGCCGCTCTCTGGTTGACTTCCAGTCCGTTGATATGATTTGGACAGGATTGCCATATGGAGATTATGTGGAGTTGCGCGATTTGGATGTTACGGGAGATGGAACACCAGATTTTCGAGCGTGGTCTGGTCCTGCTGTTTTCAAAAGTTATCTGATTTTTGAACAGAGTACAGACCCATGGGATGATGAAAGAGTACGACAAGCCGTTGCTTATGCTGTTGATCGAGAAGCACTAAGCCAAGAAATTTTTGGCGGGGAGCGATTGCCGTTATACAGTCCTGTGCCTGATGCTGTGCCTGGCCATGTGGCCACTTTGCCACAGCGCGACCTGACGCAGGCACGGGCTTTGTTGCAAGCGGCTGGTTATAGCCAGAGCAAACCACTGGCTATTACGATTTGGTATGTGAATGACGGCCGTTATACCCCATTAGAAGAAGCATATGCCAGCGCCATCAAGCAACAACTAGAAGAAACCGGTATCTTTCAGGTTACACTTTCTGGTGCACCTTGGGAGATCTTCCAAACCCAAATCTTCAGTTGCAATTACCCGGCTTATTTAATCGGCTGGCCATCTCCTGGTAAACCAGTAGATTTTCCAGACGTACTCAGTTGGACAGAATTCTTTGTACAAAATACAGATACTGGCTTTTGTTCCAACTACGAAAGCCGGGAAATGGATGATTTACTGGAGAAGATACGAGAAGAAACAGACACAACAGCCCGGTTTGCTTTGTATGCTGACATGCAAGAACTTTGGGCAGAAGAACTTCCCACTCTGGACTTGACGCAGCAACCTCGCTGGGCAATTTCCTTGCCAACGGTGGACAATGTGCAGGTAGATGCGATGGGCTTCCTGCACTATGAATTGCTAACAAAGAGTGAGTAAGTTTTCA
This sequence comes from Chloroflexota bacterium, assembly GCA_003696605.1. Classification (GTDB taxonomy): domain Bacteria; phylum Chloroflexota; class Anaerolineae; order Promineifilales; family Promineifilaceae; genus J033. The sequence continues at coordinate 13,012 of RFGV01000218.1, read as the reverse complement.
CGCAACATGAGGTAACTGAAAACTGGCGGCTGAGGGATAAAAATCAGCCGCCAGTTTGGTTTTATATGTGCGACGAATGAGTTGGATTTAGCTGTGCGCGTTGTTTGCTTGTTGTTTCATGCGTCTTGCTCGTGGCCCCACGACTCGTTCTGTGCCAGCCATAATCCGCTTGATATTTGGGCGCAATGCCCAGGCCACGATAAGGAAGGTGAGAATGCCTCCTACAAAGTAAGCAGGGGTGGGGTCTATACCCGCAAAGAAACGAATGCCAAAAATTAGGGGAATGATGAAAGCCATACTTAATGATGCGACTGAAGCCATGCCGATAAAGTAGAGCATACCAGACATGACAACAATGCCAATGGGGAGCATAGGCCACCACAGGGCACTGGCCCAGCCTACATTAGGTCCGGTACCGGCGCCACCACGCCAGCCGAGAAAAATAGACCAGTTGTGGCCAACGACAGAGAGGACGCCGGCAGCCATTTCGGCCCAAGGAAGCGTAGTGGCATCGAGCATGTTTCCTAATAAGTAACGAGTAAGAAGGATACCGGCTGCCCCTTTGAATACGTCACTGAAGCCAGTGAGAATGCCAACTTTGAGGCCAGCGGCACGGAATGAGTTGGTTCCACCGGTACGGCCGCTTTCATATTGACGCAAATCGATTCCTTTGGTCATCTTGACGTAGATGTATCCAAATGGAATTGCTCCTGCAAAGTACCCAATTATTCCGGCTAATATCAGGTAAACAACGTTCATCTCTTTCCTCTTGTCAATGGGTTTGGGATTTGTATTTGGTTTTCCTGGCGCTGTATGGTGTGATGAATACGCCAGGTGATGTCACACTTTGTTTTGATTGTGACATTTTAGACTTGTGCTGCATGATGATAAAACACAAAACGGCCGTTATCGTTACTGTACGACTATACTGACTTCTGTTATTTGACCGGCATTTATCCTGTACCCACGCACTACGGGCATCTCATAATTGGCCAACGAAATGATGAGATAGATTGTTTCTGGATAGTAGGCCTGTTCAATATCTGTTTCTGATGGAAATTCTGGCCCTTTGGGATGTGAATGATAAATGGCTAATAATTCCCACCCTTTCTGTTCTATATCTATAAAGGCACGAACTTGTTGTAAAGGATCCATTTCGTAGGCAAATGGACTACGACGAATATTTTCAACTACATATTGTGCCTGGGCAATGTTTTGAGTTCCAGCCAACAGGCCGCACGCTTCCAATGGGTAGTCTGTTTTAGCGTGGGCGATTATGGCATTGAAAATCGGCCGTTTAATGAACAACATCACCTAATTTTACCTGTCATAAGAAAATCTGACACTTAAAAAAAGAAACCGCTCCTGGTAAGAAGCGGTTTCTGTGTCAGGTCAGGACAAATTGATTGGTTATGGATTAACAGTTAGTTTGCCAACCATACCACCGGCAGCATGGCCAGGTACTGTACAGACAATGGTGTAAGTTCCGGCTTCGGGTGCCGTAAATGTAAAGGTGGTTGATTCACCACCAGCAACTTTACCGGAGCTGATACCGGCTATTGCGTCAGCATCTGTTACAGTAATTGGATCTGCATCGCCGGAGACCAGTACCCAGCTATGTTCCAGAGCGCCTTCATTTTCAAATGTAAGCGTGACTTCCGCACCAGACTGCACAGTCAGATCTGCTGGATCGAACTTGAATTCGTCGAAGCCTTTGACAGTGAAGGAAACTGGTTCTGGGCCACTGGGTTCGCTGGCGCCACCCCCGCAAGCCACGAGGGCAACGGCCGTTACCAGCACCGCCAAAAGAACAAAAATCTTTCTCATCGTACCTGTTTCTCCTTGTGATTAAAAATTTACAAGCAAATGAAAACCCCCGATTCCCACAGTGGGGGATCGAGGGTTTTTGCCTGTTGTTAACTACCGCTTTGGTTATACCGCAAAGAGGCATTTACGGCACGTTTATGACCATAAAAACGGCCGTTCACTTACCTGCTTTTAAGCTCCCACTACTTATGAATTCCCCCTTCAGTAAGTGACCGAACATCCAAAAGCCGATCAGCCTCTTCCGCCGTCAAATACCCCTTTTCAATTACCACCTCACGTACCGTCCGGTTAGTGGCCATAGCCTCCTTAGCCACCTCAGCCCCCTTCAGGTAACCAATAACCGGATTCAGAGCAGTGACCAAAATGGCATTTTTAGCCAGCCACCCTTCCGCTTTTTCTCGATTAGCCTTCACACCAACCACACACTTATCCACAAACGCATTAACCGCATTAATGATAATATCCATGCTCTGGAAAAGATTGTAGGCGATAATGGGCATCATTACATTCAACTCCAGTTGTCCGGCCTGACCGGCCATCAACACAGTCATATCATTGCCCATTACCTGGAACATGGCCATATTTAACATTTCGGCCAATACCGGATTCACTTTGCCCGGCATAATAGAAGAGCCCGGTTGCACAGCCGGTAAACGAATTTCATCCAGACCTGTACTGGGACCAGAAGAAAGCAATCGGAAATCATTGGCAATACGAGTCAGGTCTTGGGCTAGAGTGCGCATTGCCCCACTGAAATGTACCGGATCAGCCATACTCTGCATGGACTCAAACAAGTTATCTGATTCGTACAATTTCAGGCCAGTTAGACGGCTCAAGGTCGCTACCATACGAGTATGATATTCTGGATGGGCATTCAAGCCAGTGCCTGTGGCTGTGCCACCAATACCCAAACGCCGCAATCCTTCGGCTGCCTGTTCAATTTTTTCTCGATTTCGTTCGATACACCGGGCATATGCACCAAATTCTTGACCCAGTCGCACTGGTACGGCGTCCTGAAGATGGGTACGGCCGCTCTTGACAATATCGTCAAATTCTCGTGATTTTTCCCACAAGGCATTAGCCAGTTTGTCCAGGGTTTGTAGCATCTCGTCCAGACGCCACAAGCACCCCAGTCGAATGGCCGTGGGGATGGTATCATTCGTAGATTGGGCCATATTGACATGGTCATTGGGGTGAACAGGTTTGTTGGGGGCATCAAGCGGGAACCCCAAAATTTCGTTGGCACGGTTGGCAATGACTTCATTTGTATTCATGTTATGGCTGGTACCGGCCCCTGCCTGAATAGGGTCAACCACGAATTGGTCCCAGAAACGGCCGTTAATCACCTCATCCGCAGCCTGCATAATCGCTTGGGCCATTTCCTCACCCTTAACCACACGTTCCCCAACCTGCTTATCTACAAACAAACCCAGGCTATTATTCACTTCCGCTGCGGCACGTTTAATCACAGCCATACCCCAAATAAAAGCAGGGTACGGCTTCAGACCTGTAATCGGAAAATTATGAATAGCCCGTTGTGTTTGTGCTCCCCAATATGCCTCTTTTGGTACTTGAACGTCACCCAGTGAATCCTTTTCGATACGATATTCAGACATAGCAAACCTCTCTTCAAACTTGCTCGTAGAAAATCATCACAAAAAATAAAACCGAACCAGCCGACACAAGTCAGCCAATTCGGTTTTTACAGTGCCACAAAAAGGGCCATTCATAATGAATGACCCCAAACAGTAAAAGCTAAATTATTGATTCGCCATTTCCAGAGCGTCGTAACCCGGACCTTCAGAGAAGAATTCATAATTCGGTGGAATATCTTCAGTCAGGTCCAGAATTTCGCCACCCTGCAACTGCTTGGCGTTGAGCAGCTTAACGGGATGTCCATCAATTTCACCCTCAAAAGGTTGCCCATCTGGCAGAAGCTCTTTGGTGTTATTGATCCAGACACCAGGAGGTGCTTCATAGTCAAACGGCACTTCTTCTTCAGGGAAAATAGCTTCGTATGGACATTCAGGTACACACGCACCGCAGTCAATGCAGGTATCCGGGTCAATGTACAGCCAGGGCCACTCTTCTTCAGGGAAGCCCAGAACCATGCACTCTACCGGACAAACCTCCACGCAAGCGGTGTCGCGCAGGCACAGTCTGGTAACAATGTGTGTCATGTGATATCTCCTTTATACAAAGTAGAGTCGCAAGTGTGCTAATTATACACCAAACTTATTTTTTTGCGTTAGCGTAATTGGCAGCTACCTGGTCCCAATTGACCACGTTCCACCAGTTAGCTATGTAATCACCACGACGATTCTGGTAGTTCAGATAATAAGCATGTTCCCACACATCCAGCCCCAAAATTGGCGTGTTGCCGTCCATGAGAGGCGTGTCTTGATTGGGAGTAGAAGTAACTGCCAGGTTGCCATCTTTGTCCACGTAGAGCCAGGCCCAACCAGAACCAAAACGAGTGGCAGCTGCTTTGCTAAATTGTTCCTTGAAGTTGGCAAAGCTGCCAAATGCATTGTTGATGGCTGTAGCCAGTTCGCCAGTGGGTTCGCCGCCTCCGTTGGGGCTCATGATGGTCCAGAAGAGGGCGTGGTTGGCATACCCACCACCGTTGTTACGTACGGCCGTACGGATGCTTTCGGGCACAGCATCCAGATTGCCCAGAAGTTCTTCGATGCTTTTGTTTGCCAGTTCGGGGTGATTTTCAAGGGCTTTGTTCAGGTTGTTGGTATAGCCTGCATGATGCTTGGAGTGATGAATTTCCATTGTCCGAGCGTCAATATATGGTTCAAGGGCATCGTAAGCATAGGGTAATGCAGGTAGTTCAAAAGCCATTTTTCCTACTCCTTTGTGTAATTATTTGGGCGGTACAATCAGAATGGTTGTAGATTGACCCTGTGCTTGATGATTGTTAAGATTGGCACAAGGTATCTAACGTCATTCTAGCTACACACGATTTCTTTGTCAACAAGAGGGGTAAGGTGATGTCGTCTGTGGAAGAGAGATCCCCGCGGTTTCCACCGCTGTTGGTTTTGTGTTTTGGGTTGCTGGCGATTTCGTTTAGTGCGATTTTTATTCGCTGGGCGCAGGATGAAGATGTGCCATCGCTGGTAATTGCGGCATGGCGTACGTTGATGGCGTCGTTGATTTTGTGGCCGTTTGCGTTGGCGCGGCGGCGTGAGGAGTTGGGGCAGCTTGGCAGGCGTGAGTGGCGGTTGGCGTTTTTGTCTGGGGTGATGCTGGCGATTCATTTTGGTAGCTGGATTAGTTCGTTGGCGTTTACGTCGGTAGCGAGTTCGACGGTGTTGGTAACAACGTCGCCGTTGTGGGTGGGGTTGTTGGCGCCGGTGTTTTTGGGGGAGCGTTTGTCACGGCCGTTAAAGGTGGGGATTGGCCTGGCGGTGGTGGGCAGTGTGATTATTAGTGTGGGAGATTTGGTCGTGATGGAAAACGGCCGTTTTTTCTTCGATTTTTCCATGTTTTCCGGGGGCAGTCAGACATTGTTAGGAAACGGATTGGCCTTGATTGGGGCATTAACAGCAGCTGTCTATTTCATGGTAGGGCGTAGTTTGCGGCCACAATTGTCATTACTTAGCTATACGGCCGTTGTGTACGGCACAGCTGCCCTTTGTTTGGTGATAACCACTTTTCTGGCTGGCTACAACCTGTTTGGTTATACACCGCGTGCCTATCTGCTGTTTCTGCTGATGGCATTATTCCCGCAACTTATGGGACACACTTCATACAACTGGGCGTTAGGCTATTTGCCTGCCGCCTATGTAAGCATTACCATTTTGGCTGAGCCGATAGGGGCCAGTTTGTTGGCACTACTATTTTTCCGCGAAATACCAGGTATTCCGGTATTAGCCGGAAGTTTGTTCATTTTTTGGGGAGTCGTACGTGCCAGCCAGCCAGAGCGCATACTGGAAACAGAACCAATCGGATAACAAAAAGCCCCGGCAATATACCACCGGGGCTTTATTACATACATGGTTTAGCGATGTCCATTGAGATACGGCCGTAAAAACTGCCCGGTATAAGATTCCGAAACAGCAGCCACTTCTTCCGGCGTACCACAGGCCACAATTTCCCCTCCCCGATCGCCTCCTTCCGGTCCCAAGTCAATAATATAATCAGCCACTTTGATAATATCCAGATTATGTTCAATAATCACCACAGTGTTTCCTTTATCCACCAGCCGATTCAAAGCGTTGATCAGCTTAGCCACATCATGCGAATGCAAACCAACTGATGGTTCATCCAGGATGTAAATAGTACGTCCTGTGGCAATTTTGGAAAGCTCTCGACTCAACTTGACTCGTTGTGCTTCGCCGCCACTTAATGTAGGCGCCGGCTGCCCTAACCGAATGTATCCCAAACCAACTTCCTGCAATGTTTTTAGCTTGCGTTGAATAGGTGGAATATTGGCGAAAAACTCCAGCGCTTCATCCACGCTCAGGTTTAACACTTCAGCGATGTTGAGCCCTTTGTAGCGCACTTGCAAAGTTTCACGATTGTATCGAGCACCATGACAAATATCGCAAGGCACGTAAATATCCGGCAAAAACTGCATTTCGATGCGGTTTTGTCCCTGTCCCTGACATGCCTCACACCGTCCCCCCTTGACGTTGAAGCTAAAGCGTCCCGGCTTGTACCCTCTAATTTTGCTCTCTGGCAAGCTGGCGAACAAATCTCGGATTGGATTGAATAAGTTTGTGTACGTGGCCGGATTGGAGCGCGGAGTACGGCCAATTGGGCTTTGGTCAATCTCTATCACTTTGTCCAGTTGTTCCAGTCCTTCAATGGTGTCGTGTTTACCAGGGAGTTCTTTCGATTTGTAAAAGTATTGATGCAGGCGTTTGCTCAGGATTTCGATGACGAATGAACTTTTGCCGCTGCCACTGACACCGGTAACGCAAACGAATTTACCTAACGGGATGCAAATATCAATGTTTTTGAGGTTGTTTTCCCGTGCGCCACGGATGATAATACGGCCGTTATCCTCCGTTCGTCGCTTTGGCGGCACCGGGATTTTCATACGTCCACTCAAGTACGCGCCCGTCAAAGACTTTTCATCTTGAGCAATTACTTCTGGCGGCCCCTCTGCCACCACCTCACCACCATGCCGGCCAGCGCCCGGCCCCAGATCAATGATCCAGTCAGCTGCCCGCATTGTATCCTCATCATGCTCCACCACCAGCACTGTATTGCCCAGATCACGCATCCCCTTTAGCGTATTGATCAGGCGGGCATTATCCCGTTGATGCAAGCCAATGCTTGGCTCGTCCAGCACATATAGCACCCCCATTAACTGGCTTCCAATTTGTGTAGCCAGCCGAATACGTTGGGCTTCACCACCACTCAATGTGCCCGCAGCTCGATCAAGCGTCAGATAATCCAGTCCCACATTAATCATAAACCGAAGTCGATCACAAATTTCCTTCAAAATGGGACGTGCAATTAGATATTGGCGTGGTGTCAGGGGGGTGCGCGATTCGTCTCGCAATTGTTCTGCCCAGGGGAGCACATTCAGCACTGGTTGCCGAGTTACATCTGTGATGGTTGTGCCAGCAATATCTACCGCCCGGGCAACAGGTTGCAGGCGTGTGCCATCACATGTGCTACACGGCCGATTTACCATGAACCCTTCCAGCTTTTCCCGCACATAATCAGATGTGGATTCGTTATATCGTCGCCATAAATTGGGAATGACACCTTCATACTGTGTCGTATATTGGCGACGATGCCCTTCTCGATTGATATATTCGATGCTGATGGTTTCCTGTCCGCTGCCATAAAGCAAAATATGGAGCTGTGCTTCGGAAAGCTTGCGGACGGGGACATTCGTAGGAATATTGAAATGTTCGGCCGTTGCTTTTAGCAGTTGCCAGTAATACCCTTGTTTATCTTCAGTTGGCCAACCAACAATCGCCCCTTCTTCCAGCGTCAGGTCTTTATTTGGCACAATCAGGTCGGGATCAATTTCCTTTTTTGTCCCCAACCCCTGACAATCTGGGCAGGCGCCATGCGGACTGTTGAAGCTGAATGTACGTGGTTCAATGGCCGGAATACTGGTTCCGTCATAGGCACAAGAAAGGTGTTCTGAATACAAGTGGTCTTGTGGATTATCGGGGTTAGTCACATCATTGATGATGACCAGGCCATCTCCTAACCGCAGGGCTGTTTCCACAGAGTCGGTGAGGCGAGTTCGGGCAGCGCGTGCTTCTTCGCTTTGGTCATCTGGTGAGTAATTGATAACTAGCCGGTCAACAACGGCTTCGATGGAGTGGTTTTTGTACCGATCGAGTTGAATGTCTTCATCCACCATGCGAATTTCGCCATTGACCCGTACTCGTACAAAGCCGGCTTTGCGAATATCTTCAAAGATACTTTGGTGGTGTCCTTTACGGTCTTTGACGAGGGGGGCAAGTACCTGGATGCGACTGCCTTGGGGCATATGGAGGATGTTTTCCACGATTTGTTCGGCAGATTGGGGCATAACGGGGCGACCGCACTGGGGGCAATGGGGTGTGCCTACACGGGCGAAAAGAAGTCGTAGATAGTCGTAAATTTCGGTGACGGTGCCGACGGTGGAGCGGGGGTTGTGGCTGACGCCTTTTTGATCGATGGAGACGGCCGGACTAAGTCCTTCAATTTGGTCTACATCTGGTTTTTCCAGTTGTCCTAAAAATTGGCGGGCATAAGCAGAAAGGGATTCAACGTAACGGCGTTGGCCTTCGGCAAAGATGGTGTCGAAGGCGAGTGAGGATTTTCCGGAGCCGGAAAGCCCGGTTATGACGACGAGTTTGTCTCGTGGGATTTCTACGTTGATGTTTTTCAGGTTGTGTTCGCGTGCACCACGTACAATAATTTTGTCCAGGGACATAGCTTCCTCTACCGGTTGGGTTTTTACAAATAGACCATTTATTCTATCACGGGAAACGGCCGTCAACCATATTTTTGCAAAAAAGTGTGGTGTAGTTGATTCTCCCCATGATTTTCTCAAGTTATCAACAAAAAAGCGGCCAAAACGGCCGCTTATCCACAAGTTATCCACAGATTTTACCCGTTTGGGCTAGGCTATGGTAGAAACCACGCTATTTTGTTCACCGTACTCATTGGGCACATAGTTGTCAGCCGCTTCATCATTTGCCCAGCGATTTTCGTCAATGAGGTAACGAAACTGAAAGGTTTGTCCTTTGGGCAGGCGCATTTTGACTTTGAATGTACCATCTTTGCGTTGGGTCATGGCCACAGGACGCCAACCATTGGCTTCGCATACCACGGCAATGGTTTTTGCTTGTTCTGGTTTGTACTCAAACGTTACTTCACATTCGTCTTTGGTTTTGAAGAATCGTTTTTTGATCATCTTTACCTCCATACATGACAAAGCCGCTCATTGAGAGCGGCGGATTATTCTGACAAAGAAAAACCTATCCGCACAGGATAGGTTAGGAAGATTATAGTGAAATTCAAGACAATGACAACTTTGATTGAGAATTGGGATTATTATGGGGAAGGGGTGGGGATTGTGGCTGGGGGAATGCCTTCGGGCAGGCAGCGCACGGTACGGACGTTGACAAGGGCTTGGGTCTGGTGGAGGATGCGAACTAATTGACGGGGAGATATGATTTCTAATTGCAAAATGATACGGGTTTCTCCTTTTCTGGCAATAGGCGGGGTGCAGATGTAGGAGATGTTGATTTGTTCATCTTGCATAAGTTGGGTGATTTCAAAGAGGAGACCGGGGCGGTCATGAACGTCTATTTGAATGGTAACAAGGCGGGCTTCGCGGGTAGTGGCTTCTCCCCAGTTGAGGGCAACAAAACGGCCGTTTCTCCTGTTCTTGGTAAGCGTTGGGCACCCCTTTTTATGCACCGTAATGCCCCCATCCTTTCGCAAAAAACCAATAATTGCATCGCGTGGGCGTGGGTTACATGAACCACAAAGGCGCAAATTACGGCCGTGTGCATTCGTAATAATCAACTTCTCACCAGAGCGAGTGTACACCACATTATCCAGACTTTTACTAGGGCTTTGCTCCCACGTTTCCTGCAAAATACGGGTAGCCACCACAGTAGGCAACAATTCCGCACGTCCTAACGCATAATAAAGCGTCGTGACCGTTGGATACTGAAACAATGTCGCCACCTGCTCATGCGGAAAATCAGGCAAGCCCAACATATTCAGTTCCTCTGTTAGCAGATCCCGCCCTTCCTTAATGGCCTGTTCTTCTGGCAACCGCCTGAACCAACGGCGAGCATTCGCTCGGGCATACGTGGTAGCCATATATCCCAAATCCTCATCCAGCCAGGCACGTTGTGGTTTGGCCCGTTTCGTACGCGTAATTCGAATCTGATCGCCATCTCGCAGCGGCTTATTTAGAGGATACAACACACCATTTACATAGGCACCTGTACATTGATTCCCCAATTCAGTATGAATAACATAGGCAAAATCAAGCGGTGTTGCACCTTGCCCCAATTCCACCACATCACCACGTGGCGTATAAACCCGCACCTGTTTTCGGAAAACATCTTCCACCACACCTCTAACGCCAGTGGAAGGATCCTGAGGAGCAATGTTGATGTTTTCATTGATGTTTTCAAGGAAAGTATTGATCCGCTCTTCAATTTCCTGAGACCAGAGAGGGGTATCTGCAAACTTCCAGCGAGCCAGAACGCCAATTTCAGACACAATATCCATCGCTTTGGTGCGAAAACGAACCTTGAGATGTTGGCCGTTGGAATGGACAACAGTTGTATGGAGCGAGCGGTAAAGATTGTCGCGAGGAACGGCTACATAATCATCAAAAGTACCAGGGACAGGTTTCCAGATTTGATGAAGATACCCCAGACTCAGGTAGCAAGTAGTCCAATCTTCTAGCAGAATCACCAGCCGCAATGTTTTGTCCACGTCATGAAAAGAAAGACCACGCCGAACAAGGTCCTGATAGACTGTATAAACATTTTCGGGAGACGGCCGTATTTCCAGAACCTTAATTCCCGCTTCCAGCAAACAAGCCTCAATTTCCTTCTTAACTCTAGTAAAAAAATGCTTGTGCTCCCGACAAATTTCCTCCAGCCGTTGCCGCACAATCTGATACGCCTGCGGGTGCAAAACCTCCAGCGACAACGCCTCCAGCTCATTCTTCACCTTCCAGATACCCAAACGATTAGCCAGCGGTGCATAAACAGAAAGCGTCTCCTGTGCCTTTTGCTCTTGTTTATGAGGGGGCATCGCCTTAATCGTGCGCATATTGTGCAGGCGGTCAAACAGCTTGATAATAACTACCCGCACATCCAAAATCATTGTCCGAAACATCTTGTGCAACGAAGCCGCCTGCAACTCTTGTGGCGACAATTTTTTGCCTTGAGCTACCCCTAATGAAACATCTTTCAGTTTAGTAACGCCATTAACCAACTGCGCCACCTCATCACCGAACCGATGCGCAATTTCTTCCAGAGAGATTTTTGTATCTTCAGCAATATCATGCAACAAGGCGGCAATCAATGCATTGGCATCCAGATGATACTCAGCCAGATAGCAGGCCACTGTCAGAGGATGCGTGAAGAAAAGCTCACCTGAGCGACGCCGCTGGTCCCCATGCTCCTGGCGCGCAAACTCAACTGCTTCCTTTATTCGAGCGCAGTCCTCATCACTCAAATACGCATGTATTTGAGAAAAAAACAACTTTTCATCACAAGTAATTCTGCCGTTAGTCATTACAATAATCGTATACTACCGGAATCCACCGGAAATACAGTAATTACAGCAACCAGCCAGTTGCCAGAAAACCTGCCAACTCTCAATTTCGGAACAATGCGGGAAACAACTACCTTGAGGTTGAATCTTGAAATAACCGAAGAGAAACCACTCCTTCCTTCAAATATATCTGATATATCTGACTAATGGCCGGATCGTTTTTGTTCCTTTGATTCCGACTGATTCTTACGGAAATCTACAAAACGATAACCCACTCCCCTTTCTGTGAGGATGTATTTCGGATTTGCCGGGTCTTCTTCTATTTTTTTGCGAAGGTAGTTGATATATAGACGTAAATAATGGGTTTCGTCTCGATACTCATAACCCCAAACTTTGGCTAACAATGTTTCATGTGGAATAACCCAACCGGCATTTTGAACGAGATGGTTGAGCAAACGATATTCGGTTGGGCGCAAATCAATTCGTTCTCCATTGACAATAACCTGGTGGCGGTTGAAGTCAATAGAAAGACGGTCATCTATGCGCAAAACAGTTCGGGGTGGGGGGGCTGGCCATTGTGCCCGGCGCAATACAGCCTTGACACGGCTGTTGAGCTCACGAGGACTGAATGGTTTGGTGACGTAGTCGTCAGCGCCCAATCCTAGCCCGTGAATTTTGTCTTCTTCGTCTCCTTTTACGGTGAGGAGAATAACGGGCACGGTAGAAATTTCGCGTAAAAGCTTAAGTGTTTCGAATCCGTCCATTTCGGGCATCATGACGTCCATGACGACCAAGTCAGGGGTGTGTTTGCGAATTTGGTCAAGTGCTTCCAGCCCATTTTCTGCTTCGATGACCTGGTAGCCTTCCAGCTCAAGATTCATACGGATAAATCGCCGCATTCGGGCTTCGTCATCTACAATGAGTATGAGTTTTGGTGCATCTGTTTCTAGTGATGGTGGTATTTGTTCGACCATAGGCTTATTCACGTACGAATCCAATTACTTCTTCTATGTCGGCAGATGGTAGTACTTGAATGAAGTTGATACGATGCCAGGGAAAGATGACAGTTGTAACATCTTCGTCCAGGTAATGAATGTCTTTTCCATCTCGACGACGTGGGTTGTGAACGGTGATGATTTGGTCTTCGGGTTTGGGTAGTTCATCCAGTTCACAAACAATTGCGTCTTCATTGGCTATGTGTACGATTACTGTAATCATAAGTATACCCTATTATTTATTTTATGTGGTTTGTGGTTTTTCAAAAAATATGTGCATAAGGAGATCGCCGCAACGAATTTCGTCGCCGTTGTTTAAGAGGTAGGGTTGTTCTGCTGCCAGGCGGTAGTTGTTGAGCATGGTGCCGTTGGTGCTGCCGAGGTCTATGAGAACGATGCCGTGGTTGGAGTATTGGATGGTGGCGTGAAGGCGGGAAACGCCTTTGTCTCCACCATTGTCAGGTCCGAGG
>RFGV01000002.1 GCA_003696605.1 Chloroflexota bacterium | reverse complement strand
CACGGGAATGGATATGAAACGTTTTATGCCCATTTAAGCGATATTTATGTGGTTCCGGGGCAAATTGTGTACCAGGGCGATGTGATCGGTGCAACCGGAAACACAGGGAATTCGAGTGGACCACATATTCATTTTGAGATTCGGTTGTATAACAATCGGGATAATCCGTGTTGGTATATTGGCTGTTGAGGCTGAGCAATTAGTTGGGAAGAGGGAGAATTCGGCCGTTTTCCAGAGAGTTATTTGGGAAACGGCCGTTTTTATATCCTCACTCACCTTTAAATTGTTGACAAAAACGGCCGAAAATCGGTATATTTGAACCAAAGGGGAGACCGCGCAACAAATTTGTTTTTTCCACTCGATTTAATACATGGAGGAAAACGTATGATATTCAAAAGCCCATACCCCGATGTTGAAATACCAGACAAACCACTCACCCACTTTCTGCTAGAGCGAATCCAGCCCTACGGCGACAAACCAGCCCTCATAGACGGCCCTTCAGGTCGCACCATTACCTACAACCAATTAGCTGGAGCCATCCGCCTCGTCGCCTCCAGCCTCAGCAAACGCGGCATGAAAAAAGGAGATGTTTTCGCTATCTACTCCCCCAACATTCCCGAATACGCCGTTGCCTTCCATGCCGTCTCACTAATCGGTGGCATCAATACAACCATCAACCCCCTTTACACCGCTGACGAGCTTACCCATCAACTCAACGATTCTAACGCCCGCTACTTACTCACCATCCCGCTTTTTCTGGACAAAGCCAAAGAAGCTGCGGCACGTTCCAATGTAGAAGAAATATTTGTATTCGGAGAGGCAGAAGGAGCAACACCATTTGCCTCACTATTACAAAGTGATGGACAACTTCCCGATATACAAATCAATCCCGCCGAAGACCTTGTCGTCTTACCATATTCCAGCGGAACTACTGGCCTGCCCAAGGGCGTCATGCTCACCCATCGTAATATTGTCGCCAACATGGCTCAGGCAGAAGGAATTACAAACTTCGACCTGGTAACGGCCGATGATGTCGTCATGGGCGTATTACCCTTCTTCCACATTTACGGGATGGTTGTCATTCTCAACATGAGTCTGGCACAAGGTGCAACCGTCGTTACCATGCCTCGTTTCGATCTGGAAATGTTCCTTGAACTCATCCAAAAATACCATGTTACCCGTGTAAACCTTGTGCCACCAATTTTACTTGCCCTCGCCAAACATCCCCTTGTTGATAAATACGATTTGTCTTCCCTGAAGGAGCTAACTTCTGGGGCTGCCCCATTAGGAGAAGACCTGGCAGAAGCAGTCGTACAACGCCTGGGCTGCAACGTCATTCAGGGCTATGGCCTGACCGAAACCAGCCCAGTTACTCACGTGTGTCCAAATTTCCCTGGCAAAATCAAGCGAGCTTCCGTTGGCCCGCCAATTCCCAACACAGAAGTTATGGTAGTTGATGTTGCTACTGGCAAACCAGTGGGCTATAACGAACGTGGTGAAATCTGGATCCGCGGGCCGCAAGTCATGAAAGGTTACTTGAACCGCCCTGATGCCACCGCGGCCACAATTGACAGTGAGGGCTGGTTACATACCGGTGATATAGGCTATGTGGATGAAGACGGTTACTTCTATGTAGTGGATCGGGTGAAGGAGCTAATAAAATACAAAGGGTTCCAGGTTGCACCAGCAGAACTGGAAGCCTTACTGTTAAGCCACCCGGCCATTGCAGATGCGGCCGTTATACCCAGCCCCGATGAAGAAGCCGGAGAAGTACCAAAGGCATTTATTGTTCCAAAGCAAGAAATAACAGCCGAAGAAATCATGAATTGGGTTGCCGAGCAAGTGGCACCACACAAAAAAATCAGACGCGTAGAGTTTGTGGACCAAATTCCAAAGTCACTCTCCGGTAAAATTTTGCGGCGTGTTCTGGTAGAACAAGAGCGAGAAAAAGCTGCCGGATAAACTTGTCAGACAGAATTATTGTCAGCTTGTAAAATAAAGCGAAGGCCTGGAGAAAATAACCCCCAGGCCTTTGTTTTTTATTATCGCCAGTAGAAAAAGAGTTTATCCCTTGACAGCCCCCATAGTAAAACCAGCTACCAGCCTATCCAGGAACAAGTTGTACACAAACCCAACTGGCAATGCCACAATTACAGCCGCTGCCAGCAAGGATTGCCAGAAGAAAACATCTCCGCGCACCAGTTCAATTGGTACACCTACACTGATTGTACGTTGTGTGGAGTCGGAGATAAATGTCATGGCATACACAAATTCGTGCAAAGTCAGAGTGAAAGTGAATACAATAACGGCAATAATGCCAGAAAGGGACAATGGCATCACTACCTTCAAAAATGCCATTAAGTGACTATATCCATCTACCATGGCAGCTTCTTCCAGGTCGCGCGGAATAGATTTGAAGAAGCCCATAAGCAGCCATGTGCAAAATGGAATTGAGATAGTTGGATACACCAGCACTAATGACCAGATGGTATTATTGAGATTTAATGCGGCCACAATGCGGAACATGGGGATAAAGAGCAGGGTGGGAGGAACAAGGTAAACCAGGAAAATGCCAATACCAGCCCGTTCACCCCATTGGCCTGTGAGTCGCGCCAGGCTGTATGCTCCCGGAATGGCAATTACCAGTGTGATCAATACCACCAGTACACCAACTATCAGCGAATTTCGCACGAAAATCATGTAGTTGGTGCGCTGAAATAGCAGTTCCAGATTTTCCAGTGTTGGTGGGAAGTTATAAATAAAGGGATTGTTTTGTGGTCTGTATAAGTCTGCGTCTTGTTTGAAGGTGTTGATGAGCATGATGAGGAAGGGGGATGCGGAAAAGAAGCAGAAGATCATGACTGTGATGTATAGCAAAGTTCGTTTGATAGCATTTTTAACAGCCCACATTAGCGCACCTCCGACCGACGAGCGACTCTGAGCATCAGAATGGCGACAACTAGCAGTAAGGGGAAGAGAAACAGGGCAATGGCTGCACCTTCGCTTAGTGATCCGCCGTCAATGCCTTTGAACCATGCCCAAAGTGGCAAAACTTGGGTGTAATAAACTGGTCCACCGCGGGTAAGAACAAAGGCGACAACCATGTCGCTAAATGTGAAGATTAGGCCAAATAGGAGTGCGATGCTCATGATGGGGAAAATGAGTGGGAGGCGAATTTGAAAATGGATGCGCCAGAATGATGCACCATCAACTTGGGCCTGATCTATCAAGTCGCTGTCAATAGAGGTTAGCCCTGCGAGTAAAATAACGGCCGCTAATGGGAGCATTCGCCAGATGTGCACTAAAATGACTGAGGCCATGGCTAATTCTTCCCGGCCTAAAAAGTTGAGGTGTTTGCTTGCTCCAAAAATCGCGTCTGGTGTTCCCAGTAAGCCAAAATATTGCAATATCCAGTCAATAGGGCTGAATTTGGAATCGAAAATCCATAGCCAGCCGATGGTTCCCAGAGAGATTGGTGTAGCCCAGGGCAGCATGATGAGCATACGGGCGATCCATTTGCCCCGGAATTCTTGTGCCAGTATAACGGCAAGGATGTTAGCGAGAATCGCGACAAAAATTTGGGCGACGATGGTGAAGAGAAAGGTGTCTTTAAGGGCACGTTGGAATTGTGGGGTTTGGATAATGCGGCGAAAATTTTGTAGACCCACAAAGTCCAGAGAAGTGTCGCCTACGGTAACGTCGGTTACACTGAAGGTGATAGCCATAATGAAGGGGATACCAACTAATGCGATAATGTAAATAACGGCCGGGGCGAGGAAGATTGTGCCCAAAAAGCGTTCGTTGTCGAAAAGGAATTGGGTTTTGCTATGGGTGGTAGCCCGATAAACGGCCGTTTCTTCCGCAGCACTTTTTTGCATACAATACACCCCCTTTAGTCAAGCGGCTGCGGTTCAATCCGCTTGCCCGTGTTCTTGTCAAAAAACTTCAAATCTTTAGCCTGCACCACAAACTCATATACTTTGTCAGGTTCAATATCTACAGTAATCGTAGATGGTAGCTTCGAGATCGTCTTATTTTGTTCTGCTGCACCCTCAATGGTGCCATAGATTAGCCGATCTGAGCCTAAATACTCCACCCGACCTACATGGAAGGGGAATGCAGTTACCTTGTCCTCTGGTTGCAGCACCCCTGGTGGCAAAAAATTCTCCGGACGAAAGCCAACCAGACAATCGTTGCGCTCAAACAAATTCATGGGTGGTGATCCCAAAAATGTAGCCACAAATGTATCTGCTGGTTCATGATAAATTTCTTGCGGAGTACCAATTTGCCGCACCTGACCAGCATACATGACAGCAATCCGGTCCCCCAAACCCATTGCTTCAATCTGATCATGGGTTACAAAAATTGTGGTGATTCCCAACTGTCGCTGGAATCGCTGCAATTCATCTCGTGCGGAAGCACGCAATTTGGCATCCAGGTTTGACAATGGCTCATCCAGCAGCATAACGTCTGGCTCTTTTACCAGTGCCCGTGCCAATGCGACCCGCTGTCGCTCCCCACCCGACAACTGACGCGGTTTACGATCAAGCAAATGTTGAATACCTAAAATAGATGAGGCCCACTCTACTTTCTGCCGGATGGCATCTTTTGGCTCACGGCGTGCTTTTAGAGGGAAGGCAATGTTATCAAAAATGCTCATATGAGGATACAAGGCATAGCTCTGAAAAACCATTGCGATTTTTCGAGCACGCGGTGGCAAGTGTGTAACTACCTGATCGCCAATTAAAATATCGCCAGCAGTCGGCCGTTCCAGCCCGGCAATCATCCTCATCAACGTTGTTTTGCCACAGCCAGACGGTCCCAAAATAACCAGCAATTCCCCCTTTTGGATAGACAAGTCTACACCATTGACCGCCTTGACATTTCCAAAATGCTTCTTTAATCCTTTTACCTCGACAACAGCCATATGATCTCTCGTAGAATTTTGGTTTGTTTGAAATAAAAGTCTCCGACAGGGGGTACAGATTTCACCTATACCCCCTGTCATTATTTTAGAGATTATCTTTTATTCATTGCAACCAACCAGACCCTTTTCGCGCCATTTGGCAAAGATCTCGTTGATTTGCGCTTCTGCTTCAGCCACAGCTTCTTCTGGAGTCAGCTCACCCAATGCTGCTTTACCCATCATGGTTGGAATAATGTTGGTGGCATACACTTCAGCCACGGCCGGATTCGACGGACCAGGCCAACCCAGATAGGTAACCCAATCTTTGGCAGTCAACAATATCTGCAGCTTGTCAGGAGGACGTGAACCAAACGGATCGTTGGCCAGCCAGCCTTCGAGCTGAGGTACTGTGCTCTCAAAGGCAGGGAAGTTGTACAACTCGCTGTTGAATACGGCCTGATTGTAGTTTGCTGTCAGGTGCAGCAAGAACTCCTTGGCTGCTTCCAGTTCTGGGCCTTCAACATAATTGGGAATGACGTAGATATACCAGAGGTGG
Organism: Chloroflexota bacterium; assembly: GCA_003696605.1. Taxonomy (GTDB): domain Bacteria; phylum Chloroflexota; class Anaerolineae; order Promineifilales; family Promineifilaceae; genus J033. Next base: position 6,873 of record RFGV01000002.1, on the reverse strand, counting down.
GCAGAAGCGTGCTGTTCGCCATTAGGACCTTTCAGCGCATCCACAAAACCGATGTTATCTGCTGCTTCCGGATCAATCTTTTGCAGACTGCGGTAAGCTGAAATGGAGTTGAGGATATAGGAGAGCTCACCAGCGATGAGGCCCTGGTTGTTAGAAGCTGCGTTCCAGCTAAATACTTCTTCTGTCATGGTACGGTTATAGAGTTCAACCAGGTACTCTACTGCTGATACTACCTCTGGTGAGTTGATGGTGACACATTCGTTTTCGTCCTGAATAGAGCCACCAAATGACCAGATAATGGCACGCATGGCCATGTTGGAGTCGATTTCGGGTGAGAGACCAAGCCCCATGGGGACGCCAAAGTTTTCCTTTATGAATGCGCCGCCTTCGAGCAAGTCGTCCCAGGTGTCGGGGCCTTCTGGGAAGCCAGCTTCAGTCCACAAGCGAATATCGTAATCGCCCGGATCTGGGACCCAGCCATGGCAGTAACCATACCATTTGTCGATGGCTGGCAAGTAAGAGTTAGCCACACAGGTTTCGGCCATTGGTCCGTAGAGTTCTTGTGCTCTCATGACGACATCGGATAGATCGTGGACGCCTTCTACAAAGTTGGCGGCGGCTAGTGGCAATTCGACTAGTGTGGGGCCTTCACCGGCGTCTATTGCTGCCGAGAGTGAGGGGGCAAGATCGGCGATGTTGACGTGATCGACAGTGACATTAACGCCATTGGCGCGTCCCCATTCTTCGGCAAATGGATCGAACCAGACGTCGTATTGGGGAACGAAGTGGCTCCATTGGAGGATTTTGACTTCTGTGCCTTCAGGGAATTTGGGTTGTGCTTCGGCTTCTACTTCTACAATTCGGGTGACTTCGACGGGTTCGGCAGGTACTTCTACGGTTTCTGTGATGACTCTTGTGACTTCGACTGGCTGTGATGAACAGGCGGCGGCGATAACGGCCGTTATCATCAACAGCACTGCCAGAAACAATAAGCGTCTGTATCTCATATTTCTCCTCCTTTAATCAAATGAATATAAACCTACCACCCGACTTCTAAATTGTTTAGAAGTCGCCTGGATACCTTATAATCTCCCTGTTTGGGAGAGAAATACCTGCCTGGCTATTCATTATGCTTGCCAATAGTCGTGATATCCGAATCCAGAGTGTGGAATTACATTGTTGATATCTGCCAATACAAGCGGATATGGATTCATTCTAAAAAATGGTGGAGATGTGTAATTTTTGTTAGATTTACGTAATAATATACCTGTATGCGTAGTCTATCAAGGGTAGATAGGTGTGTCAATGTTTAGGTTTTGTAATAAATATAACACTATGTTACAAGATGGTTACGTACTTTTGTAAGTAAGGAAAAATTTTTTATTAATTTTTTATACCTGAAGGAGGATGTGGTGAGTGAAGTAGCTTATACCTCGAAAGTGCGGGTGGAGCGGATTAAGGGGCCATTGCGTCGGGCTTATTTGCCTGTTGAAGAGGCGCCGATTTTTTTTGGTGTTCATTCGGAAGTGGCGGCTCATTACGGAGTGGATGTGAATGTGCATGAGCCGCATGCGACTACGTTGGATTATGTGGTGGCGGCGACAGCTGGCTGACTGACGGGAACATTTGGTGGCGCGCTGGAGGCGCGCGGAATTCCGGCTGGCGACGGCCGTTTAGTGTCTGAGGCGCGGGGGGAAGTGGAAAAAGATGGTAAAGTGTTGGTGATTCGGCGTATTTTTGTGACCTATCATTTAAAGCTGGCACCGGAACATCGGGAAACGGCCGAACGGGTTCACGGATTTCATGCTGATTATTGCCCGGTTGCCCGAACAATTCGCGGGTGTGTAGAAATTCACACCGAACTGGTTATGGAAGATGCATAGTAAGGTTCGAGGTGGATAATTTAGATACCAGTGCCCTACCCAAATCGGTAGGGCACTTTGTTATTGCCGATAAAGTCCTTGTGGATCAAGCTCTTCACGAATGAGGCGAAGTTCTTCGGGGGTGGGGTGGGGCATCTGATTCAAAGAGGGGCTAATGTTGAGTGGCCAGCCAACTTCTTTTTGGATAGATTCGGCCGTTTCTCCTGGGGCAACGGCCGTTAATCGCATCTCTTTGGCAGGGGTGGCAAAATCAAAAATTGCCCGATCGGTAATAACCTGGACAGGGCCATGACCGGGCAACCCCAGGTTTTGCCGACTGTTTGAGCCTTCTAAATGGCCTGGGCTGGTACAAAAGTCAAGTTTGGAGACAAAAGCCCGTTTTTTTAGGCGCATGATGATTAGGATATGCCGGGCATTTGTGGCTATTTCGCATGCGCCACCACTGCCTGGTAATCGCACACGTGGATTCGCGTAGTCACCGATAGCAGTAGTATTCAAATTGCCAAAGCGATCAATTTGGGCACCACCAAGCAATGCCACATCTACTCGGCCTCCCTGAAGGTAAAATAAAAACAGATCGGCCATGCTCATAACGGCCGTTGCGTTTGTAACCAAAGCCGGATCACCAATAGAAAGGGGCAGGCGAGCAGGCCGTGCGCCAAATACGCCACTTTCATAAATTAGTTCCAGGCCTGGGGAGTGAGTCCGACGTGCCAGATTACAGGCAATATTGGGCAAACCGACACCAACAAATACTACACGATGGCCATACAGAGCCCGGGCTGCACTGATGATCATACGTTCAGCAGGGGTAACAGGTGCTGTCATATTCGTTAGAAACGGCCGTTTGCCAGCGCAGACGGCAAAATCTGTTCTTTTAGCAGCCGCAAGAAAATCGGCTTCTTGTTACCATTTTGGGCAGCCTGCTGAATCAATTCGTACCCTTGTGTGTAAGTGAAAATGTACGAACGGAAGAGCGGATGCGTGATAAAGCTAAAACTTTTGCGCGCACGTTCTACAGAAGCCAATGCGTAAGTCTGAATATATTCAATCGTTTCAGTTTCATTAAGCTGTCCGGTGTGATAGAGAATGGCGGCGTTCCCGCTTACATACCGTAACCAGCGAGAGGCCTCCCCCAATTTTTGCAAAGTTTCAGCCGAATCGTTCGCATCTGGCGACAAATCTGCCTGAGGCAAGATGTGTTCTATTGTCCAATGATAATGGGTGCTGTTAGGGAAGATAATTTCGATAGCAGTCGTAGCGATTCCTTCGGCGATGACAGCTGAAGGAGAATGGAGCAAAGCAGCCGCTTGTTCGGCATACCCTTTTTCGTGATAAAGCAATTTTTCTTTGAGCGTGGCTTCGGTATGGTGGCCAGGGTAGCCTTCGTGAGCAAACAGGGCAAGCAGGGAACGGGCATCGGGCTGAATATCAGTGTTGAATTCGATGAGGGAACGGCCGTTGCCCAGATACCAGTTATAGGCACTCCACGGCTGATTTCGAGTCAGACGCACTTCCACCGTCTCTCCCGGCGGCAAATCTACCAATTCCAATGTCCGGCGACGAGTTTCTGTCCGTGCCAGATCCAGCATACTCATTAACTTGTGGGCAGGTACAGCGTACAACTTTCGCCGTTTTTCCAATCGTTCTGCCAGCGAATCGGTGCCTGGCAAGAGTGTATCCAGAATTTTGTGTGCTTCTTCAAACAGCTTTTCATCTACCTTTTGCGGCTGAATATCGTAGATTCGTTGAACTTCGTCCAGATAATCAAAAGTTTCGCCATTGAGCATTCGCACAGTGCATTCAATGGCACGCAAAACAGCCACCAACCAGGCATGACGATTGGGGTCATCTGTTGGTATGCTGGCCTGCAGGGCGGCTACATCGTGCAATAAGGCGGCAGGTTCTTTTTTGGGGGTGGCATTTACTTCTGCTTTCAAATCATCAGGCCCGTACCAGGCATCAATGTAGCCTTCAATGTGCTTGTTGATTTCTAATACCAAACGCAGGTAATTGCGTCCGAATTCATCCAGATTGGTCATAGATACCTCCATGATCTGTTTGTGAGTTGGGGGAATAACGGCCGTAATTCACCCCTTCTGCAAACCATTCCCCAGGTTGTAGTTGTGCCAGCCGTTCTGTCCCCAACTTTTGGATATACGTTGCTCGATCAGGTACATCAAACACCCACTCACTGAGCCATGCCTCTACAGCCACCTGATCACGAGAAATTTTATCCCATGCCAGATAAAACGCGTTATCCCGATCATAGTACCCCTGCACATAGCTGGGATGTGCCCCAAAAGGCTCACAGACTACGGCATCTACCACAAGACCAGGAATCAACGTACGATTTGGGTCGCGGCGGATAGTTTCTTCAGGCACAATTTCTTCAACAACCACAACAACATGATGGGCAGCAAAGGCGACTTCTTTTTGGATGCCAATAAGTCCCCATAATTGAGTGTTGCCATGCCGGTCGGCGCGTTGGGCATGGATAAACGCCACATCTGGTTTAAGCGGAGGAACTACAGCAATTTTTTCGCCAGTGTAAGGGCTTTCGATAAAACGAATCTGTGAGTTGACTTTAGGTAAGTCGCTACCTTTGTAGCTTTGCAGGGGAAAGAAGGGAAGATTGCTGGCGCCTGCCAGATACCGGCCAATCATGCCAAAATGGGAATATTCTTCTAACTCCAAAGGGTTAGGAATCGCTTGTTCCACAGCCCGACGGATGCAGTGCAGGCTGCCTACTCCGGGATTTCCCAGATAGCTGAAGATGAGTTTGCGTGCTGTGCCAGCCGCTACCATTTGGTCGTACACAAGGTCTGGCGTAAGTCGGCACAGGGTGAGATTGTGTTTCTGTTGGCGGATGATTTCGTGGGCAGCAGCAAAACAAATGAAGGCGGTAAACCCTTCAATGGCAATGGTCATGCCATCCTGAACAAATTGGCTTACCGCCTCCTGCATCGAGCATTGTTTAGGCGAATGGATGTTCATGCCGAAAACGGCCGAATCTAGTCAATAACTGTCTGGCTTTGTTCACGCATATATTGCGGCAAGTAATAAAAACTACCAGCCGCTTTACCCGTGGCCGTACTACCCTTCCAGCCACCAAATGCCTGATAGCCTGGCCAGGCACCAGTTGTTGCCCCAGCTTCCCGGTTCACATACATCACACCTGCTTCAATTGAATCAAAGAACCACTGAATTTCTTGTTCATCCTGGCTATACAAACCGGCTGTCAGTCCATATTTTACGTCATTAGCCAGGGCCACCACTTCGTTTTCATCTTCATACGCACGAATCGCTACAATGGGGGCAAACATCTCATGTTTCCACAGCGGATGCTCATCTGGCAAGTTGTCCACGATAGTTGGGGCCACATAGTAACCATTCCCTTCCAGCGTTTTTCCACCGGTCAGGATGTTGCCATGTTCGGCCAGATCAGCAACATACCGCTGATAGGCTTCATAGGCCGTTTGGTTGATGATGGGACCCATAAACACATCTTGTTGTGTGGGATCGCCGACCTTGATTTGATTGGTAAGGGCGAGTAATTTTTCCAGGAAGGCGTCTTTTACATCTTTGTGGACGTACACGCGAGAGCAAGCGGAGCATTTTTGTCCGGTGAGGCCAAAAGCTGACCGCATGATGCCAAGAGCTGCCTTATCGAGATCGGCCGTTTTGGTAACGATAGCCGGGTTTTTGCCACCCATTTCAATCACCACTGGACGCGGATACACACCATTCGCGGCAAAATTGCGCATAATACTCATGCCGACTTCATAACTGCCGGTAAAAGTTAGTCCCGCTACATCTGGGTGTGCCACCAGTGCCTTGCCCGCCACTTCATCGCCTGTGACCATGTTAAACACACCAGCAGGAATTCCCGCATCGATAAAGCATTGGGCAATCATTACAGAAGTGCGGGGAGTATCTTCGGCAGGTTTCAGTACCACCGTATTGCCAGTAACCAGCGCTGCCCCAACAGGCCCTGCCGAGAGAGCTGCCGGGAAGTTGAAGGGAGAAATAACTCCCCACACGCCATAAGGTTTCAGGACACTGCGGTTATGGTGGCGTGGACTTTCGGCTTTTAGTTCTCGCACAAAGCCGTTATTTTCTTCCATTTCGTTGCAATAGTAACGAATGAGGTCAGCCGCTTCCTCCACATCTCCCAATGCTTCCAGCCGATTTTTACCAACTTCGAGGCTTACCATAGCGGCGATGTCGAAAAGACGTTCACTGATAGTATCGGCTACTTTATTAAGCAGGGCTACACGTTCCTGGGCAGGCATGTCTCGCCAGGCTGGGAAAGCAGCTTTGGCGGCAGCTACCGCTTTGTTAATGTCTTCTTCTGTGCCGTATTGGAATTCGCCAATAATCATATTGGTATCAATTGGGCTGGTTTTGGAGAATGTTTGGGCAGTGTAGTGGGGTTCGTTGTTGATGTACATGGGGAATTTACCGCCCAGGTTTTCGCGAGCGCGGGCGACGGCCGCATCGTAGAGTTCGTGCAGCATTGGATCTGGGCTGGCAAGTGTTGCATAGGTCACTTTGAATTTTTTGTCAGACATGTGAGCCTCCTTTGTGTATAAGGGAAAGTTGTGGGATGGCGATGAATTGGTTTATCGCCTGGTTTGTAATGTGCGTGTCTTTCCTGATTGGTGGTTCTTGCTTGATGAAAAGACAGCATTGAGGATTTTGATTTGTAACTATACAGGTTTTGCAATGAATTGAACCGCAAGGCACATAAAGGGCGCAAAGCATGGTTGCGGTTAAAAACCACCGTGCCTGAATAGTTACTTTGATTTTATTATACCGTGTGTCATTGGTAATGCGTAGTCGTGTGGCTTTTGGTTGTGTGGAATCAATTTGAATCGTTGCTCGCTTGATGTGGTTGTTCTGGCAAATTGGCCTGCAATTCGTCTGGATGGTACGATTCATGTCGAGGGACAGCTGACGGTTAATAGCGTAATTCTGGTTCGGTTGT
>RFGV01000217.1 GCA_003696605.1 Chloroflexota bacterium | reverse complement strand
GAGTCAGGCTGAGCCATCGACTCGCCATGGCCGCGTGTTCCAGCTTGCAGGCCAGCGGGTGCTGGAGGCGTCTGTGGCGAAACAGAAAGCGCGCAAATTCAATGCCCAGTTCGGGATCTTCCCGGGCTTCCTGCAGCAGGCGCCGATCCACCCATGGAAGAGGCAGGAAAATGCCTTCATCGCGAAGGTAAGGGTTGGAGGTGAGGCGGCAGGTGCGAAACAAACTTGTCAGATGAAGTGGATAAAATAGCACTCGAAAATGCCCCACAAAGTAGCCCAAACCTGCCGCCATGCCGAACGCCATACCGAATTCTAATCCTGCCATCTTACTTACTGCCTCACTTACATAAAAACCTACCACAAAATCTTCTGATATACTAGCTAAAAACCCTTGCCATAAACCTTTCAAATAGCCAGCACCCAAACCGACTGCCAAACCAACCCCAAAAGTTGCCGCAAAACCTCCTGCTAAACCTATTGCCAAGCCTCCCACCACCCCGAACGCCAAGCCCCCTACAAAACTAAATACTAAACCTGACTCACTTCCTATAACCATATTTGGCCCAAAAACTACTGCCGAAGCCACTGCGAGAGCTACTGCCAAGCCAAACGCCAAACCGCCTGCCAAACAGAACACCAAACCTACTACTAAGCCTACCGCCAAACTACCAGCCAAACCTTTAGCAATGTCAACATTCGTAAGGAGTAGGTGCCAGCGTTCTACAAACCCATGAGCGCTTTCCCTGACATATTCATTGATAACGCGAAACAAAAAGGAAGAAGGGTTCCACGAAGCAAGGACGGTCAGGGTGATCAGCCAAAGCAACACCATTAGCGGAACGACATACTTCAGATAAATGGCCAGGAATTGCTTCCAAGCTTCTTTGCGACTGAGGCGTGCGCTGTATTGTTCCAGCAAGGAGGGTTCGAGGAAGAACCATTTGAATGCCTCCCAATGGCTGCGTGGCGCATCGGGTTTGGTAAATTCGGGTCTCAAATTCTGCGCTTGCATGGCGTTTCAGGTTTTGCTGTGGGAGGTCGTTGGTCGGTGCCAATCTGCATGTGGTGGCTTGTTCAGTTTTCCCGGCAAACCGCCTTTGGTTCGTTGTCCGACCGCTGCTGAAGCCCGTTCTCTCGCGCTGACCGGTCGGGCACCTGCTAATTGAACCACTGGCTGATGACATTCCACATGGTGCTTCCCCAATGCAAGAGGGCCGCG
>RFGV01000216.1 GCA_003696605.1 Chloroflexota bacterium | reverse complement strand
TACAGTGACGGGTTTGATTGCTACCCCAACAATGGTTGGTGGTGCTACACAAGACTTGCAATTCAACATTGCTGCTGATGGCAGTATTACCAGTGTCACTGATAAAGCCACAGGTACATCAGCATGCTTGAGCAGCGATGGCACTTGTAGCCCCGCAACGGGTATGCCTGTTGAAAACCTCGTTGGCGGTAGTGGCGATGATGACTTTGTCTTCGCTGATGGCGCAACCTTAGCAGGTGCGATTGATGGTGCGCCTGGCTCAGATGTCCTGGACTTCACGGCCTATACAAGCGGTTTAACTATTGACCTTGGCGCGGGTACTGTGACCAACGGAGGCTCGCCGGTTGTTGGTCTCGGTTTTGTGAATATTGAAGATGCCCTCGCTGGTGGTGGCGACGACATTCTGATTGGCGATGCAAACCCGAATGTTTTGGACGGTGGCGCAGGTAATGACACCCTTATCGGTTTGGGCAATGATGATACCCTCATTGGTGGCAATGATGATGACACCTATGTCTTCACCGAAAACTGGGGTTCAGATACAGTCAATGACACCGCAGGCAACGATACCTTCACGTTCAATGATGCCAGCTTTGGCGGCTCGATTGTCACAACAGACCTGACTTACACGTTGGCAACATTCAACATCACTGATGGTGTGAATGTCGTCGACTACAGTCCTACCGGCCATAACATTGAGAACTTCACCAGCGGCGATGGTGATGACACAGTCATCTTCCCATTCCCCGCCGTTTTACCAATTGCTGGCAACTTCGATGGGCGTGGTGGTAGCGATACTCTAGACTTCAGCGCTTATGACAATACCCGTCCAGTGAATATCAATCTTGGTAACACCACTGCAGGCGCAAATACCGATATTGCAGGTAGCCTGAGTAACTTTGAGAACGTTTTTGGTACAGGTGGTGACGACACCCTAACTGGTAATAATAGTGCCAACACCTTACTGGGTAATGGTGGTAGCGATACGCTCACCGGCCTCAATGGTGACGATACGCTGAGCGGTGGCGCTGGCGATGATGTCATCAACGGTGGTGCTGGCGTAGATACACTGGATGAAAGCTCCGCCACGGTTGACCTGACCATTGACCTCACCCAGACCGGTGTTCAATCAACTGGCTTGGGTAACGATACAATTACAACAATCGAAAATGTCTTCACTGGCAGCGGTAACGACACCATCACGGGTAATAATAGCGCCAATACGTTGGCTGGTGGTGCGGGTGATGATACGTACATCTTCGCCAACAACTACGGTGCTGATACCGTGATTGAAAATGCTGCCGAAGGCAACGACACAATTGACT
>RFGV01000215.1 GCA_003696605.1 Chloroflexota bacterium | reverse complement strand
GCCCCAATACATGACGTAAACGGCCGTATTGTAGGCGTACTAGGCATTATTGGGCCAGTCACACAGGCTACCAGTCACACCACATCCCTTGTCATGGCCGCCGCCCGTGCCATCAGCAACCAGCTACAAACCAACCTGTATTTAGAAGAAGCCAATCACCGCCTCACAGAACTCAATACCATTCTGGAAGCAATTAACGAAGGCGTTATCGCCTGGAATAACGCCGGGAAAATACATCATATAAACACCCGTGCCGGAAAACTGCTGCACCTAAACCCAACAGCTATTCTTGGTCAGCGCCTCACCGACGTTCTGCCATTACCCGCCGTATTAACGCAAGCTATTGCCCGCCAACAAGAACTCCACAATGTCGAGGTTCGGTTTGAATTAAATCAACGCCCCATTCGGGCTTTTGTCACTTTGCGCCCCATTTTTGATGGCGCAGCTCACCCTATTGGCTACATAGCCATGCTCCGCCCCATCGAACATATTCACCAATTGGTACACCAACAGGTAGGATCTCAGGCAACGTTAACCCTTGACGATATTGTTGCCAGGTCTCCCGCGATGTCGGCCGTGGTACGACAAGCACATCTGGCAGCACGGGGCACAGCACCAGTCCTCTTGCGTGGGGAAGGTGGCGTCGGCAAAAACCATCTGGCGCAAGCAATCCACAAGGCCAGCGAACGGGCCAACAAGCCATTCCTTTCTATTAATTGTCAGGCCATTCCTCATGAGTTGATGGTGGCTGAGTTTCTTGGATATGAGCAAGATCCAGTTCATGGGGATCGGCCTAGCAAGTTTGAATTGGCCAGTGGTGGCACGTTGTTTTTGGACCAGATAGAAAATCTTTCGCTGGAAATGCAAGCAGCCTTGTTGCATGTTATTGAAACGGGACATATTATGCGGTTGGGCAGTACCCATCCGATTCCGGTAAATGTGCGTATTATTGCCGCCACCTCTGCACCATTGGAGCAGGCGGTGCAGGATGAGCGTTTTTTGCGGCATCTGTACTATCGGTTTGGGGTGTTTAATATTCATGTGCCGGCTTTGCGGGAACGTGTAGAAGATATTCCTTTGCTGGTAGAGCGATTTTTGGGGCGCTTGGCGCAAAATGTGAATACGGCCGTTCTGGCGGAAGAGGAAACGATGAAGGTGTTGTGTCGGTATCCCTGGCCGGGCAATGTGCGCGAACTGGAAAACGTATTGGAGCGGGCATTACACCATAGCCAGGATGGACAAATACGGGTCCTAGACTTGCCAGAGTGGGTGCGAAACGGCCGTATTATCAGCCACACCTCCCCCACCCCCCTCCCCGTCCTCTCCGTCGCCGAAGCAGAACGCGAAGCCATCATTCGTGCAGGTTGGGCTTGCGCGGGGCGCGTCTCCGAAATGGCACAACAACTGGGAATCGGCCGTACCACCCTCTGGCGCAAAATGAAACGCCTCAACATCTCCCCCAACCAATTCAAAAAAACACACTAATCCCACCCATTCGTTTCAAAATGAAACAAATTACACCAAAACACGTTTCACCATGAAACAAAAACACCCTCTTGCTTGATTTACCTTCACCAACCCTTATGATAAGACAGTAGTACTGTTAGTCTGCTTTGTGGAAGAGGCAACTACCAACATCGCCCTCAATCATACTCCTTGTAAAACCAAACACCGTACAACTAGTTAGTAACCTTCGAGCAACTTACTAACCGTAAGCATCGATCGCTTATCTGGTTTTTGCTATCCGGTCCCATCAGGCAGGAAAAATCAATCCTGCACAAATGGGTTAATTATCGTTTCCCGTCACCAATATTCACAAAAGGAGGGTATCTATTGACATAAAGAAACAAGCCATCTCAACGCTTATTTGATTATTCAAACAAGAAGAACAGAAGGAGTGGAAAATGAGGGAAAAAGGATTAACAGGCGAACTAATAGCTGAAGCTTTTGGTACGTTCATACTCATTCTTTTGGGCGACGGCGTAGTAGCCAACGTCGGATTAGCTCCCAGACTTGAATCAGCCGGCTACGACTGGAACACAATCGTTTGGGGCTGGGGTTTCGCAGTTGTCATTGCCGTGTACGTAGCCGGTGGCGTAACAGGGGCACACATTAATCCAGCCGTAACCATCGCCATGGCTGTAAAACGAGATTTTCCCTGGTCTAAAGTCGTTCCCTACATCGTGGCACAAATTATCGGTGCGTTTTTGGGCGCGTTAGGGGTTTATCTTGTCTACATGGAAGGCTTGCAAGCGGCTGGCATGCCCAACGTGTGGGCAACCGGGCCTGGTTCGGTTTTTGGCCAGGCATTCTGGGGTGAAGCAGGTTCTTATGCGGCCGGATCCACCGGGGCTTTCTCCATTTTCAATGCCAGCGTCGCCGAATTTTTCGGCACAATGGTTCTGCTCTGGGGAGTATTGGCCGTATTTGACGATCGAAACTGGGGTGTCCACACCAAGACAAACCTGGGTGCACTGCTAGTCGGCTTCACTGTTGTTGCTGTTGGCCTTTCGCTAGGTGGTCCCAGCGGCTACTCCATTAATCCGGCTCGTGACCTTGGGCCCCGCATTTTTGGTGCTCTGGTTGGCACAAAAGATTTGTTTAATGGCATTTACTGGCTGGTACCACCGGTTATTGTGCCGGCTATATCTGGTGCAATTGGTGTCTTTTTGTACGACTGGTTCATTTCTCCATTCTTGCCAGGCGGTGAATAGCAGTTTACCAACCATTGCCACGCTCAACAAGACATGAGGAGATTCGGGGTGGGGTTTTCTCGTTTCATTACCAGGCTTCATACGCTATGGGAAAACTCCCCCCACCCCCTTTGAACCAGCTTAGAACCAGTCAGATTTTTTGCTGGCTGGCTGCAGGGAGTTTGGGAATGAAAAAATTAATTAATGCAGTAGAAGATGTTGTCAGGGAGCAGCTTGAAGGGATGGCATTGGCTCACCCTGATTTGTTGAAGGTGCATTTTGATCCCAATTTTGTTTACCGGGCAGATGCACCAGTAAAGGGGAAGGTAGCTCTGGTATCGGGCGGCGGCAGTGGTCATGAGCCAATGCATGGGGGGTTTGTGGGTATGGGGATGCTGGACGCAGCATGTCCCGGCGAGGTGTTTACGTCGCCTACTCCTGACCAGATGTATGAAGCGGCCAAGACGGTAAATAGTGGGGAAGGGGTTTTGTTTATTGTAAAGAATTACACGGGTGACGTGCTGAATTTTGAAACAGCGGCTGAGTTGGCCCATGCTGATGGGATAGCCGTACAGAGTATTCTTATTGATGATGATGTGGCTGTAAAGGATAGTCTGTATACGGCGGGGCGTCGGGGCGTGGGGACTACTGTGTTGGCAGAGAAAATAGTTGGCGGGGCAGCAGAAGCGGGATATTCGCTTAAGCAATGTGCGGATTTGTGTCGTAAGGTGAATCAATACGGCCGTTCTATGGGAATGGCCCTCACCTCCTGCACTGTCCCGGCTGCCGGCAAGCCTACCTTCGAGCTGGGCGAAGACGAAATGGAAATCGGCATTGGTATCCACGGCGAACCCGGACGTACTCGCATGAAACTCAAAACAGCTGACGAGATTACCGAAATTCTGGCACTGGGCATCATAGAAGACGGCCCCTATACCCGCACAGTCCGCGAATGGGACAATGAAAAGGGAGAATGGGTAGACGTAGAACTAACCGATGAACCATTCAAGCCGGGCGATCAGGTCATCGCCTTTGTCAACAGCATGGGAGGTACCCCTGTTTCCGAGCTTTATGCCGTTTACCGCAAGCTGGCACAAATCTGTGAGGCCAAAGGCTTGACCATTGTCCGCAACCTGATTGGTCCCTATATTACATCGCTGGAAATGCAAGGCTGCTCCATCACCCTGCTTAAAACAGATGAGGAAATTCTGCGCTTCTGGGATGCACCGGTCAAGACGCCTGGCCTGCGCTGGGGAATCTAACCAGCCGTATTCGGTTTTTATTAAGGAGATTGTCGCAAAATGGTTGTAACCAAACCCCAAATTGTGCGGTGGCTGGAAAAAGTAGCGGCCGTTCTGGACGAAAATAAAGAATATTTGACTCAACTTGACTCAGCCATTGGCGATGCCGATCACGGGATCAATATGTCGCGTGGCTTTGGCAAAGTAATGGAAAAGTTACCTGGTGTCGCCGATAAAGATATTGGCAACATCCTGAAAACAACAGGAATGACCTTAATCTCCAGTGTGGGCGGCGCCAGTGGGCCATTATATGGCACATTTTTCATGCGAAGTGGCATGGCAATGGCCGCCAAAGAAGAGTTGAGCGACCAGGATTTATACCAACTGTTGAAAGCAGGGGTGGATGGTATTGTGCAGCGGGGGCGGGCACAGCCCGGCGACAAAACCATGTATGATGCCTGGTTACCAGCTCTGGAAGCAATGAAAAACAAGCTGGAAGATGGTGCAGATCTGCTAGCTGCCCTAAAAACGGCCGTTGCCGCCGCCGAACAAGGCATGAAAAACACCATCCCCATGCAAGCCAAAAAAGGACGCGCCAGCTACCTGGGCGAACGAAGCATCGGCCACCAAGATCCAGGCGCGACATCTTCTTATCTAATCCTCAACGCCTTACTGGAAACCTTGCAAGAACAATAAAAAGTGTGCTACCAGCCATACACGCTGGTAGCCAGGGAGTGAATAAAAATGGCCAAATATGTTGCTGCAATTGATCAGGGAACAACCAGTACACGATGCATGATCTTCAATCATTCAGGCGAACCAGTTGGCTCCCACCAACTGGAACACGAACAAATCTACCCCAAACCCGGTTGGGTAGAACATGACCCAATGGAAATTTGGGCACGCACCCAAGACGTCGTCAAAGGCGCATTGGAAAAAGCAGGCGCCTCCGCCAGCGACATCGCCGCCGTTGGTATCACAAACCAGCGAGAAACAACCGTTGTTTGGGATAAAAACACCGGCAAACCATACTACAACGCCATCGTCTGGCAAGACACCCGTACAGACCAAATTTGCAACCAACTGGCACAAGACGGTGGTCAGGACCGCTTCCGCGACAAAGTTGGCCTGCCACTGGCAACCTACTTCTCCGGCCCCAAAATCAAATGGATCCTGGACAACGTAGATGGCGTACGCGATGCAGCCGAACGAGGAGATGCCCTCTTTGGCAACATTGACACCTGGCTCATCTGGAATCTGACCGGCGGTCCCAACGGCGGGGCTCATGTAACCGACATCACCAACGCCAGCCGCACCATGCTTATGGACCTGAAAACACTAGACTGGGACAACGAAATCTTGAGCATAATGGGCATTCCACGCCAAATGCTACCCCGCATTGTCCCTTCCAGCGACCCCAACACATGGGGGACCACCCTGGCCGACGGCCCGTTTGGTGGCACAATTCCCGTTTGTGGCGATCTGGGCGACCAGCAAGCCGCCACAGTAGGACAAGCCTGTTTTAGCCCCGGTGAAGCCAAAAACACTTACGGCACCGGCTGTTTCATGATCCTCAACACCGGCACAGATATTGTCCCCTCCAAAAGTGGCCTGCTTACAACAGCCTGCTACAAATTTGGAAACGAACCAGCCGTTTATGCCCTGGAAGGTTCCATCGCTATTACCGGCGCATTAGTCCAATGGTTACGGGACAACCTGCAAATCATCAAATCATCTCCCGAAGTAGAAGACCTGGCCCGCACAGTAGAAGATAATGGCGGCATCTACTTTGTACCAGCCTTCTCCGGCCTCTTCGCCCCCTACTGGCGTTCCGACGCTCGCGGGGTCATTGTGGGGCTAACTCGATACATCAACCGGGGACACATTGCCCGTGCAGCTCTGGAGGCCACCGCCTATCAAACGCGGGAGGTGCTGGATGCCATGAATGCCGATTCCGGTGTTCCGCTCAAAGCGCTTAAGGTAGATGGCGGGATGGTTTACAATGAATTGCTCATGCAATTCCAGGCAGATGTATTGGGTGTGCCTGTTATTCGACCCAAGGTGGCTGAAACGACCGCACTTGGGGCAGCATACGCCGCTGGATTGGCTGTTGGCTTCTGGAAGAATACGGATGAAATGAGAGAAAACTGGGGATTGGACAAGCAGTGGGATCCTGACCCGAACAGTAACGCCAGTACAGAATTATATCGTATGTGGAAAAAGGCAGTCACTCGCACCTTTGACTGGGTAGAGTAAATAGCCGGGTTTGTTAAAAGGCGTCGCAGAGGCGCAGAGAATGGAATTTGCAGGAAAATCTGTACATTTTCTGCGTCTCTGCGATAAACTCCCTTTTTGCCTGGCCAGTAATGCACCAAATCTGGCCAACAAATACGTGCTCATGTAGCTATCTCGAAGGTAAATATGCGTACATATCAAACTGAAGTTTTGGTCATTGGCGGTGGCGCAACAGGAACTGGTGTTGCCTATGACCTGGCTCAGCGTGGATTTAAAACGATTCTGGTTGAGAAACGAGATCTCACTCATGGAACAACTGGCCGGTATCACGGGCTATTGCATAGTGGTGGCCGGTATGTGGTGAAAGATCCAAAAGCGGCAACAGAATGTATTGAAGAAAACCGGATCTTGCGTCGCATTATGCCCCATTGCCTGGAAGATACAGGGGGATTTTTTGTGACAACTCCCTGGGATGATCCTGATTTTGGGGATCGTTTTATGGAAGCGTGCCAAGCCACTGGTGTTCCGTGTGAGGAAATTTCTGTGGCGCAAATGTTGCGAGAAGAGCCATTGCTTAATCCGAAGATTAGTCGTTGTTTTCGTGTGCCAGATGCGGCTGCGGATTCTTTTTTGGCGACGCAATGTGTGGCTGAAGCAGCACGGCAATATGGGGCTGAAGTGCTGATTTATCATGAGGTGATTCGGGTGATACGGGAGGGGGATCGGGTAATCGGGGTGGTGTGCCATGACCTGGTGAAGGATGAAGAGGTTTCGATTCTCGCGGATATGGTTGTGAATGCTTCGGGGGCATGGGCGGGGAAAATCGCGCATATGGTTGGCCTGGAAGTGAGTGTGATGCCGGGAAAAGGTGTTATGGTGGCGGCAAATCATCGGGTGGTAAATACAGTGGTGAATCGCTGTAAGATGCCATCTGACGGGGATATTATTGTTCCTGTTCATACAGTGGCGGTGATTGGAACGACCGATCAACGTGTGGCGGATCCGGAGCATTTTGCTATTGAGCGCTGGGAAATTGATTTGATGTTGGAGGAGGGGGATAAGCTGGTTCCTGGTTTCAGGCAGATGCGTATGTTGCGGGCATGGGCGGGGGTACGGCCGCTTTATCAGGAAACAAAAGTGGCTGATACGCGTGATGTGACCCGTGCTTATACTTTGTTAGATCATGAAACACGGGATGGTGTAATGGGGTTCATTACCATTACCGGGGGGAAATGGACGACTTTTCGGCAAATGGCGCAGGTAACGGCCGATCGTGTGTGTGAGAAGTTGGGGGTAGAACGGCCGTGTCGCACCCATGAAGAACCCCTGCCTGCCCTCTTTGAATCAGATCGGCACACGGCCAACGGTTACCATTATCTGGGTGCCCGGCTAACTGACATAGAATCTCACAAAAGCTATGGCGATTTGGTTTGTGAGTGTGAACTGGCAACACGTGCAGTCGTGGAACAGGCTATTCGTGATGGAAATGCCCATACACTAGATGATATTCGTCGGGATGTACGGTTAGGTATGGGGCCATGCCAGGGAGGATTTTGCACATATCGGGTAACCGGTTTGCTCCACCTGTGGCGACAAACACCTGTGACAGAATCGAATGTGGCTTTGCGAGATTTTTTGCAAGAGCGCTGGAAAGGCCTTAAGCCAGTTTTATGGGGAGCGCAACTGAAACAGGAACGTTTGGATGAGTTCATTTATTTGAGTGTGTTGAATGCGGATCATTTGCCAGGAGAAAAAGCTTCTCGGCTGGGTCCTGTGATGTATGAAGAAGAAGTGAACAATGAATGATGTACTTGTGATTGGTGCCGGGCTGTCGGGGTTAGTGGCGGCCTGGCAAGCAGTGGAAAACGGCCGTTCTGTCCGTGTTGTGGCCAAAGGTTGGGGCATTACTCACTGGCACGCAGGTTGTATTGATGTGCTGGGTTATTATCCACTGGACAATCCAGAACCGGTCGTGGCGCTGGAAACGGCCGTTTCCCGTCTGGCCACTGAACATCCCCAACACCCCTACGCCCTCATACGCCTTGATAACCTCCAGACAGCCATTGAAGCCTTTAAAGCCCTGTGTGCAACTGCTAACTACCCCCTGCACGGCTCATTAACACGCAACTGGCTATTACCCTCCGCCCTGGGCACATTCCGCCCCACCTGCCTGGCACCAGCCACCATGATCGCTGGCGATTTGACCGATAACACCCCCATGCTCATCGTCGGTTTTTCTCGCTGGCTTGACTTTGCACCAGCATTGGTAGCCGATAACCTGACCCATCAAGGTATCCAGGCGACACACGTCACACTTGATTTACCAAGTTTGCGCCAGCGCAAGATAGTTACCGCCCTTACAATAGCCAACCTCATGGAAACGCCTGCCTTTCGGGCAGAACTGGTCAATGCGCTCAAACCCTATCTGAGCAAGGCAGGACGAATTGGCTTCCCGGCTGTACTGGGGTACACCCAGGCAACGGCCGTTCACCAGACATTACAAAAAGAACTCGGTCGCCCTGTCTTTGAAATCCCCACACTCCCCCCCTCCATTCCCGGTATGCGCCTGCACCACATTCTTCTCCATACCATTCGGCAAAAGGGAGGCATGGTATTAGAAGGGCTAGAAGCCACCGCAGCCACCACCCAAAACGGCCGTATTACCGGCCTCTACACCAGCGCCGCCACCCGCCATCGTCTGCACCATGCCCACCACTTCATCCTGGCCACCGGCGGTATCCTCGGCGGAGGAATCACCACCAATTACACAGGCGAAATCACCGAAACCATCTTCAACCTGCCCCTCTCCACTCCCGTCAATCGCCAAAGCTGGTTCCGCCGTGACTTCCTCGATCCACAAGGCCACCCTATTTACCAGACAGGCGTTCGAGTCAATCAACAGTTGCAGCCACTTAACGAAAATGGACAACCCATCTACGAAAACCTGCAAGCAATCGGCACAATACTGGCAAACTGGGAACCTATTCGGGAACGCTCCCTGGAAGGCGTAGCCCTGGCAACCGGATTTATTGCCGGCAGGGGAAAAACAGTTACCAGCCACAAAACACAAACAACCAGCACCAGCAACTAGTAGCAGGACGGCAAAAATGCGCGATCAACCAATCTGGAAAGCCCGGACAGAACCAACCACAACACCTCACCAGCCAGCAGAACTGACACTTGATCAATGTATCAAGTGCAATATCTGTGTGACGGCCTGTCCGGTAACGGCCGTTACCGACCTTTTCCCTGGCCCCAAATACGAAGCCCCCCAAGGCGGCCGTTTTCGACAAGAAACCCAACCATCCACCGATCACTCCATAGACTACTGTAGCGGCTGCCGCGTCTGCAACATGGTCTGCCCCACAGGCGTCCGCATCGCCGAAATCAATGCCCGCGTCCGCGCCCACATGGTCAAGACCGGCCAGATAAAAGGACGGGCTCGCCTGCGAAACAACCTGCTCGCTCGCCCCGAAACATTAGGCAAACTGGGACAACCACTCGCACCACTCACCAACCTCCTGCTCCACAATACGTTGGGACGCTGGTTTGCCCACAAACTACTCGGCATTGCCCCACATGCCGCCCTGCCCCACTTTGCCAGCCACAAATTTAGTAGCTGGTTCCGAAAGCACACCCCGCTGTCAATGGTTACACGAAAGGTTGTTTATTTTCATGGATGCGCCACCGAATATTACGAACCTCGTGTCGGCAAAGCGGCCGTACACGTCCTGGAAGCCAACGGCTTTGAAGTCCTTGTCCCACCCCAAAACTGCTGCGGCCTCCCCCTGCTCTCCAATGGCGAGTTCCAGGCCGCCCACACCTACCACGAAAAAAATATCCACCACCTTGTTAAATACATCCGACAAGGATACGTCATTGTGGGCACATCCACCAGTTGCACCCTCACCCTCAAGGAAGAAGCGCCAGAACTGTTGGATAACTTTTCCCCAGAAGCCCGCCTGTTAGCCGAAAACACCTATGACCTAAGTGAATTTTTACTCTTGCTGTGGGAAACCGGTGATCTAAACACAGAAAATCTGCGCCCTCTTCCCCTCACTTTGCCCTATCATCCACCTTGTCAGTATCGAGCACATCGTCTGGGCATTCCTTCCCTGGAATTACTCCAACTGATCCCCGAACTTCAGATTCAACTGAGTCAGGCCGCCTGTTGTGGGGTAGCAGGCACTTATGGCTACAAGCAAGAAAAATACGAAATCGCTATGCGTGTCGGTGAGCCGCTATTCCAGTTTGTTCGCCACAGTCGGGCGCCGCTTGTGCTTTGTGATAGTGAAACGTGTCGCTGGCAGATTACTCGGGCAACTGGCTTGCCTGCTATTCATCCAATTGAATTGCTGGCTGCGGCTTACGGGTTTCCGGCAGAGGAGCCATTGCGAACGGTTCTGGCAACGTATGCCAATAATCAGGTTGCTGTTGAGCTACATTGAGATTGCCAAATGGTAGGTATTGTTGTTGTTTCTCATAGTGCTCGTCTGGCTGAAGGCATCGTGGAATTGGCCAGTCAGATGGTTCAGACACAGGTGCCTGTAGCCGTGGCAGGGGGAATTGATGATCCGGAGCACCCTATTGGCACGGATGCGATGCGGGTATTGGCGGCGATTGAGGCCGTATATAGCCCGGATGGGGTGTTGGTGTTGATGGATTTGGGAAGTGCGTTGTTAAGTGCGGAGTTGGCGGTGGAAATGCTGCCGCCGGAAAAGCAGGAACGGGTGGCGCTGTGTGCGGCGCCTTTGGTGGAGGGTACGCTGGCGGCAGTGGTGCAGGCGAGTGTGGGTGGCTCGCTGGCAACGGTGCGGCGGGAGGCGGAGGCCGCTTTGCAGGCAAAACGGGCGCAGTTGGGTGAATATGGTCAGGAGGAAGTGGTAGAGGGAAAAACGGCCGTTTCTCCAGAACCTTCTGTCTCTCAATCGGTTGTCATTCGCAATCGCCTGGGCTTGCATGCCCGTCCAGCCGCCCAATTTGTCCAAACGGCCACCAAATTTGCCGCCGAAATTTTCGTCCAAAAGGGGGAACAGACGGCGAATGCCAAGAGTATCAATCAGGTAGCTACGCTGGGTGTACGTCAGGGTGAGGAGGTGGTGATTTGTGCCTCTGGACCAGATGCGGAAACGGCCGTGGCGGCGTTGGTTGCGCTGGTTGCCGCCAATTTTGGCGAAAGCATGGCCGATATTGCGGGGGAAGAGGAGGAAACGGCCGCTCGTCCTCGCTCTCAACCTCATTCTGACCATATGCCCTTGCAGGGAGTTCCTGCTTCGCCGGGTATTGCGTTTGCACCTGCGGTACGCTACCAGCCCCGTCTGCCGTCTGTTCCCCGTTATCATGTGGAAAATCCGGCGGCAGAGTGGCAACGACTGGAAACGGCCGTTATGACCGCCCGCCATGAAATCGAAACCCTGTTCACTCAGGCACGCCAACAATTCGGTGAAGCCAATGCTGCTATTTTTGAAGCCCATTTGCTCTTTTTGCAAGACCCTGACTGGCTGGAAGCTGCCCGTACCAGGATTTTTGCAGAAAAAACAAACGCAGAAGCTGCCTGGCAGCACGTGGTAGAACAAACCGCTTCTCGCTTCCACAAGCTGGATGATCCCTACTTGCGGGCACGTGCCAATGATGTAAAAGATGTAGGCGAACGTGTGTTACGCCACCTGATGGCAGTCGAGTTACCCCCCCTGACATTTGACCAACCGGTAATCTTGCTGGCTGTTGAATTAACCCCTTCTGATACGGCCCGACTGGACCCGGAAAATGTACAGGGTATTTGCACGGAACTGGGAGGGGCAACTTCACACACAGCTATCCTGGCTCGCTCCCTGGGGATTCCGGCTGTTGCCGGTGTGCAAGGTGTAATGGCTCAGGTACAGGATGGAGATCTGGTGGGGCTGGATGGAACAACAGGAGAGGTTTGGATACGACCACAGGAAACGGCTGTAGCCGAACTGCGTACCCGCCAGGCCAGATGGGACACGACACGCAAAAAAATTCTGACTATCGCCCACAAACCGGCCGTTACTAAAGATGATCGTCGTATAGAAGTGGCCGCCAATATTGGTGGTACACATGATGCAGCTGTGGCTCTGGAATATGGGGCTGAAGCTATTGGCCTTTTTCGTACCGAATTTCTGTTTTTAGGACGTGACGAACCACCAGACGAGGAAGAACAAACTGCCGTTTATCGCCAGATTGCCCAAACCATGAAGCAACGCCCTATCATTATCCGCACCCTCGACATCGGCGGCGACAAACCACTCCCCTACCTGACCACACCAGCCGAGCAAAACCCCTTTCTCGGTCAACGCGGCATCCGCTTTTGTCTGGCCCATCCCGACCTGTTTCTCACCCAACTCCGCGCCATACTTCGTGCCAACACCGAACAAAACATCAAGCTCATGTTTCCCATGATCAGCACCCTGGATGAACTATTGGCCGCCAAAAAACTGCTCCTACAGGCTAAAGAAGAACTCCTCCAGGCAAATATTATTGTTTCCCCTAACCTTGAAATCGGCATCATGATCGAAGTCCCGGCGGCTGTCACAATTGCCGACCAACTGGCACAACATGTCCACTTTTTCAGCATCGGCACAAACGACCTGACCCAATACATCATGGCCGCCGATAGAGGGAACGCCCAGGTCAGTCAACTGGTTGACCCGCTCCATCCGGCGGTTCTCCGCCATATCAATGCCACAGTCAAAGCTGCCCATAAACAGGGGATTTGGGTAGGTATGTGTGGGGAACTGGCAGGCGATCCGTTGGCAACGGCCGTTTTGGTAGGTCTTGGCCTTGACGAACTCAGCATGAATGCCCCGGCCATTCCCATTGTCAAGCAACTCATACGTCACCTGACATATTCTGCCACCCGCCGCCTGGCAAACCGCCTACTCAAAATGAACTCAGCCGCCTCAGTGCGAACCACTCTGCAAAAATGGCAAGCCAAACACCTGCCAGACACACCAGTTACCAGATAACCCTATCCCCCACAAAACCGACCCCAAAACGAAAAGCAGGAAAAGCAAGCACCCCAACGGCATACAGACTACTAAAGAAGAGAAAACACTTCTTCTGCCAGATTAATTCTACAAAAAAGTTGCCAATGCGATATAATTAAGTGACCACATTAAAAACAAAATTTAAGGCTTTGTTTTCTTAAAATTTTTAAGATGTTGTTAAAAAAAGGATGACAAACTCATTTTTGTAGTATATAATAGGGCTGGATTTGGTCAGATAATTAGGTCTGAGGGAAAAGATTCCTCCCCCCAAACTGGCACGAGAGAAACGCGACTGGAACACTCTGACCAAATCAAGGGCAGTGTCCCTCCCCTCTCTCAGACCTGGCATTGCCCGCCCCGTTGTGTCCGGCGCACGACCCTCCTGGTGCACGGACAGATAAAGTCAAACCGCCCTCTCACCCCAAGAGGGCGGTTTTTTCTTTTTCTCAAGCAAGATCAATTGTTGTGTGTCAATCGGGCACGTTTGTTGTTATGCAAAGCGGTTACATGAGCGCGGATAGTATCCAGCCGGGAGCCGCGTAATGAGTAGCCATTTAATAACCAGGAAGCAAGTAGCATGGCCAGCGCAGGGATGCCACCAGCCATAAATCGTATACCGAAGACAGCAGATGTAGGTTGAACAGGGTAGAGTTCGTCACCAACAGGGGGAAGGTAGCCAGTCAGGGTGAGAATAACACCTGCAATAGCTCCTTGTGCAGTGAAGGCGAGACGAATGATTAGGCCGTTCATGCCGAAGTAAAGTCCTTCCCGGCGAACCTGGGTGGTAAGTTCGTCAGCATCTATAATGTCGGCGATGAGTAGATCGGGCAGCATGAGGATGCCGGCAAGGGTAAAGCCAAATGTGGCAGTTATGAGCAGGCCGGTGCTGAATTGGTTGGGGAGAAAGAATCCAAGGAGGATAACGGCCGTTATTAACACATTTGCACGCATAGTTTGCCACGCTCCCCATCGCCGAACTGCCCAAGTCCATACAGGCATAGCAGGCAGTGCAGTAATAAATGCAATACCCAAAAACAGGGCATTTTGTGTCCCAGGATCAAGGGTAAGACCCATCAGCCGGGTATTTCCCTGAATTTTGAGAACATATTTTGTATAAAAGGGAACAGTAGCGGTTAGTGCCACAATGATGTACTGGATCATTAAGTTGGCGCCGAGAAAATGGAGAAAATCCCGATTGGTAAGTGTAACCCGCAAAGACTGGCGCAGGCTGAGTGGTTCGTCGTGGCGAAACTCGGGGCGTTCCCGGCTCCCCAAAAGGGAAAGACCAAAGAATACGGCCGTTACACCTGTCAGCAACAACGCCATCTGACCACGACCACTCCAATCTTCACCCACCAGTACCGGCGGCAATGCCACCCCCACCATTACCCCGATCAGCGAAAATACCTGTCGCCAGGCCGATACTGTAGCCCGATCTTTTTCGTCCGGAATCATCTCCGGAAACAGCGCTGTCCAGTTCATGACAACAACAGTCCAGCAAAGGTCGAATAACAGAATGATGATCAGGAAGTAAAGCAACAGGGAACGGCCGTTTTCAGCCACAATTCCTGCTGGAGGCACCCACAACAAATAAAACGTCAGTGCCAGTGGCACCAACGCCCCAGCAATCCACGGAATCCGCCGCCCCCATCGGGTATGCGTCCGATCAGACAAGTAACCAGCAAGCGGGTCATTTACGGCATTCCAAAGACCATACAACGACCAGGCAAACCCAACCCATGCCGCCCGCAAACCAAACACATCAATATAAAGAAACTGAATGTAGGTAGCAAAAGCCTGATATGAAAGCGCGACAGCCAGCGACCCGGATGCATAGAGCAACATCTGCCATCGCGGAGGTGATGATGGAGTCATAGGGCACCTCCGGTCAGTTGAGATCACACCAGCATCATAACACAGAACGGGGAGAAACAGACAGGGAGATACCCTTTTTAATTTTTATGCTTCATGCTCATGCCCGCAAACACGCCGCCAGATACGGCCGTCTCGTTGCAACAACAGATCTGCCTCCACTGGCCCCAGACTCCCTGGCACATAATTTACCAACGGCGGAATCCCTGGCCGATTCTGTTCCCACGCCTGCAAAATCGGATCAATCAACCGCCACGAAGCCTCAATCCCATCACTCCGTGTAAACAAAGACGCATCCCCACGAATCGCATCCAGCAACAGCCGTTCATACGCATCTGGCATAGGTTCCGCCTTAAACGACGACCGATAATGAAATTCCATATCCACCGACCTGGTTTCCCGTCGATCTGGCACCTTGGCCTCAAACTTCAAGTGAATACCCTCATCCGGCTGAACACACAATGACAAAATATTTGGTGTAAAATCGGCATCTTCCACAAAATCAAACATCAAGTGCGGCGGCTTCTTGAATTCAACCACAATTTCCGTATTTTTGCGGGCCAGGGCTTTTCCAGAGCGCAAATAAAATGGAACCCCCTGCCAACGCCAGTTATCCACATACAATTTTAATGCAGCAAAAGTGGGTGTCGTAGAATCAGGCGCCACGCCCTCTGCTGCACAGTATCCGTCATACTGGGCACGCACTGTATCAGCCAACGAAATCGGCCGAATTGAGCGCAACAATTTCACCTTCTCATTTCGTACTGCATCCGCCTCAAATGAAGCAGGTGGTTCCATTGCTACCAGAGAAAGTAACTGCATCAGATGATTTTGGAACATATCTCGCAACACACCAGCCCGATCATAATATCCGGCACGATGTCCCACATCTACCTGCTCATCCACCATAATTTGCACATTGTCCACATAGTTTCGGTTCCAGACTGGCTCAAAAATGGTGTTGGCAAAGCGGAAAAACAAAATATTTTGGGCAGTTTCCTTCCCCAGATAATGGTCAATGCGATACACCTGATGTTCCTGAAAGACGGCATGAATGGCCTGATTCAGTGCTTGTGCGGAAGCCAGATCGTGACCAAAAGGTTTTTCAATGACAACACGCCGCCAGCCAGCCTGTTCTTGAACCATCTCATAAGCTCCCAGGTTTTGGACAACTGGCACAAAAAAACGGGGAGCAGTAGCCAGGTAGTAAAGGCGATTGGCAGGTCCTTTTTCCAGCTCTGCCAGTAAATTTTTCAGGCGGTCAAAATCATTTGGAATGGTCAAATCGCCGGGCAGATAGTAGAGAGACTGGGCAAAGGCTTCCCATTTGCCATCTTGCAAGACGTCTGGGGCAAATTTTTCCATGCCGGCACGCAAATTTTCTCGAAATTCTTCGTGAGTCCATTGTGTACGGGAAACCCCAACTATAAGAAAAGGGGCCGGTAAACGTTCTTTACAAAATGAGTTGTAGAGGGCTGGTATCAGTTTGCGGGCGGTCAGGTCGCCAGATGCACCAAATATCACGAATACTGTTGGTTTTGCTGTCATTCGTATTTCTCCTCTGAAAATAAATTAACCGCGGAGATATTGATGGGCTCAGTCGCCGAGCAATTGGCGGATGTTGTCAGCAACGGCCGTTCCCAGATGAAACCGTATCACCCGACGCCCTGCCCCCCTCAATGCCTGCCCATCCCCTAATGCCTGTGCCATCTTGAGCACGCCAAACGTCATACTTGAGGCATCATTTCCTGCCTCATCTGGTATGGGGGCATCTTCTTCTGCGTCCGACGTCAGTTGTATAAACAATCCGTTTCCGCTATCTCCCTTGTGCAATTGGCCAGTGGAATGTAAAAAGCGTGGTCCGTAACCAACCGTCGTAGCCAGATGATACCGGTCACGCAAAAAAGCACGAAGCTGAAGCAATGCCTCGTCTGTTTCTGGTGTAGGCTGCACATAGGCGTGAATAGCAATGTAGTCATGGGGACGTGCCTGTGCCAAAAAGTTGTGGAGTGCGGCAGCAGTAAGGGGCGCAGACTCGTCCTGGGGTAATGTGCCAGATTGTTGATAGGCTGCCACCAGTTGCCGTGCCAACACTTTGGCAGATTCTACATTGGGCTGATCGAATGGCTGAATACCAAGGCGGTAACCAGCAACGGCCGTTGCCATCTCCCACAAAAAGAATTGGCCGCCCAAATCATACCGATCGCGTAAATGAATCGTCACCACAGGATGCCCGGCATCTCGCAACAAAGCCACAGGCCGATCATAAGTGGTATCCCCTGCCTGCCGCAGATAGACAAACAACCGGTCATTTCCATATACCCCCATTGCCCCTACTGGCTCACCCACAACAGGCAAAATCCCCTTGCCATCCTTGCCAGTACTTTCGGCAACGAGCTGTTCTACCCAATCACCAAAGCTGGCAAGAGAGGGGGAGATGATTAATGTCAGCTTGTCACGGCCGTTTTTGGCCAGTTCACCCATTATAGCCCCCAACTGAGCGCCATAGTTATCACCATCCACCGGGCAATTACAGCTTTCGGCATTACGAACGGCCGTTTCCGCTCGCGACACCAACAACAGCAAATCCACCCCCACCAAAGCCGCCGGCACCAACCCAAAATAAGACAGCGCCGAATACCGTCCTCCAATATTCGGATCATTCAAAAACACACCCCGAAACGCATAATCGCCCGCCAACTTCACCAGCTTACTCCCCGGATCAGTAATCGCCACAAAATGCCGTCCTGCCCGCGCCTGGCCTACATGCTCCGCCACCCAGTTATAGTAATACTTAAAAAACGACAAAGTCTCCACCGTGCCCCCCGACTTGGTAGCCACAATAAAAAGCGTACGACGCGGATTCAATCGTCGCCGCCAATACAACACCGCCCCTGGATCCGTACTATCCAGCACCCACAACTTAAGCGGCGCATCCGGCTCTCCAAACACCCTGGCAAACAGCTCCGGTGCCAGACTGGAACCACCCATCCCCAATAACAACACATCTGTAAATCCTTCTGCCCGCACAGAATCGGCAAATGTCTGCAACCGGTCAATATTGGTGCGGGCAATTTCTGGCGCATGCAACCAGCCCAAACGATTGGCGATCTCATCTGGAGTTGGCCGCCAGACTGTGTGATCATGTTGCCAAATGCGGCGGATAATATGATCTGCTTTCATCTCAGCCAGGGCATTATCTACCAACGACTGATAATCCCCCAGACTGGCATTCAGCAAACGCCAGCCGGCCTGCAAATGGGCCTGTTTTTGAGTAATGCTTTCCATCAGCGAAGTAAATGAACGGGCAAAGGCAGCCACACCTTCGGCCAGTAGTTGGTCTGTAATGTCGTCCAGGTTAATGCCCACACGTGCCAGTTCGGCCAGTGTGCGTTGGGCTTCATCCAGTCCGGTTGACAGGGTATCAGCTACCGTGCCGTGATCGAGAAAAGCATCCAGGGTGGTCAGGGGTAGCGTGTTGACAGTATCGGGGCCGATGAGTTGGTCAACGTAGAGTGTGTCGGGATAGTGGGGGTTTTTGGTGCTGGTACTGGCCCACAACGGCCGTTGTATCCGTGCACCTCGTTCAGCCAGTTTTTGCCAGCGGGGCGAGGAAAAAAGTTCCCGAAAACGGCCGTAAGCCACCTTCGCATTCGCAATCGCCACCTTCCCCTGCAAAGAAGCAACTCCCAACGCCTCCAATTCCCTATCCACAGCCACATCCACCCGACTGATAAAAAACGACGCCACCGAAGCCACTTGCGCCAGATCACCCTGATACGCTTCCAGCCCCGACAAATACGCTTCGACCACTGCCTCATACACCGCCAACGAAAAAATCAGTGTCACATTAACAGAAATCCCCTCGCTAATCAGTTGTCGAATCGCCGGAATTCCCTCCGGTGTGGCCGGCACCTTAATCATCACATTCGGCCTATCCAAAGCAGCAAACAGGCGTCGGGCTTCGGCCACTGTCCCTTCAGTGTCATGAGCCAGCGCAGGACGCACCTCTAAACTAACATACCCATCATGGCCGTCTGTCTCCTCATATACAGGCCGCAACAAATCAGCCACTGCCTGAATATCAGAAAGAACCAGTGCCTCATAAATCTCCGGCACAGATTTGCCCTGCTCTGTCCAATAAGCAATGGCATCATCGTAATCATAACTACCCGCAATTGCCTTTTCGAAGATGGAGGGATTCGAGGTCACGCCACGAACACCGGCAGTTATCCTTTCTTGCAGTTCGCCCGAATTGATAAATGAGCGACGAATGTAATCAAGCCAAATGGATTGCCCTAATTGGGACAGTTCATGTAAACGAGTCATTTACTTCTCCTTCGTCAGTTAGTTTGCCTGGTGAGGCGCTGGTATGTGCAGGAACATCATGTACAATAGACAATCTGTTGCCTATCTGTATTGATGTCTTTAGCATGGTAAATGTTACGCCTGTTGGTCGTCCCCGCATTATACCATCTTGCCAATCATGGGTTTCGTTACACTGCCAGGAAGCAAGTTCGGGTGATTATTATGCTTTTTTTATCTGAATCGATTATTTTTGCTCTCTGAACACAGTAAACAGCAAAAAATCAAGACAAAACTGGAGGCCAAACGTGAAGGATTATCTGGTGCGAGCAATTGCCAAAGAAGCGGGCATTCGTGGTCTGGCTTGTGTGACAACCGGGCTGGCAAACGAGATCGCTGACCGGCATGATGCCAATCCGGCAGCCAGGGCTGTTCTGGCGCATGTGCTGACGGCTGGTGCGTTAATGGGTGCGCTTCTAAAGGTGCAGCAACGGGTGGCGGTAAAATTGGAAGGGAATGGCCCGCTGGGACGAGCAATTGTAGAAGCAGACAGTTATGGTCGGGTGCGCGGCTATACGGCCGTTTCCCAGCCCCAGCTTGATGTCACCATTGCGACACAAAAACCGGTTCAGGCAATTGGCAATGAAGGCGTGCTGACAGTGGTCAAGGATTTGCGCCTGAAGGAATTGTACGAGGGGTACGTCCCCCTGCACGGAGAAACAGTGGGAGAGGCTCTGACCTATTACCTGAATCAGTCAGAACAAATCCCCTCAGTGGTGGCAACGGGCGTGCGGCTGGATGAAAACGGCCGTATTCTCGTTGCCGGTGGGCTGCTGCTCCAGTCCATGCCCCCAGACGACGGCCGTTTACTCCACCAACTGGCCGACCAACTGCAAGAACTGCCACCAGTAGATGCCCTGCTGGCTGAAGGCAAAACCCCCGAAAACATCCTCAAATTGGCCTTTGGTGAGGTAGATTACAAGGTTCTGGAAGAACGGCCGTTAGAATTCCATTGCACATGCAGTCGGGAACGCACCGAACAAGCCCTCATTTCTCTGGGACGCACCGAAATCGAAGCACTACTGGCTAACGAAGGCCAGGCCGTTGTCAATTGCCATTTTTGCCATGAAGAATACACCTTTAGCCGGGAAGATCTCGAAGTCATTCTGGCTCTAATAGAAGCCAATGAAGAATAATAATCTGTAAAACCATTCACATCCCGCGCAAAGCCAGCAGTTGGTAGGCTTTGCGTTTTTTTATATCAAACAGGGAGGCAATTATGCCCCAAAAAACAGCCGAACACCGTCGCCTGGCCGACTCGGAAGCACGAAAAGCTGATTGGAAAAACTGGGGACCATACGTCAGCGAACGAGCATGGGGAACAGTACGTGAAGATTACAGCGAAAATGGCACTGCATGGGAGTATTTCCCCCATGACCATGCACGCAGTCGGGCTTACCGCTGGAATGAAGACGGACTCGGCGGGTTTTGTAATCGCTTCCAGAATATTTGCCTGGGGGTAGCCTTGTGGAATGAACAAGACCCTATTCTAAAAGAGCGTTTGTTTGGGCTAACGGGCAATGAGGGAAATCATGGGGAAGATGTAAAGGAATATTACTTTTATCTGGATGCCACCCCTACTCATTCCTATATGAAAATGCTCTACAAATATCCCCAAGTTGCCTATCCGTATGCAGAACTGGTGGCAGAAAACGGCCGTCGCTCCCGTCACGAACCAGAGTTTGAGTTGATTGATGCCCTTGCTGAAGCATTTGCGGCCAACCGATACTTTGATGTATTTATTGAGTACGCCAAGGCAGATGAAGAAGATATTTTATGCCGTATTACGGCCGTTAATCGCGGTCCAGATCCCGCCCCCATCCACATCTTGCCCCACATCTGGTTTCGTAACACATGGTCTTGGGGATACGGCCGTTCCCGACCCACCTTCCGCTCCCTACCACCACCACAAACCGGCATCCACACCCACCATCGCCACCTCGGCCCCCGCTGGTGGTACATCAACACAGACGGCTGGCACAACATCCCCCTGCTCTTCACCGAAAACGAAAGCAATCGGGAACGTCTTTGGGGCGTCCCCAACGAAACACCTTATGTCAAGGACAGCTTCCACGAATACATTATCAACGGCCGTTCTGACCGCATCAACCCTGCCCAAACCGGCTCCAAAGTAGCCGCCCACTACCAGGTCACACTCCCTCCCGGCCAACAAACAACCATCCAAATCCGCTTCACCAACACCCCCCAAGACACACCATTTGCCGAATTTGACACCATTTTCAGCCAACGCCAACATGAAGCCGACGAATTCTACGCCGCCATACAACCCCCACATCTTACCCCTGACGAACGGGCCATACAGCGACAGGCATTCGCCGGCCTCATGTGGAGCAAGCAATTCTACCATTACAGCGTTGAGCTTTGGCTGAAAGGCGACCCGGCCGGCCCGCCGCCACCAGCCACTCGCCAAAACGGCCGAAACCACGACTGGACCCACCTTTACAACCTCGACGTTCTCTCCATGCCCGACAAATGGGAATACCCCTGGTACGCCGCCTGGGATCTCGCCTTCCACACCCTGCCCATCGCCCTCATCGACCCTGAATGGGCCAAACGTCAGCTCATCCTCCTCCTGCGCGAATGGTACATGCACCCAAACGGCCAATTACCAGCCTACGAGTGGGCATTTAGCGATGTGAACCCCCCTGTTCACGCCTGGGCATGCTGGCAAGTGTACCAAATCACCCGCGAACTCACCGGGCAAGCCGATACACTCTTTCTGGAACGGGTATTCCATAAATTGCTACTCAACTTCACCTGGTGGGTCAACCGCAAAGATGCCGACGGCAACAATGTTTTCCAGGGAGGATTTCTGGGGCTGGACAACATCGGTGTATTTGACCGAAGCGCCCCTTTACCAACTGGCGGCCATATGGAACAGGCAGATGGTACAGCATGGATGGGCATGTACTGCCTGAACATGCTGGCTATGGCCTTGGAACTGGCTCGCTCCAAACCAGCTTATGAAGATGTAGCAACCAAGTTTTTCGAACATTTCATTTACATTGCCAACGCCATTAACAATACCTGTGGGCATACCGGCTTGTGGGATGAAGAAGATGGCTTCTACTATGATCAAATCCACCTGCCAGACGGCCGTTTTATTCCCCTGAAAATCCACTCATTCGTTGGCCTCATTCCCCTCTTTGCCGCAGAAATTCTGGACACAAACCTTCTTGAGCAACTGCCTCGCTTCCGCCGCCGAATGGAATGGTTTCTCCGCTACCGCCCCCAACTGGTGACAAATGTAGCCCCATTGGTGGAAATGGATCAAAACGGCCGTATTCTTCTCTCCATTGTTGACCAACACAAACTCACCCGCGTTCTCCAACGCATGCTCGATCCCCAGCAATTTCTCTCCAACTATGGCCTGCGCTCCCTCTCCAAAGAACACGAAACCACCCCCTTTGTCTTCTATCTCAACGGCCAACAGTTCCAGGTTCGTTACGAACCGGCAGAATCAACCACTGGCCTCTTTGGCGGCAACTCCAACTGGCGTGGTCCTATCTGGTTTCCCGTCAATTACCTGATGGTCGAATCCTTGCGAACGTATCACCGCTATTACGGGAATACATTGCGTGTCAATCTGCCTGCACCAAACGGCCGTTCCGTTACCCTGGCCGAAGTCGCCAACGACATCAGCCAGCGACTAATACACATTTTCCAACAAGACGAAACAGGCAAACGGCCGTTTCACGGCAACGCCTCATACTTCCACACCAATCCCCATTGGCGCGACCACATCCTCTTCTATGAATACTTCCATGGCGACAACGGCACTGGTATCGGTGCCAACCACCAAACCGGCTGGACTGCCCTCATTGCCAAACTCATTCAAGAACGGCCGTAACCCCATAGACAAACATTCCCACTTGTGTTACCTTATTAGCACATACCACACGCCCAATCCCAACACCCTCTGAACCCCAAAGCAACCATTCAAACAAACTGTTTCAGGAGTAACACATGAAAAAACAGGCCCTTCTTTCCGTTTACGACAAAACCGGCCTCATCCCCTTCGCCCAATCCCTTATCAAACTCGGCTGGACACTCATTGCCAGTGGCGGCACAGCCCGCACCCTCCAGGAAGCCCAATTACCCGTCACACCTGTAAGCGACCTCACCCAAACCCCCGAAATACTCGGCGGGCGCGTCAAAACCCTTCATCCAGCCATTCACGGAGGCATCCTTGCCCGCGACACCCCCGCAGACATGGCCGAACTAACCCAACACGGCATCACCCCTATCACACTCGTTGTCTGCAATCTCTATCCATTCCAGGACACAGTCTCCCGTGCGGGCATTTCCCTCAATGAAGCCGTCGAACAAATAGACATTGGCGGCGTGACCTTACTACGTGCCGCAGCGAAAAACTTTGCTCGTGTCACCGTCATCTGCGATCCAGCCGATTATGATCGGGTCCTCTCTGAACTGCAAGCAAACGGAAAAACCAGCGAAACAACACGCTTGCGGCTGGCAGTAAAAGCCTTTCAGCATACGCGCGACTACGACAACGCTATCACAGCCTATTTTCAGCGGCTTCTGGCAGAAGAACCCACAGAAACGGCCGTTCTTCCGCCACGCCTCACCCTCCACCTCATTCAAACCCAGCCCCTCCGCTACGGCGAAAACCCCCATCAGGCGGCTGCCCTCTACACCACCAGCGCCGACACCGGCCCTCTGGGCGGCACCCTCCTCCAGGGCAAGCCCCTCTCCTACAACAACCTGCTCGACCTCGACGCGGCCTGGCGTACCGCCACCGCCTTCGACAACCCCACCGTCGTCATCGTCAAACACCTCTCCCCCTGCGGCATTGCCAGCGCCCAAATACTCGCCGACGCTTTCCCGGCCGCCCTTGCCTCTGACCCCGTCTCCGCTTTCGGTGGCGTCATCGCCTGCAACCGCACCGTTGGCATGCCCTTTGTTCAGGCACTCGACCACGCCCGCCTGTTCGTAGAAGCCATCGTTGCTCCTGGCTTTGCCTCCGAAGTCCGCCACTGGTTCGCCCAACACAAACGGAACTGCCGCCTGCTGGCCCTGGGCGACACAGAATATACCCATCTGGAATTGCGAGCAATTCGCGGCGGCGTGCTGGCCCAACAGCCAGACACTGGCGATCCGGCTAGCGCCAACTGGCGTGTCGTCACCGACCGTGAACCTACCGAAAAAGAATGGGAGGCACTCCGTTTTGCCTGGTTGGCCGTGCAACACGTCAAGTCCAACGCCATCGTATTTGCCACCCGACAGGCCACAGTCGGTATTGGCGGCGGACTACCCAGTCGGGTAGATGCGGTTAAACTGGCAGCGGCCAAAGCACGTGATCGGGCACAGGGGGCGGTGATGGCTTCTGATGCCTTTTTCCCTTTTCCAGATGGTGTTGAAGAGGCAGCGCGGGCAGGCATAACGGCCGTTATCCAACCCGGCGGCTCCATTCGTGATCAGGACGTTATCAATAGCGCCAACCGGCTCGGCCTGGCTATGGTCTTTACCGGTGTGCGCCACTTCCGCCACTAATGACCAGTCAACAACCTTCCCCTGCCGACCTCACCCCCGTCACCGGCTCCTGCTCTGTGGAGCGGCTGGTGCACTTCCGGTGTGGTGCATGTCGCCGCTGGTGGTCAATCGGCGATGCCCCACCCGACCGTACTGATTGGTATTGCCCCTGGTGTGGCCAAAAACAGCAAATTCAGGCAGAACAGGAAACCGAAAAAAGGAAACAAAAATGAAAATTGGACTGGTTTTTCCCCAAACAGAAATTGGTAACGACCCGACTGTCATTCGTGACTATGCCCAAACGGCCGAATCCCTCGGCTTTACTCACGTATTGGCCTACGAACATGTACTCGGCGCCAATCCAGATCGCCCCAACTGGCACGGCCCTTACAATTACACCCATTCTTTCCACGAACCCTTTGTCCTCTTCAGCTTCATGGCTGCCGTCACCACCCGGCTTGAGTTTGTCACCGGCATCCTGATTTTGCCCCAGCGGCAGACGGCTCTGGTGGCCAAGCAAGCAGCAACGCTCGATGTGTTAAGCCACGGCCGTTTGCGGCTAGGCGTCGGCGTTGGCTGGAATCCAGTTGAGTTCGTGGCCCTCAATGAAGCGTTTCACAATCGTGGCCGACGCATCGAAGAACAAATTACCCTGCTGCGCCAGCTCTGGACGCAACCGCTGGTCAATTTTTCCGGCCAATGGCACACCATTCCCGATGCTGGCCTTAACCCCTTGCCCGTCCAGCAGCCCATCCCCATCTGGTTTGGGGGGAATGCGGACGTCGTGCTGGCTCGTGCCGCCCGGCTGGGAGATGGCTGGATGCCTAATTATCGGCGTGTGGAAGATGCTTTGCCGGCATTGGAAAAACTGCGGGGATTTCTGGCCGAAAACGGCCGTTCTCCCCACACCTTCGGCCTCGAAGCCCGCGTCTCCTGGTACCCCGACAACCCCGACAAAACCCGACAACAAATCACAGCCTGGCAAGCTGCCGGCGCCACCCATATCAGCATCAACACCATGCGCCGTGGTCTCGACACCCCCCATAAACACCTGAACGCTCTCCCCACTATTGCTGCACTCCTCGCCTGACACCCCTTTCCCAACAGACAGCAATGCGCAACCGGCTCTCGGCCAAATTTTATAACCAAATTCAAACCAAAAATTTTCGCAAACTATGCTATAATTCCTGGTACTGAAGTACCGGTCATTCATTGTAGCCGGCAGGTTGCCCGCACAACTTGCCCCAAGGAGAAAACCTGATGCGCCCCTCAAAATTTTTATCCTCTCTTTTTCTGACCCTCATTTTTACAGTCACACTTTTTGCCATTGTACACGCAGCCACAATTACCGTGGATGGCAATGACGACCCCTGGCCTGCTGGCTCGCTCGCCTTCAGCGACCCAGACGACCAATC
>RFGV01000214.1 GCA_003696605.1 Chloroflexota bacterium | reverse complement strand
GGTTTTGTTATCACTAACTTTAAAAAGACAAGTATATGAAACGGTCCATGGTTCTCTCTTTATCTTTAGTGGTAGGTGTCTTGCTGACAGGCAATAAACCGGCAAATGCGCAAACAGACGAGCCGGCAAGGCACAATTTGTTGCGCCGTTTAGAGCATCAGGAACAAGCACGCCGGCAGCGTATTGAACAATTCCGCTTGGCAGGTAAACAAGATTTGGAAGAAAATCGTTTTTCAGCCCCCACCATTTTATATGATATTTTGCCGACCGGCGAGCCCCTCTTCTTTACCACCTGTAACTTGACAGCTGCGCAAAATGTTGGCACTCACAAGCTATGGACCGGTGGTGAGCTTCAATTAAACTTAGAAGGAAGTAACCTGACCATTGGACTGTGGGACGCAGGAGCCGTACGCGCTACTCATCAAGAATTTACAGGGCGTGTTAGCCAAATAGACAACGTTGGTTTTCTATATACAAGTGGAAGCAACCATGCTACACATGTAAGTGGTACTCTTCTTGCTGCCGGGATAAGCCCACAAGCAAGAGGCATGGCAAAGGAAGCCCGGCTCTGGGCCTACGATTGGAACGGCGATGTGCCGGAGATGGCACAGGCTGCGGCGGCGGGCCTTCTGATTTCCAATCACTCCTATGGCTATAGTGCCTGGGGAATGCCCCAATGGATGTTTGGTTTTTATGACCAATATGCTGCCAATTGGGACGAAATCACCTATACCTTCCCTTATTATCTGCCTGTAAAAGCAGCCGGCAATGATGGTGGCAGCGGATACAATAGTGCTGATGGTGGTTACGATTTATTGTTGGGGGCATCCAACGCAAAAAATGCCTTGGTGGTTGGTGCAGTGTATGGAGACACACTTATACCGGTCCCGAAAGTGTGCGTATTGCTCCTTTTTCTTCTTGGGGTCCTACCGATGACGGGCGTATTAAACCTGACCTGGTAGCGCCCGGTGTGAACCTCTATTCGGCGGGGGCGGCTGCCGATAATGCCTATGCCTATGGCTCGGGCACTTCCATGGCCACTCCTGTGGTGACCGGCTCGTTG
>RFGV01000213.1 GCA_003696605.1 Chloroflexota bacterium | reverse complement strand
TACAATGATTAATATTTCTTAATTTAAGTATAAACGCTGTTTGTTACCCTGCCCTGCTCCAACATTTGTTAGTAAAAGTAACATGTAACAGGTAAACAACTAAACGTCTTTATCTCTGTGTGTTCCTGTGTGGATGTGAGAGATGTGAAAATGTGGGCAATAAAATTGATATGAGCAGCGATAGCAAAATCTGGAAGCTCCTCTACCCTTTTGGGTGTTGGTTTTTGGGGGAATTTATAATTACTATACGAATTTCAATATTCTTTTGCATATAGGGGTATTTGGCGAGCTACGGTTTGTATTTGTTCGTGTAAAAATTCGTACTGTTGTTGATACGGCCGTATCAGTCCGTGTGCCAGCCATTCCTCAAGTGCGTGCAGTATATCGGCTTCAGTATGAGGGGGCACGGCCGTTTTAACCAGTGCTTCATAGGTAAATCGTCTCCCCAGTTTTGCTGCCTGCGCCAATAATGCCCGGCTCTCGGCAGTCAGCCGATTCAGGCGCGCCTGAATAACGGTGGTAACAGAGCGTGGCCACTGGTAACGGCCGTCTAACAACTGCTCCGGGTTATCAGCCACTGCGCGCACCAATTCCGTCACAAAAAATGGATTCCCCTCCGTCAACCGATATACTCGCCGCGCAAATTCGCCACTCAAATTAGCACCTGGCAACAACAAACGCACAAGGCGCGTTGTATCTGCCGGAGAAAGTGGCCACAAACGCACTTCAGTCAATCGTCGTTGGCGGCGCAAATCCCCTGCAATTTGCCGGGCATAATTCTGCATCTGGCCAGACTGAACTGTCCCTACAATTAACAGGGGCAGTTGGCCAGAACGATGCCCCAGAAAAGCTAACACACGCCATGTTATCTCATCTGCCCAATGCAAATCGTCCAATAGTAATACAACTGGCTGCTGAGTTCGAGAAACAAGTGTTAGCCAGAACTGGTTGAGCATTTCTAATATTTGGGTGGGTGTCAAAGACGTGAGTACGGTATCCAGGGCAGTTGGTAAGTCGGGAGCTTCGATGAGATAGCGGACGGTAGAAAGCCAGGGCAAGGAACCTGGAAACCATTGCCAGTTAATATGCAAACGGCCGAACCGTAATGCCTGCCACAAAGCTGCCCCCCCCCTACCCCACTCAGCCATTTCACACGTGCCTGCAAAATTCAGCACAAGATGACGACGGGCTTCCTGCCAGGTATGCAGCAGCCGCGTTTTGCCAATACCCATTTCCCCCTCTATCAACACCACACGCCCGCGTCCTCCAATTGCTTGTGCCAAAGCTTCATCCAGTTGAGCCAACTCGTTCCGTCGGGCAACAAAGGACTGGCTGATTTGGTTCATTGCAGTCAGCACATGAGACACTTGCTGGGTTTCAGTAAAAAGCAGGGGGATATCGCGTGGGAGTGTCCCCATCTTGATTTGACGATATAACTCAATTGTTTGTGGCATGGGGCGCACACGCAATTCTCGCCAGAAGAGTTCACGCATTGTTTCGTAATGACGCAACGCTTCGGCACGAAGGCCATTAAAGTAAAGGGCTTCCATATAAATGCGGTGTGAGCTTTCACGTAACGGGTTGGCTTGCAGAAGGCGCATGGCATAGTGAAGGGCGCGCGGGTAATTCCGTTGCATTTTGGCCCAGGTGATTTGTTGGCGCAAGGCAGATAGGTATTGTTCACGCAGGCGCGTACGCAATGGTGTAATCCATTCAGCCTGGATGGCAGGACAGAGGTCGCCTGTGTAGAGTTCGATTGCTTCTATTTGCCAACGGCGGTCGTTAATTTGTTGCTGGAACTGATGGACATCGATCCAGAAACGGCCGTTTGGCCTGAAGGTAATATAGCCACGACGTCCCACAAGCGTTGTGTCAGGCAAATGCAAACTTTTGAATATCTGCCGAAGCCGGTGTAGATGTTGGCGCAGATTACGGCGGGCAGTCGTTTCGGGTACATCAGGCCACAAAAGAAAAGCAAGTTGTTGGCGATCAACTGGCTGGTTGGAATGAAGCGCCAGATAAGCCAGAAGTGTTTGGGTAGGTTGTGAAGAAAGTGGGATGGGGGCAGCATGGGGATCGGGACCAGGTGTCAGGGTAATATCACCCAGTAAGCGAAGACGGCCGTAAATTGTCCCCCAGTTGCCTGCCCCATCATCCATCCTCAAGATTTCCTGTTTTACCAATCGGCTTCTGGTTCAAGACGGGCAACAGATTGCATTTCAGCCAGAAGATCGACCAGGTGTGTCGTGTGATTTGTGCGGGAAGTCGTCACAGGTGTAGTAATATCCGGAATTTGCAAGTTGGCAGCATCAAGAAACGGCCGTACCTGTGCCTCCCACTGAGCTTGCACTTCAGCCGGATCAGGCACAACACCGGCCGTTACCAAAGTTGACTCTGCTGGCAACGGCACAAACAATTGCAACGCATATCCCCACAGCGCATCCAATGCCGATTGGATACGCCGATGACTCTCTTCTGTACCCAACCCCAAACGCTTAATCCACGTGCTGGTATGCCGATAATGATAAATCTCTTCATTCCGCATCTTGTTAGCCGCATCGGCAACCGGCTTGTAGCTACTTTGTGCCAGCGAATCCAGCCAGATTAATTCGGCCGTATCAAAAAGATACTGACGCATCATCGTAAACGCCCAATCCTCTTTAGGCAATTCCACCATCTGCACATTCCGAAAATCCGGCGCATCCCGAAAAAACGCCAATTGGTCTGGCTTCTGGCCTGTCAGCTCCTGCACCAGCGAATACCAGACAACCGCATGGCCAATTTCATCCTGGGCAATATTGGCAAAGGCAATATCTTCTTCCAAAATAGGCGCATGTCCTGTCCACTCGGAATCACGATGCCCCAAAATCAGTTCATCATCCGCCAATGCGATTAACTTTTGCACAATTGCTTGTTTCAGTTCTTCGTTCATCGTTGTTTACTTTTCCGTTTCTGGGCTTTTGCCTGCCGAATTTGAGTAACTGTTTTATACTCCGTTGGCAACTTATACGTCTTGTAGCGGGCTG
This sequence comes from Chloroflexota bacterium, assembly GCA_003696605.1. Taxonomy (GTDB): domain Bacteria; phylum Chloroflexota; class Anaerolineae; order Promineifilales; family Promineifilaceae; genus J033. The sequence continues at coordinate 55,580 of RFGV01000213.1, read as the reverse complement.
GGGTAAACCACGGGCCAGCATCTTCAGGGCTGGAACGGGTAATCATTCGTTCTGGCACCACCCACCAAACATAAACGTTTTCAGTTGCATAAGCCTCCAACGCTTTGGCCAACGCTTCTGCTGGCGAGCGTGCCTCAACCTCACCCACATGAGTCACATAAGTCATGACATTACGCTGAGTTTTCTTTTGGAAGACAAGCCATGTTTCTAACGGAGCATCAGCAGGAACAGGCGTTTGCTTCCAGGTATTATCTGCCTCCAGTTCCTCAGCGGTTTTGGCAAAGATGGCCGAAGCCGGCACAACCCACAAGCCAGCACAATCTGGACGACGAACAAAAACATCACGAGCGTTTAACAAAGCAAGTTCAGGATCTGGCGCGTGTACAGAACCGACATTCTGAAACGGCCGATTCGGCCGTTCTTGCTCAAACACCTCATATCTTGGCCATTGCGTATCACTCATGACACAACCCCCGCCACACGCTTCCGGGCATACGCCTCCAGCGCCTCCCGCACCCACAAACCATCCTCATGAGCCTTACGCCGAGCCGCCAACCGCTCCTTATTACACGGACCATTCCCTCGAATCACTCGCCAAAACTCATCCCAGTCAATCTCTCCATGCACCCAATTCCCCGTTGTCTCATCATAATACAAATCCGGATCCGGCACAGACAAACCAACCGCATGCAACTCCGGCACCATCTCATTTACAAACTCTTGCCGCAACTCATCATTTGTACGCGTCTTAATTCCCCACCGCACCAAAACCGGTGTATTTGGCGAATCCGTATCATGAGGTCCAAACATCATCAGCGCCGGCCACCACCAGCGATTAATTGCATCCTGTACCATTGCCTTCTGTTTAGGAGTCCCCAACGCGTACTGAATAACCATCTCCTTTCCTTGCTTATGATGAAAACTCTCCTCTGCACAAATACGCACCATTGCCCGCGAATAAGGACCATAAGAACAGCGCGCCAACATCGTCTGATTCTTAATCGCTGCCCCATCTACCAGCCAACCAATCACCCCTACATCTGCCCATGTCAACGTAGGGTAATTAAACACATTTGAATATTTAGCCCGGCCAGTCAACAATGCCTCAATCATCTCCTCACGGGTCGCGCCCAAAGTTTCGGCAGCATGGTACAAATACTGACCGTGCCCTCCCTCATCTTGCACTTTGGCAATGAGAATTAGCTTGCGGCGCAAGTTAGGCGCACGAGTAATCCATGCTCCTTCAGGCAACATCCCCACTACTTCACTATGTGCATGCTGCGAAATCATCCGAATCAACTGCCGACGATACTCCTCTGGCATCCAGTCCCCTGGCTCAATCTTTTCGCCGCGGGCAATACGCGCTTCAAACTCTTTTAGCTTTTCTTCGTATTCGGGATCGTGATCCATTGGCAATTCTCCTTTGCCTTGCTCCACCTCAACCCTTAATAATGCAACTGAACAAAAAGGTCTCAACAAGGCATTAAACTTTTTGGGGCAAAAATCAATTATATTGTATCCGAAAATCCATCCTATTGCAGTTGGCGCTTGTCCACTACTCGCTTCAGCTTACCTCCCTCACTCCGAGGCGCCTGTCCGGGTGGCAACAATGTAACTTTCACATTCAGTCCCAATGCATCATGCAACGCTTCAAATAACAGTCCCTCTAATTCTTTCAAATCTTGTACTCCGCTTTCGGGATGTCCCATAAACATTTCTTCACCAACTTGACGGAAGAAAGACTCGGTTACTTCAACCTGAACTTCCAGTTGGTCTAGGCGATTTTCTCTGGTAACGATAATGCGGTGATGTGGCGTAATATTAGGAATACCAACCAATGCTGCTTCGATCTGGGAGGGGAAGACGTTTACACCTCGGATAATGAGCATATCATCCACACGCCCAATGATACGACTCATTCGGGCATGGGTACGGCCGCATTTACACGGCTCACGAGTAATTGAAGCCAAATCGCCAGTACGATAGCGCAACAGTGGAATAGCCTCTTTTGTCAGCGTGGTAAATACCAGCTCTCCAACTTCTCCATCCGGCACCGGTTCCCCTGTGTCTGGGTTAATTACTTCGGGGATAAAATGGTCTTCAAATATATGGGCGCCATCTTTTGCTTCTACACATTCATTGGAGACGCCCGGCCCAATAATTTCGCTCAGGCCATAGATATTGACGGCATGTACTTTTAGCTTGCTCTCCAGTTCCTGGCGCATTGCCTCTGTCCAGGGTTCGGCGCCCAGAATGAAAACTTTCAGGTTTAGTTTTTCGGGGTTAATCCCCTCTTCTAAAATTTTGTCAGCAAGGGTGAGCGCGTAAGAAGGTGTGCAGGCCATTATATGCGGACCAAAATCTTGCATAATCATAATCTGGCGGGCTGTATTACCACCGGAAACAGGGATAACGGTTAATCCCATCAGTTCAGCTCCATAGTGCATTCCCAATCCGCCGGTAAACAGACCGTAGCCATAAGCATTTTGGAACATTTCGCCTGGTTCAGCACCACTAAGAGCAAGGCAGCGGGCACATACTTCTGCCCATGTTTGGATGTCATTACGTGTATAACCAACAACGGTTGGTTTGCCGGTTGTACCAGAGGAGGCATGTATTCGGATGACTTCGGGCAAGGGGACGGCAAAAAGGCCAAAGGGGTAGTTGTCACGCAGATCGTTTTTACGGGTAAAGGGAAGGCTAGTCAGCTCGGCAAGACCACCAAAGGTATCGGGGTGAATGCCGGCAGCTTCAAGCTTTTGGCGATAGAAGGGAACGCGTTCATACACGTAAGCTACCAGTTTGCGCAGGCGTTCATCCTGGAGTTTTTCAATGTCTGCCCGTGGCATGGTTTCCATTTCTTTATTCCAAATCATGGTATGGCCTCCTTTTTTTGCACGTATTCCAAAAAATCCAGCACAATGCGATTGAATAAGTGGGGGCGGTAACGTGGTGCGCCGTGTCCCATGCCGGGCAGGATGCTGAGGTAGGCGTTGGGTAGGGCGTGGTAGAGTTTGATGGTTTGTTCCAAAGGGATGATGGGATCGCGGTCACCGCCCATGACCAGGGTGGGAACAGTGATGTGGGTCAGGTCGGCAGGCTTGAAATTCGGCCGTTTTACGTCTTCTTCTTCCCACCACTTAAGTAACTGACCTGGTGATACCTGATGCATTTTTGTCAGAGATTCCCACCATTTGGGGTGATCTCGCAGAATTCGCTCTATGTTCCAAAATTGGGCGTTGCCTGTTCGCACTTTGTCCAGTTCAAAGTTGTTGCTGACAAGGATGAGGGATTCCAGACATGAAAGATGACGTACGGCCAGAAAGAGAGCGACAGATGCACCGCCACTAAAACCGCAGACATGGGCTTTTTCATAGCCGAGGTAGTGAAGCAATTCCCGTATGTCGTCGGCCATCTGGCGCAGGTCTAGCTTGTTGGCCGGGTTGGAAGAACGGCCGTGTCCCCGCAAATCTGGCCCAACAATCCGATATTGCGCAGAAAACGCCTCAATCTGCTTATACCAACCAGTCCGAAACGTCTCCGTTGCTCCATGCAAAAGCACCAATGGCGGTGCATCCTCCGCGCCATACAATTCATAATATAGCGACACCTGAGACAACTCTGCTATTGGCATTCCCCTACACCTGCCCACCATCAGGTTACAAATTCCGGCCTTCCAGCCAGCATGGGTTCATGCACAGGCAGTAATTCACCCGTCAGAATATTCTCCACATGGGACGCTTCATCAAACCAGCTCCGAGGCGGATAATGCCCCCAAAATGTTGCCCGTCGTGGATCACTTAACGTCCATTTAATTGGTTCAAAATCCGGGTCAGGAATAATATAGTCATTGGTATAAAGTTCTATTCGATTGTTATCTGGATCACGCAAATAAAGGAAAAACGCATTACTCAACCCGTGTCGTCCTGGTCCTCGCTCAATTGCATCGACCATCCCCAATGAAGCCAGAATATCACAGGCACGCAACACGCTATTGGTATCCTGAACCCACATTCCTACGTGGTGTAACCGTGGCCCAATACCGTTCATCAGAGCAAGATCGTGGACATTTTGTTTGCGATGCAGCCAGGCAGCCCACAGTCGTTCGGGTTTGTCATCGCTAACCGTATATTCGGAGCAGTAGAAGCCCATTTTTTGCGTCCACCAGTCATATGCAGCCTGCACATTGGGAACTTGACAATTGAAATGGTCTATACGCATGATGAATGCGCCACGATAAAGTTCAAAACGTTGGAGCAACCGCTCTCGCTGTTCCATCTCGTGATAGAACTCGACAGGCAAACCGCTGGGGTCTTGTACTCGCAACGCCAATCCCTGCCCCGGTTCCAGCGTGTTGGCTTCAATCCAGCGTGTAGGCAAGTTGTGTTCAGTATAGATTTTTTCCAGTTTTTCCAAATCATCTGGTGATGCTACACGAAAGGCCAGATGCCCCACACCCGGCGATTTGGCTTTGCGTAAAACGAGGCTGTATTTGTCTCTCTCTTCCAGGCCACCCAGGTAGATGTGTTCCGCGTCGCGGTCTATTTCCAATAAACCAAGTGCATCCACGTAAAAAGCCCGCGCTTTTTCCAGATCGGTCACGCGGTATTCTGCATGACCGATGCGGGTGATGTTAAATGGGGTCATGGTTTCCTCCTCCTTTTGTGTGTTACTAGCACACGGTTACATGCTGTCGTTTACCAGCCGAAATCCCAAATAGCCGGTATTTCGTAATCCGGCTCGGTGGCCAGTTCACGGTAGCGACCACGATAGAAGATGAGCGGGTAGATGGGATCTTGCCCTTGATGGAGGGCAATGACCTGCCCGATGACAATCCAGTGATCACCTCCTTCAAGTATTTGGTAAAGGCGGCAGCCGATGGCAGCAGCGCAGTTTTCGAGCAGGGGGCCGCCTTGCCAGGAGAGAAATTTGAAAGGGGGGGGTGTGTCTTGTTTCCAGCCGCCAGCAAAGTAGGTGGAGAGGTCGCGCTGGGATTGTCGCAGGATGTTGACGGAGAAGCCGTTGTGTTGGCGTAAGTATTCGGTCATGCGGGCTTTTTTTTGCAGGCAAAAGAGGATGAGCATGGGGTCGAGGGAGAGGGATGTGATGGCGTTGGCTGTCATGGCGTGGAAGCTGTTGGGTTGACCAGTGGCAATAACGGTGACGCCGGTGGCGAACAGGCCGATGGTATGCCGAAATGTGCGTGTGTCGAGGTTGGATTGGTTTTTGTTCATGGGTATTCTGTGTGGGAAACGGCCGTTATGCCGGTTCCCCCTCCATTGCTTCCTCTATATTTCGCTTCAGAAATGCCCGTACTTTATCCATGTACTCTGTACGATCATGATTATGGAAAAGTGCTGTTGCCATCCGCACCGGATCGCCAAAGAAATACCGCTCGTACAGTACCTGGCGAGATGCAAAAGCAGATAACGCTGTATCCCAGGCTAACCGGAAAAGCGGAATGCGTTCCAGTGCATCCAGTCGTGCTGACTGATAATACTTTTTAATCTCTTCTGCCAGCGGGCCATTCACATCGGCCAGCGTCGGCATAGCCACCAAACCACTGGCCCCAATTTGCTGGACAATTTCGATCATACGCGGGTAAAGACGGGGATACAGATTCCGGGCAGCATCCAATGGGTCCCAGGCAGGCGTCATTACCCCAAACTCATTAAGTTGGGCATCTACTTCTGCCACGCGCCGGAAAGCTTTCATGGTTTCGAGATTGATCCAAATTTCGGCCGTTTTCTCATGAATATGCTGGAATCTTTCAATACCAATTGCATCAATCATTAACGAAACCAACCCCAATAAAAACTCCGTCTTGGCAATATTCTTGCATACAACCTGATGGGCCATATGCACCACTGCCCCGGTAGCAATATAAGCCTTGTTACATGCTTCTACGTCCCGATACATAAACACCCGCTCCCAGGGCACAAACACATCATCAAAAATTACCACCGCATCCATTTCTTCGAAGCGGGAACCCAGCGGATGGTCATAATGATTACGGCCGTAATCCACACTCTCCCGACAAATAAACTTCAATCCCGGCGTCGCGTTCGGAATAGCAAACGCAAACGCATACGGCGCATCCTCCTCCGTACTTCGCAACAACGTCGAAGGAAAAACCATAATCTCATCAGAAATCGGCAAAGTAGCCAACATCCTGGCTCCTTTGATCACAATTCCCGCATCTGTTTCCTCCTTCACCCGCGCTGCCAAAAACGGATCTGCCTGCCGGGCCGGCCCCACACTTCGATTTGCCTGCGGATTAATCAGAGTATGCGTCAGGCAAAGATCATTCTCACGCATATAGGCATGATAATTTCGAATATTGTCGCCAAAGCGCGGATCCTGCTGGCTCAAAAAATCCGCCCCACCGGCAAATGCCGATATAGCCCGATTCAGATAATCTGGCGCACGCCCCATCATCCCCATCGCATGATCAGCCCACCGTTTCATCATGCGCCCCACACTCATCAATTCTTCTTTCGTCTTGGGAATCATAAAAGAACGGCCGACCTTCTCCCCCGTCGTCGGTGAATCAAACAACATCAAATCCGGCTCTTCCCACTGCACATCATACAACTCAGCCAGACTCTTTACCCCATTCGCAAATCCCGGCTCCGTTGTCACATCCTGCACCTGGTGACCCCGATGCCAAATCTCCATCGGGTGTTCCTGCAACCGTTGTATCACATCCGCGCCATGACGAGCACCCATTCGTAACCTCCTCATTCAAAATGCACAAAGCTGTGCCTACTCAACAAAACAATCATACACCTGCAACTATACCCCCACCCTGTCAATGTCACGTCAAACAGGCGTCAACACCTACCCCTTCATTCCCAGCTGAGGAATATGATGCGTCCCTAGCGCAACATGAATCGCCTGCAATTCTGTATACAACTCCAGGCTATAATGATCTCCTTCACGACCAATACCGCTATACTTTGAACCACCAAACGGCATCCGCAAATCCCGGACATTATGCGAATTGATCCATACCATTCCAGATTCAATAGCTTGTGCGACACGATGCCCTTTTTGCAAGTCGCGCGTCCAAACGTAACCAGCCAATCCGTAACGCACGTCATTCGCTATACGAATAGCCTCTGCCTCATCTTCAAACGGAATCACCACCAACACCGGCCCAAAAATCTCCTCTTGGGCAATTCGCATCTCATTACGCACATTTGTAATCAACGTCGGGCTAAAATAATTCCCTTCCGGCAAATTGGATGGCCGATCGCCACCTACCATAATCGTCGCCCCCTCCTCCCGGGCAACGTCCATATACCCACGCACCTTCTGCCAATGCTCTGGATGAATCAGGGGCCCCACCTCTGTCGCCATATCATGCGGATCACCCACCCGAATACTGGCGACTCGCTCAGCCAAACGACCCAAAAATTCATCGTGTATAGATTTTTGCAAAAGCAAACGCGAACCAGCCGTGCATCGCTCCCCATTTAACGAATAAACCTGATAAATAGCCCCATCAAGTGCCCGGGACAAGTCTGCATCTTCAAACACAATTGTGGGTGACTTGCCACCCAACTCCATGGAAAAGCGTTTTAAAGTGGCCGCCCCATTACGCATAATTTCCATGCCTGTTGTGGTTTCACCCGTAAATGAAATCACCTGAACGCCGGGATGGGCCACCAGAGGCGCACCGGCCGTTTCGCCAAAACCATGTACCACATTGAATACTCCTGGCGGCAGATCTGCTTCTTGAATAATGTGTGCCAGAAAATCGGCCGAAAGTGGTGACCACTCTGCCGGTTTCAGAATGCAGGTATTTCCGAATGCCAGACATGGAGCCACTTTCCATGTTTCCAGCATAAAAGGCACATTCCAGGGTGTAATTAATCCGGCCACTCCTACTGGTCGTCGGATGCTGTAATTAATAAATTTGTCATCTACCGGAAAGCTTTCACCACCAATGCGATGGGTCATTTCGGCAAAATAGTGGAAATTGTAGGCAGCACGAGGAATAGCTCCTTTTTTGATCATGCGTGCGGGAACGCCTGTATCATCTATTTCCACATCGGCAATTTCGTCAGCATACTTTTCAATTAGATCGCCGATACGGCGCAAGGCTTTGGCCCGATCTTTGGCCGACATTTTGCGCCAGGGACCTTCATCAAAAGCCTGGCGGGCAGCCTTGACTGCCCGATCGATGTCTTCTGGTTGACCGTCGGCAACACGCGCAATGGGCTTGTTCGTGGCCGGGTTGAGTGTTTCAAAAGTACCTCCGGAAAGGGAATCAACAAACTCGTTGTTGATGAAGTGTTGCACTTTTTTTAGCTGGGTCATGGATTTACCTCCAAATATACGTGACAAACGGGTTGTGTTTGCCATGTGTGTGTCGTTATGCTGATTCAGCGATGACTTCGTTTTCTAATACACCGATTTGGTCTATTTCCAATCGGACAATGTCGCCAGGATAGATGTGGGAAATGCCTTTTGGTGTGCCGGTCCAAATCATGTCACCTGGTTCGAGGGTCATAAATTCGGTGATGTATTCAATGAGTTCGGGAATGGTATGGCGCAGGTGGCGGGTGTTACCTTGTTGGCGTAATTCACCGTTGACGTAAGTGCGCAGGTTTAGATTGTCTGGTTCGGAGATCTCATCGGCCGTTACCAGCCAGGGGCCAATGGGACCAAAGGTGTCGAATCCCTTGGCTTTGACGGGCGGGCGGTAGTAGTTACCGACAAAGTCGCGGATTGTGACATCGTTGCCAATGGTGTAGCCTTGAATGTAGTCGTAGGCGTGGGCGGCTTTGATTTTGCGGGCAGTACGGCCGATTACGACGACTAATTCACATTCGTAATGCATGTATTCGATGTTGGCTGGGGCGATGATTTTGGCTTTGTGCCCAATAAAGGTGCTGGGAACTTTGTGGAAGAGAATGGGTTCGGGTGGTAATTGCAATTCTAACTCGGCGGCGTGGTCGGCATAGCTCAGCGCGAGGCCGATGGCTTTGCTGGTGTGTGCTACCGGGGGGAGCCAGGTTACGTCGTCGGGGTCGAAGGGGATGTTGCCTGCCCAGAGTTGACCATGGCGATATTCGCCATGAAGAACACGGCCGTTATGGATAAATCTCGCTAATTTCATACACGCTCCATATTCATATTGATTGCTTTGCTATTCACTAATAAGCCCATAAGACAACAAGATTTGTCGTAATTTCTCTCGATTGGTGTCGGAAAGAGGGCTAAGGGGTAAACGGACTTCCGGGCTAATTTTGCCCATCATACCCAATGCTGTTTTAACGGGTACGGGATTGATTTCCAGGAAAATGGCGTCATTCAAGGGCATCAGGTGGTAATGCAGGTCTTGGGCTTCCTGCCACTTTCCGGCAGCAACGAGATTGTATAGTTCGGCGACTTCCCGTGGCATCAGGTTGCCAGTAGCACTGACATAGCCAGCCCCTCCAATTGCCAGGATGGGAAAACAAAGCAGTTCGATGCCGGAATACACCAGAAAGTCTCGTCCCATCCGAAGCAACAACCGATTGATATGTTCAAAGTCTTTGTTGGATTCTTTGACGCCGATGATGTTGTCGTTGGCTTCTTTGAGACGGGCAACGGTGTCTATTTCCAGGTTAACGGCCGTTCTGCCGGGAATGTTGTAAAGAATCACGGGGATATCCACACTCTTGGCAACAGCGTCAAAATGGCGGAACAAACCTTCCTGACTGGGACGGTTGTAGTATGGCGTAATAACCAGCAACGCATCTGCCCCTACCGATTGGGCATAGCGGGACAGAGCCAATGTTTCCGCGTGGTTGGTAGAACCCGTGCCGGCGACAAATGGCACACGGCCGTTTACCACCTCAGCTGCCGTACGAATCACCAGTTTACGTTCTGCCAATGTCAGGGAACTGGGTTCACCGGTTGTTCCTGTTACAGAAATACCATGAGACCCGCTTTCAATTTGCCACTCAATCAAACTGGCCAGGCCATCCAAATCAACTTCACCATTTTTGAATGGTGTAACTACCGGAACGATTGATCCTCGAAACATACACACCTCATTTATTTAGATAACATCATATAAGCACCAAACGGAAATGGCCGTGAGGCGGGTTACGGAGAAACGGCCGTTCTCCGTCCACCCAAATAAGCCATCTGCACATCGCTGTTATGAAGCAACGACTCTGCAGTCCCCTCCAGAGCAATACGGCCGTTTTCCAGCACATACCCCCGGTCAGCCAACCGCAAAGCCGCCCGTGCATTCTGTTCCACCAACAAAATCGTCTGCCCCTCCTCACGCAATTCAGCAACCACCCGAAACAACTCCCGCACAATCAATGGCGCCAACCCCAACGAAGGCTCATCCAACAACATCAAGCGAGGACGTGCCATCAACCCCCGCGCCACTGCCAACATCTGCTGCTCCCCACCACTCATCGTCCCCGCCAACTGCTCCCGCCGCTCCCGCAACACTGGAAAAATCTCAAACACCCACTCCATATCCCGCAACACCGCCTGTTTTCCATCCCGCCGATAACGATGATACGCCCCCAACAACAAGTTATCATACACCGTCATCGTCCCGAAAATCTGGCGATGCTCCGGCACATGACTGATACCCAGGCTCACAATTTGCGCCGGACTCAAACGGGAAATATTCCGACCAGCAAACCAAATCGTACCCTCACGAGGCTGAAGCAAACCACTAATCGTATTCAGCAAAGTTGTCTTGCCAGCCCCATTGGCCCCAATCAAGGCCACAATCTCCCCTGCATTCACATGCAGAGACACCTCTTTCAAAGCCTGAATTTGCCCATAGTAACTGCTAACACCGCGTAATTCCAGCAACATATCAGACACTTTCCTCTCCCAAATACGCAGCAATAACTCGTGGATCTTGTTGCACATCAACAGGCGTACCATCGGCAATCACACTGCCATAATCCAGCACCAGCACTTCATCCACCAAACCCATCACCAAATCCATATCGTGTTCGACCAGCACAACCGTAATTCCCTGATCCCGTATCTGGCGAATCAACCGAATCAAGGCTTGCCGTTCAGTCAGATTCAGCCCAGCCGCCGGTTCGTCAAGCAATAATAAACGTGGTTCGGTAGCTAAAGCCCTGGCTATTTCCAATGTGCGCTGTAAGCCAAATGGCAAATCTGTAGCGGGCATATGAGCTTTGTCTGCCAACCCTACCGTTTCCAATAGTTCCTGGCTACGGGCAAGGATGGCTTGTTCTTCATGACGGGCAGACGGAAAGCGGAGCGCGGCCGCCAAAAATCCGCTTTGGGTACGGACATGCCGCCCTACCATGACGTTTTCCAAAACTGTCATGTTGTCGAACAGGCGAATGTTCTGAAAGGTACGGGTGATGCCTAAATGGGCTATTTCTCTGGGTGACAGGCCTACAATAGACTGTCCCTGAAAGCGTATGTCACCGGTTGTTGGTGTATAGATGCCACTAATCAGGTTAAACAGGGTGGTTTTGCCAGCACCATTGGGGCCAATAATGCCTTTGATCTGGCCGGGCATGATGCTGGCGGTAACGTTGTTGACGGCTAAAATACCCCCAAATGATTTGCTGACGTGATCGATTTCCAGTAGTGGTTTCATGGTTGTTGCACCTCTTTGCTGGTGTTGGCGGGTTGGGTGGCGACGGGGGAAACGGCCGTTTTACGCCCACTGCCACGCCATTTTTCCCACCCCTGTCGCATCCCCGCAATAACCCCATCTGGCAAGAAAATCATTATCAGCACCAAAATAATGCCAAACGCCACGACCTCATGTTCACCACTTGCCCCTTCAATCAACAAATGCAAACGTGCCCGCAACACCTCACGCAAAATCAAAATCACCGCCACCCCAAACGGTGCGCCCCAAATAGATGCCATTCCCCCAACAGCCGCCATCACCACCAGCTCCAGCGAACCAACAAAATTAAAGGGGACTGGCGACACAGCCACCTGAAAATGCGCGTACAAACTGCCAGCCAGACTGGCATACATGGCACTAATTACCAAAATCGTTGTCTTGTAGTTGGCCGTGTCAACCCCAATTACTTCTGCGGCCAGCTCACTGCTGTGAATGGCGCGCAATGCCCGCCCCACACGGGAATTGACAATATTTAATGCCAGAATGATCCCCCCGATGGCCAGCAACCAGACCAGATAGTAGTAGCGTTGAATGGGCCAGATTTCAAAACTGCCTATCGCCAGGCGGGGAATACTGTGAATACCATCCGAGCCACCGGTCAGGTCAAGTGTATTTAACCGAAAGCCAAAATTTTCACGAAAAATAATGTTTACCATAATGCCCAAACCGAGTGTAGCCATTGCCAGGTAGTGCCCTTTGAGGCGTAAGATCGGCCGTCCAACCAGGTATGCAAATGCACCAGTGAACAACATGCCCCCTGGCATAAGCAGCCAGGGCCACCACCATTGCCCGGTAATGGTTTCTGGCAACCCCAACAGGGCCGCCCGCGTGGTTAAAATGGCCGAGAAGTATGCGCCAATACCGTAAAATGCAGCCTGACCCAATGAGACCTGACCGGCATATCCCATTAGCAAATTAAGGCCAACCAGAATGATAGTCAGGATACCGATACGGGTGATGGTATCGAATGTAACAATGCCGTTGGTGAGACTGGAGAAAGCACGTCCCCCTGGCTGGGTTGTTTCAAACCAGCCAATAAACCACACAATTACGCTCAAGATGATGATGCCGGTAAGATTACGGCCGTTTTCCCGTAACAATCGTCTTGCCATCCTCTTACACCTTTTCCGTTTCTTGCGCCTTGCTCAAAATCCCCTGTGGCCGGAACAACAAAATCAAAATCAGAATGATAAACGCAAAAATGTCCTTAATTCCCGACTTGGTCACACCAGCCGCCACATTTTCCACCACACCCAACAACAACCCACCTAACACAGCCGCTGGTGAACTAACCAACCCACCCATAATGGCAGCCACAAATCCCTTGAGACCTAACCGTAATCCCATGTCGTAAATTGGGCGCGTAACCGGGGCCAGAACAATGCCACCAATTGCTCCCAAAGCAGCCGCCAGGGCAAATGACAGCATGGACATGCGATGTGTGCTGATGCCCATTAGTCGTGCTGCCTGTCGATTGATGGCACAGGCGCGTAACCCTTTGCCTAACATGGTGCGGTCAAAAAACCAGGCAAGCAGGACAAGAATAACGGCCGTTGTGCCCCAAATCCAAAAGCTCTGTGCCTTCAACACCACCCCGCCCACACGAATGGTTTTGTCCACAGTCCCCAGAGTGGTGAATGCCGGAAACGACAGGGCGTTAGTTCCCCAAACCAACAAAGCAATACCCTGAATGGCGATATAAACGCCTACCGTGATAATAATGAGTGTGAGAGGCGTTGAATGGCGTGCGGGGTAGATAGTCAGACGTTCGATGAGGACACCAACAAGAGTAGTAAGTAAAACGGCCGTTACAAACGCTACCACCAACCTCCAACCATCCCCAAAAGGCAGCGGCAACTCATAAACCGTCGCTGCCAGCATCGCCCCCAACATCACAAACGCCCCCTGAGCAAAATTAATAATCCCCGTCACGTTATAAACCGTCACAAACCCCAGAGCAATCAGCGCATAAATAGCGCCACCACGCACCCCATCCACCACCAACTGAGCATACTGCTGCCAGGTAAATCCCTTCTGGTTACCCAAATAAAACACCAGTGCCACCAGAAGCAGAGGCACACCAACATTTACCACACGCTTAATCCACAACTTCCTTTGTTCAGCCATATACGGCACACCCACCTTGTCAGGCAAGTGCCTGGCACAGCATCCACCCTGCGCCAGGCACAAACCGCTAATCAATCAACCATCACCATTGCTCTGGTGGGAAATAGACAAACTGTCCATTCTCCACCTTCACAAACGTCAGGCCGGTATATTCAAGCCCCAAATGATCCTCAGGCGTAATATTGAATACACCACCTGTCCCTGGCCAATCTTTAATGTTGTTTTCAATGTAATCCCGAACAGCTGCCCGCCGTTCTGCCAACGACATACCATCTTCCAGGCTGCTCAACGCCTCATGTGCCCACAACAACGCATCATAGGCATGGCCGCCAAAAGTGCTAACCGGCTCACCATTCGTAAAGCTTGTGTAATCTTCAATGTATTTCAGCAAAACCGGTTTTTGTGGGTCATCATCAGGCAAATCGGACGCTACCAACAAACGACCACAGGGCAGAGGCGTGCCTTCGACGGCTTCCGGCGCCAACTCAATAAACGTACTGTTACAGACACCATGCCCTTGCAACACTGGCAAATCAGGCACAAAGTCTCGCAAAGCTACCATAACCATAGACGCACCGGGTGGAATTGCACCCACCACAACTGCCTCGCAGCCAGAGCTTTGCACAGAAGACATTTGTGGGAATTCCGTGTCAGTACGCTCAAAAGTATCGGAATAGACGATTTCGATGCCGGCTTCAGAGAAGGCTGCCTCACCATTGGCCAGGGTGTCCTGTCCGTAACCGCTGTTTTCATATAAATAGCAGACAGTGCTAACCCCCAGATTCTTCAGGTATTCGGCCTGCCACCGGGCACTATGCCCATTTTCTTGTGGTGTCTTGAAAATCCACGCTCGCGTTTCACCTGTTTCCGGGTCTTGGATAATGGAGCGAGCAGAGGCCATGGAAATCATTGGGACTTGCGCTTCTGTAGCCAGGGGCACCATTGCCAGAGAGTTGCCGCTAAGTGTACCGGCTACCAGCACGTCCACTTGTTCTTCGTTGATAAGGCGACTAACAGCGGAAGCGGCCGTGTCTGGATTGGATTCACTATCGAGAATGATTACTTCCACATCATGATGGACACCGTCTGGACCAATGATGCCATCTTTCCATTGTTCCGCCAGCATTTGGGCTGTATTGCGCTCAGGTACACCCAGGCTGGAACCCGGGCCAGTGATGGCAGCCACAAATCCAATTTTGTAAGGAGTGCCCTCAACCATTTCGGCCGGGGCTTCGGTGGCTTCTTCGGCAGGCTGTTCTTCGGGTGCTGCAGTTGGTTCTTCAGGTGCCGCAGTCGGTTCTTCGGCGGGGGGTTCTGGGGTGGGTGTGGCCGTTTCGCCACCACAAGCTACCAACAAAAGTGCCATAGTGATTAGTGCTATGACAAGTAATAACCTGTTTTTTGCCTTCATACCTCTCCTCCTTATTTGTGGGAATAACTCGGCTTGATCCCGATAGGGATCGGGTAATCCAGTGTGTTGCCTGATTGCCGCAAGTGGATGTGTGTTGCGAGGAGGCAACACGCTTCAAGGGTATGACAAGGCCGTCAACAGGTTATCATCTAGGGCGTCAATGATTGAACGGTGGTTTAAGAGAAGAGGGTGGGTGGTTATGTGTTGGGGGGCGGCGGGATGAACCATTCTTTTTTACGATATACCATTGCCTGGCTTTGTGCTACCAAACGGCCGTTTTCCTTTGCCGTTACCACAATATCATACAACCCAATTCGCCCCTCCCGATGCCGTTCCTGCGCTTCAGCCACCAGACACTCCCCCGGCCAGGCAGGGCTCAGATAACTGATACTCACGTTAAGGGCAACGGCCGTTTGTCCATGCGAATTACTCGCCGCCGCAAACGCAATATCCCCTAAACCAAATACAATCCCCCCATGAACCATACCATGAAAATTACACATCTCCGCCCGAACCACCAGCGACACACGACTATATCCCGGTCGAATCTCCTCTATTCTGGCCCCCAAATAATGCAAATACGCATCCGTTTGAATATGTGCCGCAATCCTCTCACTTCTTTCCTGCTCGTCCATCCATCCTCCAACCAAACAGTCCCCCCTTCACATATCCAATCTCACGGTTGCACCGGTATCTGGCGCATCACCGGCCACCCACTCCGACCTTTTACAATAAATTCACGCCGATAGCTCGGATTATCACTCGAAGTCGCCACACAAGTATATTGAACCGTGGCTGATGAAGAATCCATCAACTGACAATTCGTCATCCCCCCAGGAAGCGAAGGGCCAAGAAATGTCAGATACACAACAAAACCCAAAACCATAACCACCAACGCAATGAACAAATGTTGCACTTTAATCCTTTTCGTCAAAAGGGCCACAATTCCAACAGGCACACCCAGACACGACACAGGCAAATAGAGCAATGGAAAAGTCAGATTTGTATTAGGTGGCGCTAATACAACCCCAAACACCGACATTGCCCCCCCAACAACATAACCAGCAAACGCAATGACCAATATAGCACCAACAATATACCTTTTGCCTCTTTTTTCGTTCATCTCACTTACCCCATCCTTGCATTTCAGTTCCCCTGGCAAATTACCAAACCATACCCACCTCGCCATATACCAGGCCGGTAATGATGACAGTATAAAAATCAACAATTTTCCTTGTCAACCAGGAAAAAAGGGTGAGCTAGCACAACTTAGTCCCAATTTGACAAAGTTGCCCGCCCTGATGTTACACTTCTTCAGAAAGGCAAAGCAGAGTAAACTCGCAGACACAATACCACGCCACGGAAACCAGGCCGCCAGCCAATTTTGACAGCAACCCATACTTCCCTTGAAAAAAACAATTGTTTTTATACACTTGTTTAAGTCAGCTTTACCGGTCACAAAGAATCTTATGCCGAAAGAATTCCACCCCCCAAGAAAATCAGCTTATCCCAAACATTTGGCAGCAATTACACCCAACTCTAACAACTTATATCGAACCACTTTCCGCTGTTTACACTAGGTGTGTATGTTGGTGAGGAAGAAAAATTATGGGAGTGCAACTAAATGAAGAAAGTTAATAGAGAGTCAATAACAATTGCTATCATCCTCCTCATAGCCATCTCGGTGAGAATGTGGGGAATAAATTATGATTTACCATATGTATACCACCCCGATGAACCAGTCTACATAATTATTAGCCAAAACATATTCAAGAATGGTGACTTGAATCCTCATTTCTTTAATTATCCTTCATTGTTTTTCTATATTAACGCCCTTGCTTATATACCCTATTACCTCTTCGGAAAACTTATTGGCGTCTTTGATGCCCCCAATAACATACTCCCCCCCATCTCGCTGGCAATGGGAGTTACAAAAGCTCAGATGCCTACCACTGTTTTGCTGGGACGGGCTGTAACTATTCTCTTTGGGACAGGGACTGTATTACTGACTTATTTCACTGGTAAACAGATTACAAATAGAACAGTAGCAGGCGTATTAGCTGGGCTGATGTTGGCTATTTCACCTACGAACGTCTGGCATAGTCGCCTAATAACGCCAGACACATTCGTAACATTTTTTGCAATAGCCGCATTCCTGGCTTCATTGCTAGTATATCGGCAAGGCAAGAATTGGCAGTACAGCATAGCTGGGATATGCGTGGGGCTTACCGCCTCGACTAAATACAATGGAGGGATAGTTGTACTGCCTTTAATTTTGGCGCACATCTTTCGTTATGGTAAGAAATCATTCACGCAACCTAAACTTTACCTGGCTTTATTTTTGTGTGTGGTGAGTTTTCTTGTAACGACTCCCTACGCTTTACTAGATTCAACAGAGTTCTGGAAAGACTTAAAATTTGAAGCGCAACATTACGCCACAGGCCATCCTGGTATGGAAGGCAACACGCTTAATTGGTATTTGCAGTACATGGGAAAGACAGCAGGAATTCTCTATATTTTTGCTGTGTTGGAAATCTTGCGTGGGATTTACTCTCGCTCCAAGGAAGTAATTTTGCTATCTATTTTCCCTGTTGTTTATTTTGCGTTTATTAGCAGCTTTGTGGTGAGAAATGACCGTACGTTTCTTCCTTTGACACCCTTTTTATTTTTGTTATCTGCTTCATTTTTGATACATTTAATCAGTTGGGTCAGAGAATTGCAATCGAAGGGGCTGCGCCAGTTGGCTATCACGGTGGTTGCTTGTCTTTCGATTGCTGGTTTTGCCTTGCCCATTTCAAAGACTATTGCTGATACTGTCCGACTGACGACGGTGAATAGCCGCGAAACTGCAAGGGTCTGGATAAACAATAACTTACCCGCAGAAGCCAAAATTGCTATCGAGTCATATTCTCCATTTATAGATCCTTCTCGGTTCTCAGTGCAAGGTTTTAAGCGAATAACAGACCATGTGCCAAAGTGGTATGTTGAGCAAGGTTTCGATTACTTGGTCTTTAGTGAAGGTATGTATGGGCGATTTTATCGGGCGCCAGAACAATATAAGAATGAAATATCACAGTATGAGAATCTGTTTAGTCGTTTTGACCTTGTAAAGATATTTACTGATGGTGGTTATGAAATACGTGTTTACAGGGTCAAATAGGTTGGCCAATATTGTAACCGCAGCGAAACCGCTAGCGAAATAGTTTTTTCTGGATTTTGGTTTGCCAGTATTGCTGACGGGGCAGGCTAATTCGAGAAAGTATGGGTTCTCGTAACCAGGGTAGAATAAGGGTGAATTTGTCTGCATCCTCTGGAAAAATCAGTCCCCGTGCTAACCATTCTTCCAGCCAGTTTAGTAACTGGTCTGGCCGTTTTTCGCTCACTTCTAGCAGAGTCTGAAAGGTAAATGTACGGCCGATCATGGCTGCTACTGCCAGTAGTTCCATGCTTTCTTCTGTCAGTAAGTCCAGGCGGCTGTTTACCAATGCCAGGGCTGTATCAGGGGGGGCTGGTAGTTGTTCTGGTGGGGCGGGTAAAGAAATGCCGTGCTGATGGCAGGCTTTTAGCCAGGCGATTGCCAGCAAGGGATTCCCTCCGGAGAGAGTCCGTAGTTGTTTTGCCTGATTAACGGCCGTTTCTCCCGTCTCTCCCATCTCTTGCACCAACTCTGTCAAATCTGCCAGCGACAATGGCGACAACACCAGCTCATGCACCCTCTCCTCTCGCACCAACAACCGCAATCGGCGCATTTGTCCAGGCCCGGCATCCACTGGCGAAAATGTACCGACAATCAACAAGGAAACTCCCATCACTCGCCGCAACAAAAACAGCAAACAGCGCCATGTATCCGCATCTGCCCAATGCAAATCATCCAAAAACAACACGACTGGCCATCGCTTTCCAACGGCCATCAATAATTGCGCCATCGCCTCCATCACCTGGTAACTGGTCAGCTCCTCACTGGCTGGCAACATGCCAGGTATATCCGGCAAGTAGTAATACAAATCAGGTAACAAATGGGCCAGCGGACTTAACCACGCTCGTGTTTGTTCGGGTGGCAACATATCCCAGGCAACAAGTTGGAGTGACTGTTGCCAGGCATCCAGCAACGGCCGAAATGGAATCACCTGTTCAAACGCATGACACCGCCCCGGCAAAACAACCAGTTCCCCCTCCAGTCTGGCCAGCCAGCTATTAACCGTATGCGTCTTACCCATCCCCCCTTCACCCACCAATAAAATTAGCTGCGTCTCTCCCTGCCGCACCTCTGTCCAAAGCCGATCCAATGTTCGCATCACCTCTTTTCGCCCTATCAGCGATTGGGTCACTTTATCCGGCACACGTGGCAACCCCACCTCCCCTGTTTGTAGCCGGTATGACCCCTCGACCATTGCCTGATAAAGGGCATTTGTTTCAGGCATGGGAGAAACACCCAATTGCTCAGCCAGATTTTTCTGGCAGGTGCGAAACTGCTGTAACGCCCTCGCCCGGTCACCACTGGCGTAGTAAAGAATCATAAGCTGGCGGTGGGCCGATTCATCCAGTGGATCATGCTCCAACAAAATACTGGTGGTGGCAATGGCTCCGGCCAAATCACCTGTTTGTTGTTGGGTGAGGCTAAGCTGTTGCAATGCTTCCAGGAACCGACGGTGAAGCCGATCACGGGCAACCTGTACCCAATCGTCGTAAATATGGCTTAATAGAGGCCCCCGGTAGAGGGAAATGGCTTGCTGAAGCCGAGAGGTGAGATCAGCAGGCGAAACGGCCGTTTTCGCTTCGTCCAGTAGCTGCTCAAACACCAACACATCAACCCAACACACGTCGGCCGGCTCGAACAACACAAAATGCTCACCAGCTTGTAACAGCGTTGCCTCTGGGATAAATTCTGCCAGTAATTGACGCGCTCGATATAGGTATTCACGCAAATTGCGCCGTGCCCCTTTTTCAGTTGCCTCTGGCCATAAATGTCGCGCCAGTTCTTCCCGCTCAACGGCCGTTCCGGCATGCAAAGCCAGATACCCTATCATCCGTTGCAGTTTGGGAGAACGAATTTCCAGAGGAACGGCCGTTTCATCCCCAACCGGCTGCAAGCGCAACGTATCAAACAGAAAAATACGCCCACGGATCATCTATTCACCCTGCTCCAACCTGTACACCACTTCAGCCAATGGCACCAAAGTCGCAAACGCCATCTGTCGGGCTAATATCGGCTCTGACAAGACATATTTTTGCGCCTGGCGGGCTCCAAATGGTAACTGACGCACAGCCCCCTGTTCCTTATCCAGCAATGTATTCATGGCATCCAGATTATGATGGCTATAAAACGGCCGTTTTCCCATAAAATCCTTCAAATCCAGTACCAGTTCAAAATCAAACGGATCCCAACCGGCACTTTGCCCTACAATATTAAACGGCCGTTTTCGTTCAAACACCCACCCCCGCGACGCAGCCACCTCTGGCACTTCCCGGGCCATTACCACCAGCGACCCATCAGAAAAAGAAGCATCACAAGGATACCACCGATTATCCAGCCGCACAGCCGAAAAAATATGCTTGATATGCCCCCCTACGCGCGGCCGATATCCCGGTGGCAACAAACTCCTGACATAGTGTGACGGCACTTTCAAAATGGCAAACCCGGCCTCCAGACCACATGCCCGCATCAGTGCAGTTTGCAAAATGGCCTTGGTAGTACACATACCATACCCCTGTTGTAACACATCTGAAGCTAACATATGCCACAAACCAAATCGGTACGGTATGGGGCGAATAAATCGCCAGATGGCAAGAGCTGTGTCCCATGGATCGTCCTGTTGGAACTGGCGGGCAAGCTGTTGAATGGCCGGGTGGGTATGATTGCAATGGGTCCGCGCCAAACGCTGGACATTGGGAGAAACAGCCGTCAGTGCCTCTTGCCAGGCCTGGAGATGGGGAAACAGGGCAGCAAGCAAGAAAACAAACGCAGACACATGGGGAAAACGGCCGTTTGTATACAACCAACTGCGTGACAACCGCCACAAACGTACCCCTTCAGCTCCTGCCCAGGCATCCCGCGTTCGCCTTTCATCCAGCAAAAATTCAGTTACCCCAATCAGATCACCTGGCCCTATCCACACCCCTTCTGGTCGTGCATCCACCTCCCCCAAAAAAATATCCCCTCCCAAAACAACATACAAAAAATCGGCCGTGTCCCCCCGCCGATAACAAACTGAATGAGGTGGTAACCTGATCACCTCTCCCAACTCAGACACTTGTGCCAACACACCTTCATCCACATATACAGCCAGCTTGGACGCCGCCAACATCCCAACACACTCCTCTAGCCAGATAGCCCTTTACCTTTTCTTAACTCTTGCTCCCCAACAATATCCATCATTGTAAAAGATGACTTATGAAAAACAAGATAACTCTAAATGGCTATACGAAAAATGGCCGTGACCATTTTCCCAATGAGAAAACAACAAAAAAGAGCTACAATGCTGGCAGGTCTGAAAGGGCTTTAAGACTCGAGGGACAAACTCTTTCCCCCAAAAAACTGGCACGAGAGAAACGCGACTGGAACGGCCCTTCAGACTTAGGGCAAAGCCCTCCCCCTCCTTCGAGTCTGGCAATGCCCGCAACGCTCTACATCTTTACCCTCATCATGCATGAGCGGCTGAAAAAACCGCCCTCCTCCCCGGAAGGCGGTTTTTTCTTTTGTGTCAGCGTACCAGCATTCTTGCTGGCATATTTACTATCAGAAATGTCAGACGTTTTATGGTTATGGCCAACGCCAACCTTGCAGGCGAGCGACAGGTTGTTCGGCAACGACAGCAGCTACATAGCCAGGCTCAGGGGTGAAAGCGTGCATGAACCAGTTTTTGGCCTGGTCGCGGCTGGTACGAACCCGGAGCAGGCGGGCTGGTTCACCGGGGCGCAAGGTAACGTCGAATTGTTCCAGCGGACAAGAAAGACCTTCGCCAATAGCCTTGATGTAGGCTTCTTTGCGGGTCCAGCAGTTGAAGAAGGCTTCTGGTTTGTAATCGGGGGGGATTTCCCGGAATACGGCCGTTTCGTAGGGGGAGAAGAAGCGTTCGGCAATCTGGTCTATGTCTGATAACGGCCGTATGGCCTCCACATCTACCCCTACCTGCTTGTTACGAGTAAACGCAAACACCCCAATTTCCTGGGCGTGGGAAACATTAAATTGAATCCCACTTTCCGTCATGTTTGCCAGCATTGGTTTACCAAACTCGCCATAGGCAAAGCTGATATGTGCTGGCGGCAGGCGCAAATACCGCCCCAAAATAACTCGGAGTAGTCCCCGCGCTACCACATAACGGTTACGATCCCGTTCAAAGTAAAAGCGGCTTGCCCGTTCCTGTTCTTCTTCGGAAAGTGTTGCCCAAAATGCTTCCAATTCATCTTCAGTGCGGTCAAGCACGGCTACCCAAAGGTGTAAATCTTCTGTCGGTAACACCAGACTGTGTGGTGGTGTCTGCCATTGCAACTGCAACTGTTCATTTTCCTGATTGTTGATTTTTGTTATTTCGATGTCCATTTTTCTTTTCTGCCAATTGATCTATGTAGAGCCGCACAGTGTCGGCAACCGTCCGAATGTGGGGCTCGCGCAAGATTTCAATATGTGTTGTGGGTAAACCTTTGATTTTTAATTGGGGAAGTAGAGTTCCCCAGCCCATTGTTGGGTCGAAGTAACCTTCCTCGTCGGCACGAAAGAGAACGGCCGTTCCTGCAAACGGACGAGGTTCATACGTGCGCAACGCCGGAACCGCTACAAACTCCTGATAATACAACGATCGGTGCTGAATTGACAACGGCCGTTTCAATGCCAGAAGCAAACGAATGTACATCTTACGCATCTGCCAGATACGTCGGCGTCGTTCCAAATCCAGTTGTTGCTGCAAGAAGCTTATCCGATTGCGGACACTTCGTGTCATATACATAAGCCGCTGCCCAAAGGGTAACGCCTCCATTTGCTGCCGGTGTCGCTCCACTCGCTGCGTCAGTAATTCTGCTTGCTCGGTTAATAATAGTGATGGTGAAGGCAATGATGGCTCGATTAAAACCAGCAAAGCCACTTCATGCCCCATTGCCTGTAACTGGTGTGCCATTTCTAGGGCAATGACACCACCAAAACAAAAGCCAGCAAGATAATATGGCCCTTCTGTTTGTACAGTACGTATTTCCTTTATATAGTGTGCCGCCATTTCCGTCACTTGTGAATGGGCAGAACGTACCCCATCTGGCAAGTATTTGGGCTGGAGGGCATAAAATGGATAATCGGCCCCCAAATTTCGGGCAAAATCACGATAGTGGAGTACATGCCCCATTCCACCATGCACGCAAAACAAGGGGGGGTGGGTGCCTGCTGGCTGGATAGGCACAAGGGAGCGGGTCAAAGACGGCCGTTTTCTGGCCTGCCGAATCGCTTCTGCCAAACCAGCTACAGTCGGCTTCTGGAACAGCGTGGTCAGAGGCAATATGATGTCAAACTCTTTTTCCAATTGGGCAAATAACTTTACTGCCAATAACGAATGTCCCCCCAGGGCAAAATAGTCATCTTCAACCCCTATTGGGCGATGACCTAGCTGTTCTTCCCAAATAGCGACCAGTCGCTTTTCCAATGTATCACGTGGGGGCACAAAGTGATCTTTTCGGTCTGTTGCGGCAACAGGTGCAGGCAGGGCGTGGCGGTCTATTTTGCCATTTGGCGTCAACGGAAACGCATCCAGCCAGATAAAATGGCTGGGAATCATGTAGGCGGGGAGTTTTTGCTGGAGGTATTGACGAATTTGGGCAGAAGACGGCCGTTTCTCATCTTCCGTCTCATTTTCCGCCAGCAAATAAGCCACCAACAATTTTCGCCCCGGCTCATCCTCCCGCACCAACACAAGCGCATCTCGAACGGCCGTTATTTGCCGCAAAACCGCCTCAATCTCCCCCAACTCTATTCGAAAACCCCGCAGCTTCACCTGGTGATCTATGCGCCCCAGAAACTCAATCTGTCCATCTGGCCGATAACGCACCAGATCACCCGTGCGATACATGCGACTGCCAGGCACATCTGCAAACAAATCAGGCAAAAACCGCTCTGCTGTCAGGTCTGGCCGATTCAAATATCCACGTGCCAGCCCCACTCCAGCAATGTACAACTCGCCGGGCACACCCACCGGAACCGGATTCAGGCATTCATCCAACACATAAAGCCGCACATTGTCCAATGGCCTGCCAATGGGGGGAGCGACAGAAACATCTGTTACCAGCGTCATTGTGGCTGCTACCGTGCCTTCAGTAGGCCCATACGCATTTACAAAGCGGCGGCCAGGAGACCAGCGGGCGGCAATTTCGGCCGAACAGGCTTCGCCAGCAGAAAGAACTGTCTGCAAAGTAGGAAAGTCGGCCGGGTTGAGCACTGCCAGCGCCGAAGGGGGTAAAACAATGTTGGTAACCTGGTATTGATTAATAACCCGTGTCAGATCAGGTCCGGGCAGCAAGCGAGGCACATCTGGTAAAATCAGTGTCGCGCCATTGAGCCAGGTAGCAAACATCTCGTAAAATGAGCCATCGAACCCAAAGGCCGCAAATTGTAAGACACGGCTATCGGGGTGGATGTTGCCAAAACGGCGTTGGGATTGTGCCAGGTTGCCGATGCCACGATGGGAAACGGCAACACCTTTGGGACGGCCGGTAGAACCAGATGTGTAGATGATGTAGGCAAGGTTGTCGGGATGAAGCTGTTGGACGGGGTCTGTATCCGGAAAAGTAGCAACGGCCGTTTTTACTTCTGGCGCATCCAGGCAAATCACCGTTGCATCTGTACCTGGCAGATGATCACGCAATCTGGTAAGCGTCAGCACCAATGATACATCAGCATCTGTTATCATGTATGCCAGTCGCTCTGACGGATAACTGGTATCTAAGGGCAAATACGCCCCGCCAGCTTTAAACACAGCCAACACAGCCACGGCCATTTCCAGTGTTCGTTCCAGGAATAGCCCAACAATTGTCTCCGGCCCTACGCCCTGTTCGATAAGGTAATGTGCCAAATGGTTTGCCTGTTGGTTCAGCTCCGCATAGGTGAGGCTGATATTGCCGCAGATAACGGCCGTTTTTTCAGCCATTTCGGCCACAACACGGGCGAACAACTCTGGAACAGGCAGCACAGGACAGGAAACGGCCGTGTCATTCCACGCCACCAACAACTGTTCCCACTCCCTCTCCGTCAACAGCGGCAAACGAGCAACCGGCGTATCCGGTGCGGTCACAATCCCCGCCAACAACCTTTCAAAATGGCCTGCCATCCGTTCAATCGTAGCCGCTTCAAACAAATCGCTGTTATACTCAAACTCACAAACCAGCCTGTTCCCCTGCTCCATCACAGAAAGGGTTAGCTCAAACTGTGCCGTTTTGTGTGGCACTGGCAACAATTCACTTTGCAACCCCATCAAACGAATATCTTCTGCGGGAGCGTTTTGCATGACAAACATCACCTGAAAAACAGGATCTTGCCCCAAATTGCGTTGAGGCTGAAGCACCTCAACCAATTTTTCAAAAGGAACATCCTGATGATCATACGCAGCCAACGTAACCTCTCGTACTTGCGCCAAAAACTGGCGAAACGGCATCTCCCCCGCAATTTGTGTCCGCATTACCAGTGTATTGACAAAAAAGCCAATCAGACCTTCCAGCTCCACCAGATTTCGATTGGCAACTGGCGTACCTACCAGCAAATCAGTCTGACCAGTGTACCGGTAAAGCAAGCATTTGAAGGCTGCCAGCAGCGTCATAAACAGGGTAGTCCCTTCGGCATGGCTCAAACGGCGCAATTGATTGGTTAGCTCTGGTGGCAGGGTGGTGAGTAAATTGGCCCCATTCAGGGTTTTGAGCGGCGGGCGGGGGTGATCTGTGGGCAGTTGCAAAACGGGCAGTTCATCTCCCAGTTTGTTTTTCCAGTAAGTGAGTTGCTCTTTCATCAGAGCTGCTTGTTGGGTTTCTTGTTGCCAGCGAGCATAATCACCATACTGGATAGGCAGATCGGGCAAAGACGGCCGTTTTCCGCGCAAATACCCTTCATAAACTGCTGCCAATTCCTGGAAGAAAATCCACCCAGACCAGCCATCAAATACAATGTGATGCACTGTTAGCACCAAGATATGCTCATCAGAAGCCCGGCGGAACAACCGCATCCGCAGCAATGGCCCCCGTGCCAAATCAAACACCCGCCCCACTTCTTCATCAATCAACGCCTGTATTTCAGCTTCGGACAATTCGGCCGCATCAGTCACTGACAAAGGAACAGGCATATCCGCATGAACATGCTGCCAGGGTATGCCATCTATGGCCACAAACGTCGTGCGTAATATTTCATGCCGTTGCACAATGGTTTGTACAGCCTGCTGGAGCACATTGATGCGCAAAAAACCCTTCAGCCGCACCACAAAAGGCAAATTGTACACTGGCAAGCCGGGTGTGAGTGTTTCCAGGAACCAAATTCGCTTTTGGGCATAGGAGAGAGGTGCCCGATCCTCGTTATCGCTACGCGAAATACTGGCTAAAGGTAATAACTCTGAGCCGGACTTCAGGATTTTCTCGGCCAATTCAGCAATGGTGGGTGTCTCAAAGAATGCCCGAATCGGCAAAGAAATACGTAATGCCTGTCGAATGCGGGTAATAAGTTGGGCCGCCATGAGGGAATGGCCACCCAGCTCGAAGAAATCGTCGTAAATGCCCACCTGCTGCACGCCTAAAATGTCAGCCCACATGCTGGCCAGGACTTTTTCGACAGGGGTTCGTGGGGGGATGAAGGTTTGGGCCAAAGACGGCCGTTTCTGGTCAGGCAGCGGCAAAGCCCGACGATCCACCTTGCCATTCGGTGTCAATGGCAACGCATCCAAAAAAACAAACTGTGCTGGAATCATGTAATATGGCAATCGCTCATACAACCAACCCCGCAACCCCTCTACAGACACCGGTTGCCGACAAACCACATAGCCAACCAGGCGCACATCATTGGACATATGCTCATACACCTGCACGGCTGCATCCCGGACCATTGGGTGAGAACGCAAGGCTGTCTCAATTTCTCCTGGCTCCACCCGAAAACCGCGAATTTTGATTTGCTCATCTGCCCGCCCCAAAAAGAGCAACGTACCATCAGCCTGATAACAAACCCTGTCACCTGTACGGTACAGGCGAGCGCCCGGCTGCGTAGAAAATGGGTGTGGCACAAATCGCTCCGCCGTTAATTCCGGCCGGTTCAGGTAACCACGTGCCAGACCAACCCCACCAATATACATTTCTCCGGGCACACCCACCGGAACCGGATTCATCCAGGGGTCGAGGACGTACACTTCGGTATTGATGATGGGGCGGCCAATAGGGATGGCTTTATGGGAATGGTCATCCCCTTCGGCTAAAAGATGGCAGGTTGTACAAACGGCCGCTTCTGTCACGCCGTAGCCGTTGGCAATAGTGACCTTACCCAACAAGTTATGAATGGCATCTGACGAAAGGGCTTCGCCACCACTCAACAATAAGCGTAAATGGGGGAATTCTACATGATGGCTATTCAGCAATCGTATTAATGCCGGCACAGTGCTAATAATGGACACACGGTAATCACGCACAAGCTGCAATACTTCATCCAGCCCCTGAAAGTTGTACCCGGCGGGTAAAACAATAGCGCCACCGCTACACAAAACAGGCAGGAGTTCGCCGACAAAGCTGGCAGAAGCAACGGCCGTTAATGGCAACAGACGATCATCCGTTCCCGGCGCATAACTCAATTGAAACGAATGTACCAGATTGACCAAATTGCGATGGGACAGCATGACCCCCTTGGGCTGGCCAGTGGAGCCAGATGTATAGATGATACAGGCCAGATTGTCCGGCGTGACTGACGTTTGGGGAGACGTATCGGGAAAATCAGAAAAGGCAAGCGTTGTTAATTCATCCAGGAAAATGTGGGTAGCCGGAAGCGGCGGTAATGTATCGGCCAATTGACGGGTAGTGAGAATAACGCGCGCCTGCGTGTCGGCCAACATATAGGTGATTCGCTCGGCTGGATAGTTGGGATCGAGTGGCAGGTATGCACCGCCAGCCTTGAGGACAGCCAGAATTGCCACGATCATCTCTGGAGAACGCTCCAGAAAGATAGCGGTGATTGTTTCGGGGCCAATACCCTGGAGTTGCAGGTAGTGGGCAAGACGACTGGCTTGTTCGTCAAGTTGCTGATAGGCAAGACGGCCGTTTTCCGTCAGAACGGCCGTTGCCTGGGGTGTCTCTTTTGCCTGAGCGGCAATCAGTTCGTGGATACAGGTTGTGGCCGGATAATCGGCTGTGGTTTTGTTCCAGGCTTGTATTTGCTGCCATTCGGCTGGTGTGAGACAAGGGAGGTCATGTAACGGCCGTTTTGGTTGCGACACCATCCCCATCAGCAACGTCCGCAAATGACCAACGATTCGTGACACAACGGCCGTATCCAACCGGCCAGCCACATACCGCAAAGCCATTTTCCCCAGATTGTCGGGAGAAACCACCCAGGCCAGCAAAAGACCCGGTAAATGGACACCTGGCATGTGACGTCCAAACACCAACAGGGATGAAAACGGCAATTCCTCTTCAGGCCATCCCCCACTGTTCAGCACTTCCGCCAATGGCTCACCCGCCCGTGCGTGCATCTCCAGCCATTCCCCTTGCAATTCTGTCAGCCAGTCCTGTACCAATGCCGTTGCCGGTACGGACACACACCAGGGAAGTGGCTCATACCCGGCCACAACCCAGCCTAACCGTACTGGCGAATGCCATTCGTGGTAACGACTAAGCAACAAGGCCCATGTTCCGGCCAACACCGTTTCGGGCGAGAGGTTACAGGCACCACAAAATTGCTCAAAAGCGGCCGTTTCTGCTGGCGACAACCCCCAATCCAGCTCCAACCACTCCCCATCCACTTCAGGGGCAACGTTCGCCACAGACAAAGTCGCACCTATTGCCTCGACTGTCAAATGCTGTTGCCAAAAAGATTCTGTTTGCAGTGCAGCGTTTGCCCGGACAAACCCGGATTCCAATTCATTCATAAAAGTCTATTCCACAACAGAATCCCATTTTTGGTAACCACTTTGTCAACCAAAGAGGCCTGACATCAAGACCCTGGAGCGTGATGATCATTATTTTCAGGCAAACTGGCACGATCTTGCCTGACACTTAAAGGACGCATATCCGTCCAGTTTTCGCGAATCCAGGCCAGACATTCTTCCCGATAACCACGTACCCCAACAGCTCGCCATCCTAACGGCAGTTCTTTGTCCGCAGGCCAAATGGCAAACTGCTCTTCATGATTTACAACAACAATGTACTGCATACGTTACCAGTCTCCAGTATCTCACAAAATTACGCTGGCTATTCAGGGGTAGCCTGTACGTTCATGGTGTCACTATTTGTTTGGATGTGGTCAATGCTTCTTGCAGCAAGCGGGCTACTTCACCCACATAAGGCTCTCGTACCAGGTTATGCGTACCTTCTATGACACAAGTCTCTAAACCTGTGCCTACAAGATCTTCCCAACGCATACCAGTCGGTGACTTGCCGGTTTGCAGGGTTTCACTGGAACGGAAGAGAAGCACACGGCCATTATAAGGGCCAGGACGGTAATTTAGCAACAAGCGCGTGTGACTTTCCCACAAATACGGGCTAATAAGGGATTGGGGCAGCGTCTGACCGCGCCGAATGTAGGTGTTGCATCGCCACATAAGCCATTGGGTACGGGCGCGCTTGCTCCATTTGCGCCATTGGCTGCGGGTCCAACGCCGGGCTGCTTTGAGATTGTCGAGAGGGGAGCGGCGTATCAGGCGATGGAAACGGCCGTTTTGCCGGTGTCCATTTTGTTTGTACGTGTGGTTTGTACCATTGTGATGTGGCTTTTGTTCGCTGTGGTAGATACGGCCGTTTCCATTAAGCGGCCGTTCCTGTCGGGCAATCTGCTCTGGCATGGCAGCAAATGCCCGCGCCTGACGGGCACGCCCGGGATCAAGCGTATCGAACAACACCACCAACGCCACTTCCTCACCCGCAGCCTGAAGCTGACGCGCCATTTCATAAGCCACTTCCCCACCCATAGAAAAGCCACCCAAATGGTATGGGCCGTGAGGCTGTACCTGGCGAATGGCTTCGATATAATGAACGGCCATTTCTTCCAACGTGCGGAACGGCCGTTGTTTGCCATCCACGCCACGCGCCTGAAGCCCAAAGAACGGCTGATCTGCCCCCAAATATCGGGTTAGATCATAGAAATTCATCACATTGCCAAAACCACCATGCACACAGAAGAAAGGCGGGCGACTTCCCTTGGGCTGAATGGGAACCAATGCAGACCATTCCCGGCGGGAGGCAGTTGCCGGGCGAACAGGTTGTTCAGTCGGTGCATCAGCAGCAGCGGCAACGGCCGTTTCCCCCAACTCCGCCCGCAGTAACGCTGCACACTCAGCAATTGTGGGCGCCTCAAACAAGGTAGCTAATGAAAAATCCACCGCGTACTTCTTCTTAATACGAGCAAACAACCGCACAGCAATCAACGAATGTCCGCCCAGTTCAAAGAAATCATCATGAATACCAATTTCATCCACACCCAACAAATCTTCCCAAATTGCCACCAGAGATTTCTCCAGGTCATCACGCGGTGGCTCATAATCGCTCTGCAATTGCGGGCGTGAAAGCTTCATGCCGCCAGAATCATCATCACCAGCTGCACGAGACATCTCTGCGCGCAAGGCGTCCAGATTTAGCGAAGAAACAATAATTTGCGGAGGTGTTTCTTGCCCCAAGATGCGTGCTAATGCAGCCACCCCTTCTTCGGGGGCAATACCATCTGTCAGGGCCAGCCTGAGCAGGGAAAATTCATCATCGTTGTCAGCAGCAGCCGCAGTGGAAACGGCCGTTAGCTGGCGCAAACTTTCCCGCATCGCTTCCGGTTCCACTCGCTTGAGCATAAACCGGGAAATCTCCACCACAGGCATTCCCGCTTCATCCATAATCGTCACATCAAAGACGACCACATCATCCCCTGATTCAGCTCGCCGTAAACGGGCATGGCTATAAATCATGGCCGGAACAACATCCAGCACCATCACTCGCCCATAGGAGAGGGGCACATAAAACGCCTCGCTGGTGTCATACCCTTCCAGCAAGGGCAAAGCAAAGCTGGTTGCCAGGTCCATTAACGCCGGATGCAGATGAAAACTGGTGACATCGCTGGCAAATTCATCGGCCAATTGCAGGCGCGCCAGTGCCTCGTCTGTACCGAACCAAATATCACGCAGGTTTTTCCAGCGCGGGCCAAAGTCGAGATAGGCTTCCTGGCGGGTTTCCTGGTCCAGTGGGGCAAAGGTGATGTGTTTTTGCTGGCAACGGGTGCGAATATGGGTAATGTTTTGTGGCTGGCGGGAAACGGCCGTTGCTTTTGTGACACGTCCGCGAACATGTTCCTGCCAGCGGGTTTCGCCAGAAACGGCCGTTTTACTCGTCACCTCAAACTCATACCCCGCGCCCTGCTTCGCCAGCGTCACCCGCATCTGCTTCGTTTCGCGGCGACGCACCGGTAACGGCGAAAGGAAGAACAAATCTTCAATGACCACCGGCCCGGCAAACACCCCTCTATCCAAAGCCGCTTTCGCCAATTCCAGATACCCCGTCCCAGGAATCAATGCCTCGCTACCTTTAATACGGTGTTCATCCAGCAACCAGTGTGTATCTACCCGCAACTCAGTCGCATAAACAATTTTGTTAGGGGTTTCCAGAATACATTTATCCAGCAATGGGTGCGGCACATCTGAACCGGCTGGCGTTTCATCATCTGCCAGCCCTAACTGGCGTGCCGTTTCCACAGCCATACCCACCTGTTGCCACACACCCCAATTCACCGCCACCGTCCAGGGAGTGCCGACAGCACGCTTGCTCTCGGCAAATGCGTTCAAGAAGGCATTGGCAGCCACATAATCCACCTGCCCGGCTGCCCCCAACACAGTGCTGGTAGAAGAGAAAAGTACCATAAAGTCTGGCGGTGCGTCAGCCAATAACTCGTCTAGCAAAAGCATCCCCCGTATTTTGGGCGACAAGACACGCTCAATATCGGCAGGCGTTTTCAGGGGGATAAGATTATCGTCCAGGGTACCAGCGGCGTGGATAAGGCCGTGAATCTGGCCGAATTGTTGGCGAGCCTGGGAAACGGCCGTTGTCATCTGCTTCCGGTTGGTTACATCGGCGGCCAACACCATTACCTTTGCCCCCGCTGCTTCCAATTCACGTACTTTTAGAATACGGCGGCTGGTTTTGTCTTGGGGGCTGTGGGTTTCTAACCAATTGTCCCATTCAGGGCGCGGCGGCAAACCGGAACGGCTGACAAGAACAAGTCGCGCCTGTACGGTACGCGCCAGGTAGTCTGCCATGACCAACCCTATTCCGCCCAAACCGCCAGTAATGAGGTAAACACCTTGTGCACGCAGGCGTTTGGGGAGAGCGCTGACAGGAGGGATGGGGGCAGGCTCGTAAGTTTGCCGAAAACGGCCGTTTTCCCGCCACGCTATGACGCCATTCTCTCCCTCAGCCATCAACTCAGCGTACACTTGCTCTTTCAGTGTGGCCAATACCTGCCCGGAAAGCCGTCTGCGGAAACGGCCGAATTCAGGCAAGGCCACATCCACCAGGCGACAGGTTACCTGCGGAAATTCCGCCGGAATCACCCGACACGGCCCCAGCAATGTAGCCTTTTCAGGATAGGGCAATGCCTCATTTGCCACCCGTTGACTCCCGTTGGTAATCACAGTCAGGTGAAAAGGCACATCCTCAGCACCCAATGCCTGTGCCAGGAAAAACAAGCTGTAAAAACCCAAATCCTGGGTGCGGTAATATGCCCGCATGGGCTGTTCATTCCGCTGACGATGGTCCAACGTCCACAAATGTACGACACGCTGTGGCAACCGCCCCAAAAATCCCAGTTCACGGACAAGCGTTTCATAATCCACGCCCGCACGCGGGTTGACGGTATAACTGTTCGGGGCAGTTTGGGCAAACTGTTCGCCCACATGTACCAGCGTGACATCATGCCCTTGTTGTTGCAGTTGGTCAGCCAATCGGTTGCCAACGCCCAGGCTATCCGCAAAAATGAGCCAGACAGCGGGATCAGGTTCGGCCGTTTCGGGCAGGGGAGCCGGTTGCCACACGGGTTGGTAGAACCAGTCATTCAGATCGGACTGTTTACTTAGCCGTTTTGGGCTGGCTTGCCCGGCAGTAATAAGCTGCTGGCCAGGCTCAATCCAATATCGTTGATGTTCGAATGGATAAGTGGGCAATGGGATACGGCGGCGATATTCATTGGTGTAAAGGCGAGACCAATCGATTTCTACCCCAGCCAGCCACAGCCGCCCCAAAGTGGTGAGGCAGTGTTGGAGGTCGGATGTTTCTTCACGGGGGTGGCGCATGGAGGAAACGGCCGTATGCGTCCGATTAGCCGCCGGATGCATACGCACCAATGAACTCAAAGTCTGGCCTGGCCCCACTTCCAGGAAAACCCGATCCGCTTCCTTGAGCAGTTCACCCAGCCCATCGGCAAAACGGACGGTGTGTCGCAAATGGCGTACCCAATAGGTGGGGCTGGTCGCATCTTCAGGGCGTACCCATGTGCCGGTTACATTGGAAATATACGGCCGTTGTGGGGGATGGAACTGGATTTGCGCCAGGCGACGACCAAACTCATCCAAAATAGGGTCTAGCATGGCCGAATGTGCGGCCACATCAATTTTAATGCGGCGATATTCTACTTCTTTTTCATCCAATAGCCGCGCCATTTGCTCAATCGCCTCATTGTTGCCCGAAATAACACACAGGTTAGGGCTGTTGATGACGGCAATAGAGAGTTCGGGCAGGAGAAACGGCCGTAATTCATCTTCGGACAAAGAGACACTCAACATACTGCCATCTGGCAATGTTTCGAACAACTGGCCGCGCAATGTGACGATATACAAGGCATCTTCCACCGACATCACACCCGCCAGACAAGCCGCCGTGTACTCACCCATGCTATGTCCGGTCATGGCCACTGGTTCAATGCCCCACGACATCCAGAGTTGGGCCTGGGCGTATTCCGTCATAAACAGAGCGGGCAAGGCACAAGACGGCCGTTGCAAGGCCACCGCCGCCGCCTCTTCTTCTCCTGCTGGCGGAAACATAAGCGCGCGCAAGTCCACATCCAGATACCGGGAAACGGCCGTCAGACACCGATCAATTGCCTCCCGATAGACCGGCTCTTGTTCATACAACTCTCGCCCCATATTTGGGTACTGCGCTCCACCACCAGGAAACATAAACACAACCGATGGATGCGCCTCTCCCGGAGAACCAGATAACACCCGTTTGCGGTCACCACTCTCCAGCAAAGAAACCGCTTCGGCCACACTCCGGGCTGCCAGCACCCGCCGCTGCTCAAACGGCCGTCGGCCCATTTGCAGCGTATAAGCCACATCTGCCAGATTCACATCCGGGTGCCGCCGCAAATAATCTGCCAGACGCCCTGTGGCTGCATCCAGCGCATTCTTTGTTCTGGCCGAAAGCACCAACAATTGCCACGCTCGTGCTGGCTCATCCGATGAATCCAGGTCGGGCGCCTCTTCCAGCACAATATGGGCATTCGTGCCCCCTACTCCCAACGAACTCACCCCTGCCCGCCGTGGGAAACCGTTTGTCTGCCACGGCCGTAACCTATCATTTACAAAAAACGGGCTATTCTCAAAATCAATCATCGGGTTGGGGCGCCGAAAATTCAGGCTGGGTGGAATTTCTTTATGCTTGAGCGATTCAACAACCTTGATGAAGCCGGCCACACCAGCGGCCGTATCCAGATGGCCAATATTGGTTTTTACCGAACCAATCGCACAAAACTGCTTTTTGTTGGTACTGGCACGAAACGCCTGTGTCAGGGCTGTAATCTCAATCGGGTCACCAATGCGCGTACCAGTCCCATGTGTTTCCACATATGTAATGGTATCCGCCGACACATTGGCCATTGAAATCGCTTCGGCAATGGCTGCTGCCTGACCGTCCACACTGGGAGCCAGGTAATTCACCTTACCAGAGCCATCATTATTAACGGCCGATGCCAAAATAACCGCATGGATTGTATCCCCATCCTCAATTGCATCAGCCAACCGTTTCAGCACCACTACCCCAACACCACTACCAAACACCGTGCCTTCTGAATCCGCATCAAACGCCCGGCAGTGACCATCTGGCGACAAAATTTCCCCTTCATGGTAGAGATATCCTTGTCGATGTGGCAACTCAATCGTAACACCACCCGCCAGGGCCATGTCACATTCACCATTCAGCAAACTCTGACAAGCGAGGTGAATCGCCACCAGCGAAGTCGAACACGCTGTCTGCACATTCACACTCGGCCCTTTCAGGTCAAACAAATATGAGACGCGCGTTGTCAGAAAATCTTTGTCATTGCCCGTGTGGCGCAACAGGAAAAAACCAACGGTATTGACCAAATCAGGGTTTGTCAGCAGGTTGTACGGCAGATAGGCGTTATGCCCGGAACCGCCAAATACACCAATTGCTCCGTCAAACCGCTTGGGATCATAGCCGGCGTACTCTAATGCTTCCCAGGCACATTCCAAAAAGTGACGATGCTGTGGGTCCATAATGGCCGCATCACGCGGGCCAAAACCAAAGAAGCCCGCGTCAAACATTTCCATTTCGTCCAAAGGCGCACCTGCCTTGACGTAGTTTGGGTTTTTCAGCAGAGATTCGCTGACACCAGCGGCGCGCAGTTCTTCGTCTGTGTAAAAGCGGATGGATTCCACCCCATTTCGCAGGTTTTCCCAGAACTGCTCGACATTATCGGCGCCGGGCAGGCGGCAAGCCATGCCTACGACTGCGATTTCGGTGCCTTCTAAGTTGTCTAAAACGAGATCGTTTTTGCTCATGGTTTTCTCTTTATTTGTGATGCAATGGATTGTTTTGTGTTACCGTGAACGGCGACGACGCATGAGAGCCTGACGACGGGCGGCTGCTCGATCTGTACCCTTTTGGGTGCCATTGATCTGTCCGTTTTCACCAGCTTCGTTGATGTAATCTACCAGGGCGCGAATGGTGGGGAAGCGGAACATGTCGGTAATGGTGAGTTCTTTGTCTATGACCTGGCGCAAACGGCGATGTGCCTGCACGGTCAGCAGGGAATGTCCGCCCAAATCGAAGAAGTTGTCGTTGAGGCCGACTTGGGGCACGCCCAGTAATTCTTGCCAGATTTCGGCAATGGTGCGTTCCAGATCGCTGGCTGGGGGAATGAAATCGGCCGTTTTTTGTTGCAGTACCTGATCGGGGGCTGGCAATGCCTTGCGGTCGGTTTTTTTGTTGGGAGTGAGGGGGAAGGCAGACATGGGGACGAAATGGGACGGTATCATGAAGTCGGGCAGGGTTTGGCGCAAATGTTGGCGTAGTTCGTCGGTGGTGGGTTGTTGACCAGCATGGGGGATGTAGTAGGCGACGAGTCGCTTGTCGCCAGGGGTATCTTCGCGGGCGATGACGACAGCTTCTCGAATGGCAGGATGTTGGTTGAGCAGGGTTTCGATTTCGCCGAGTTCGATACGGTAGCCGCGAATTTTTACCTGGAAGTCAGCGCGACCCAGGAATTCTATACAGCCATCGGGCAGCCAGCGGGCCAGATCGCCTGTGCGATACATTTTGGCGTCTGGCTGGTGGCTGAAGGGATCGGGGAGGAATCGCTCGGCTGTCAGTTCAGGGCGGTTGAGGTAGCCACGAACGACGCCGTCGCCACCAATGTAGAGTTCGCCGGGGATGCCGATGGGAACGGGTTGGCGGTGTTTGTCGAGGATGTAGATTTGGGTGTTGGCGATGGGTGTACCAATGGGAACGGCCGTTTCTGTTCCTGTCACTTCGTAGGTAGTAGACCAAATTGTTGTTTCTGTGGGGCCATACATATTCATCACTTTGCCTGGCACGATTCGCTTGAGTTGTTCTGCCAGGTGAGGGGGTAACGCTTCACCACCCACCATCATGACCTGCACCTGTGCCAATGCTGTGCGGGTGTCATCGTCGAGCAATAACATACTGGCCATTGAAGGGGTGCACTGGAAATGGGTAACCTGATGGCGGTGGATGAGCGCAGGGATGGAGAAATCGGTCATTTCTGTCACCGGTTTGGCCATTTCCTTCAGGCGAGTCAGGTAAGGCAGATGTTGCAGCACCGTCTCGGAAGGTACACCAAAATCAATGAGGCAGGCAATTTCATCCACACCCACTTCTTTCAGCTTGTTCACCATATGAACGGCCGTTTCTGGCGTACCAAACAACCCACTCGTCTCAAAATACCGCTCAAAAGCAAAATCCAGCAACGCCTCCATATCCTCATCCGTCAGATCATCCGAATCCAGAAGCTCAATCGGACTCTTGCCAGTGACTTCCGCCCGTTGCTTGAACGTGGGGAAATACCA
This sequence comes from Chloroflexota bacterium, assembly GCA_003696605.1. Lineage (GTDB taxonomy): Bacteria > Chloroflexota > Anaerolineae > Promineifilales > Promineifilaceae > J033. The sequence continues at coordinate 17,893 of RFGV01000213.1, read as the reverse complement.
GGCAGCCTGCTTGATAAGCGCCACCGAACTTCGCAAATACGCCTTCATCGGCTCACGCACAATTTCCCGTACCTGTTCATCATCCTCACCAATAAACGTATGCAGCATCAGCGTTACCTGACCATGACCCAAATGCCCTGCTTCAGCCCATGCCTGACGGTAAATGGCAACCTTCTCGGCCAGCTCCTCCACACTCTGCCCCAGCAAATGGGTAAGGATGTGAAAACCACCCTCCCCTGCCATGCGGAATGTTTCCGGATTACCAGCGGCCGTTATCCAAATGGGTAATTCCGCCTGCACCGGACGAGGCAACGTACGCACAGAAACATCACCACGCGGACCGGGCAACGTCACCGACTCACCTCGCCACAACCTTTTCACCACCTCAATATCACGGAACATGATCGCCTTACGGTCAGCATAATTTTCCGGGCGCAACACAAAATCATTCGGCTGCCAGCCAGCGGCAAAAGAAATGCCAACCCGCCCCCGCGAAATGTTATCTACCAAAGCCCACTCTTCCGCTACCCGAATGGGACTGTGCAAGGGTAATACACAACTACCGGCACGAATGTGGATTCGCTCGGTAACAGCAGCAATGGCCGCACTGGCCACAGAGGGATTGGGATAAAGCCCACCAAAGGCATGGAAGTGTCGTTCTGGCGTCCAGACGGCAGCGTATCCGTGCTTGTCGCCATATTTTGCCCCTTCCAACAACAGGCGATATTTATCTGCTACCCCTTCCTCGCTTTCGTCGCTGGCAAAATAGAAAAGGCTGAAATCAATGGCACGAGTGGCGAAGGGAGACGTTAATGCCTGAATATTCGCTTGTTCTTTGGTCTTGTCGGCATAAATGACCACTTTGAAGCCGCGTGCCAGTGTCCAGAATAGTTCCAACACAGAAATATCGAAGGACAGACTGGTGACAGCCAGCCATACACCGGGCGGATTGTGTGGAATGCGTTCGTCCATGCCCGCAAAGAAGTTGACGACGTTGCGATGGCGCACCATGACGCCTTTGGGTTTGCCTGTAGACCCGGATGTGTAGATGATGTAGGCCAGATGGTCGGGAGTGGCTAATGGCTGGGGCGGGGTGTCGGGTTGCGTTGCTATGGTAGCCCAGTCGCTGTCTATACGAATAACTGTAGCCTGATGTGGCGGCAGTTTATGTACCAGGTGTGATTGGGTGATGAGGAGAGGAGTGTTTGTATCTTCGATCATGAAGGCGATACGGGCGGCGGGATAGGCAGGATCAAGGGGTAGGTACGCCCCCCCTGCCTTGAGGATGCCTAGCAGGGCAATCATCATTTCGGCAGAACGGTCCATATATACGCCAACGGGGGTGTCGGGGGTGATGCCGAGTTTTTGGAGGTGGTGGGCAAGCTGGTTGGCACGCTGGTCAAGCTGGTGATAGGTAAGGTGGGTGTTTTCAAAGATAACGGCCGTTTCATCCGGTGTTCGCGCAGCCTGGTCAGCAATGAGTTCGTGCACGCATTTATCGGCGGGATAAGGTGTGGACGTGTTGTTCCAGTCAGTCAGGATTTTTTGTTGTTCGGCGGCAGAAAGAATGGGCGTTTCGGCTAAAGAACGGCCGTTTTCCGCCATCGCGGCCCGCAAAAAGGTATCGAGTTGAGTTTGCATTGTCTTGATAGCTTCGGGGGTATAAACGGCCGTGTCATAAACCCACTCTATTGCCGACCCATCTTCCGCAACCACAAACGTCAATTCTGTTTTATGCGTCGGACGGTAACCAAAATGATTATCAGCCTGCACAATAGAAACTGGCAAGAGGAAATGATCTTTCTGTTCCCGCAAATTTGTCAATTCTGGATAGCGGCCTAATACATCCCACGCAAATGTTTTACGCTTCTGTGTGAAAGTATGTAACGCTTCCCGCAACGATTGCAGAGTATCTCCAATCGGCCGTTTTGGTTCAATCGCTACCCGAAACGGCACCAAATCGGCAAAAAAGCTCTCAAATCCTGCCACCTTCCTCTGCAAAGTACGATGACTAAAACCAATATCAAACAGTTCCTGACCACTCAGACGCGCCAGCCAGGCCGCTACCGCAACTGCCACCCAATCAGCCGCATCCGGACGGCGAGCCACAACGGCCGGAACAGATTGAATTGTTGTTTCGTGTGTACTATTTGTCTGAAATACCCGATTGGCATATGGCAATTCCACCGGGTTAAGGTGAGCAAGCTGCCGCACCCAATATCCCTCCTGGCGACAAATAGCATTATTAAGGGCAGTCAGATTTTCGGCAATTGCCGGTTCAAGCTCCGGCAGGCAGTAACCAGGCTGCAAAATGAACCTGGTAATAATGTCTTCAAGGGAAACTGGTTGACCGCTTAGCGTAGTCAGTCGGAGAATCTGCACATCGTTAGTCAGAGTAGCAACAGTGATAGCATCAGAAGAAACGGCCGTTATCATCCCCGGCTCCTTCCCTGAACGCAACGGCGTAACCGCCACCTCCCTGACTGCATACACCGCCTGCCCCATCACCAGCTTGGGCAAAACCAACGGATTCGCATACGACCCAAAATCCAGTGCCCGCACCAGCGCCGCAATCCTCTCTGCCGGCTGCTTCCAAAAAATCACCCCCGCAGCTTCCGGCCGCCGGTACTTGCCATAATAACTCTGCTGCGACAAATCTTGCGGGCGTGGCTGAACTCGACCATTCGCCAATTCATCCACCAGCCCCGCAAAAGTTTCCATCCCGGCTTCATAACATTTCACATTCAGCGTAAATGCCGTCTCCCCTGGCGCAACAGGAAACAGCTTTTGCTTCAGAATCTCCCCCTTATCCACTTCCGAATGCATCAGATGCCACGTGATACCATGTTCCTTTTCCCCATTTAGCAATGCCCATGTCGTAGCATACAAGCCAGCATACTTCGGCAACGGCCCATCATGAAAATTAATCGCTCCCCGACGTGGCAAAGCCAATACATCGTCCGGTATAATCCGCAAATTGGTAATACTGAACAGATAATCAAACGGTTCACCCGCCAACCGGGAAGCCAAACCTTCTCCTGGCGCAATAATTGAAATACTCCGTTCCTGTGCCCACGAAATAATTTGTGGCTCATCAGAAATAATCCCCAGAATTTTGTGTCCTTTGTGTTGCAAGATTTCCGCACATTGAATTAGAAGAGACTCCGTGCCAATGATGTAGCAGGTAAATGGGTTGTGACTTGTCATTTTTGCACCTTTTTGCTTCCGTGTCCGGCAGTCCGTTAGTCACCGGATTTCATTTAATGAAGTTTTGGGTCGGGATGATTTCCCATAATGGTTTTAACATTCCATTCTTACAGGCTACCTTTCATGGAAGGACAACAAAAGTGCACGTCAGATATAATTCCCATTGTACGCGCGGCATCCTTGCCGTGGCTCATCATGGCGACATATCACGACATGGATGTCGCGGCTCCATCATTGTGTCATACGGGTGTCGCAATATAATTCTTGTTGTACGCGCAGCATCCTTGCCGCGGCTCATCATGGCGACATATCGCGACATGGATGTCGCGGCTAATCTGCGGCCAAGGCTTCGGCAAAAATGTTCACGGCTTCGTGTAATTCTGACTCTGTTACAATCAATGGGGGAATCCAGCGGATTGTATTGTTGTACGTACCGCAAGTAAGTAATAGTAAGCCAGCTTCACGACAGGCTGTTACCACCTGTCCTGCCCGCTCTGGCCAGGGTTCCCCTGTGAGTGATGTGAATTCAGTGGCTATCATTAGTCCCCAGCCCCGTACATCCCCGATTTCCGGATATGAATGCTGAAGTTGACGCAAACGTGCAGAAAGAATCTGTCCCATGTCGTGTGCATTGGTAATCAGGTGTTCATCACGCAGTACCTGAATAGTGGCAACGGCCGCTGCACAGGCAACAGCATTGCCGCCATATGTACCTCCGTGTGAACCAGGTGGCCATTTTTCCATAAGGGTACGGCTGGCTGCAATGCCCGAAAGTGGCATGCCGGATGCTAATCCTTTGGCCATTACGACAATGTCCGGCACAATGCCACTGTGATTGATGCCAAACCATTTACCTGTACGGCCGAATCCGGTTTGTACTTCGTCGGCAATCAATAAAATATCGTATTCATCACATAATTGGCGCAAAGATTGCATAAAGCGGTTGGGAGCAGGCACATATCCGCCTTCCCCCAACTCAGGTTCAATAAGCATAGCGGCCGTTTCCGAGGGCGCGGTCTGACTTTTTAGCAACCGTTTCAATTCGGCCAGGCAAAAATCTACCGTTGTCTCTTCATCCCACCCATACCGGTAGGCATATGGGAACGGCGCCACGAAAATACCGGGTATAAGAGGCTGGTAGCCTGCCCGATAAATTGTTTTGCTGGTGGTCATGGCCATTGTCGCATGGGTACGGCCGTGGAATGATCCCTGAAAAACGATGATATTCGGCCGTTTGGTAGCTGCTTTCGCCAACTTTACTGCCGCTTCTACTGCCTCTGCCCCCGAATTAGAGAAAAAAAACGTATCTAATTGTGGCGGCAACAGTTCGCTCAAAGCATCAGCTAACTGGAGCATCGGCTCATGATACACAATGTTTGCCTGGGCATGTAAAATACGCGCCGCCTGTGCCTGAATGGCCTGCACAACGCGGGGGTGGGCATGACCTGTGTTTGTCACACCAATCCCGCTGGTAAAATCAATATACCGGTTACCTGCTGTATCATACAAATAAATGCCTTCACCGTAGTCTGCGACGATGGTGGCAGAACGGCTCCACACAGGTGAAATTCGCGCAAATGTTTGATTGGACATAGAGCTTGCCTCCTGATTTTGGTGCAAAAAAGGCAGGACGCAGTGTTTTGCTCGCCTGCGCCCTGCCCAAACAACTCCTTCACAACAGACAGATGTTTAAGGATTAGCTGATTTGACTTCGTCCCACATGCGTTGGTAAACAGACTCGAATTCCCCGACTGGCTTGATAAATTGCAACCGTTCCCGAACTTCGGCCGGGGGATAAACGGCCGGATCGCTCAAAAACTCCTCGCCCAGAATGTCTTCAGCAGCTTTGTTGGGGCTGGCATAGTAGTTGAATTCTGACAACATGGCACCGATTTCGGGATCGAGTAGGAAGTTGATGAACATTTCGGCGGCCAGTTTTTCTTCGGGTGAGGCAGTGGCTGGAATACACACGTTATCTACCCAAATAACGCCACCTTCCTGGGGAATGGTGTAGGCAATGTTTTCATTTTCTTCCTGGGCTACCAGAAAGTCGCCGTTCCATCCATGAGCCAGGACATTTTCTTCGGCAGCTAACAGGTCTTCAAAGGTGTCGCTGTCGTATCCAGCCAGTCCGGCTTTGGCTTTGATGAGCAGGTCTCTTGCTTCTTCCAGTTGTTTTTCGTCGGTTGTGTTGATGTCGTAACCCAGATAGATGAGGGCAGCAGCGAATGACTCGCGCACGTCATCGAGCATGGTGTAACGGCCGTAGTAAGGGGCGTTCGGGTCTGGCTCAAAGATGACAGACCAACTGGTAGGTGTTTCAACGACGCCATCCAGATAACCAATACCAGTTGTGCCCCACTGGTATGGTACGCAGTATTCATTGCCGGGATCGAATGGCACATTTTTGAATTCATCAGACAAATTGCTCAGGTTGGGGATATTGGCGTGGTCGAGTTTGGCCAGCATTCCTTCTTCCTTCATAATACTAACAGTATAGTCAGAGGGAACAATGAGGGCGTAGCCGGTTGCACCACCCTGGAGCTTGGCCAGCATTTCTTCGTTGCTGGAAAAATTGTCTTCGACGATTCTGATGCCAGTTTCTTGTTCAAACAAGGTGTATATTTCCGGGTCAATGTATTCAGACCAGTTGTACATGACAATTTCAGTGGCTGGCTCAACGGCCGTTTCTCCAGTACTTTCTGTTTCAGTCACGGCTTCGTTAGAGGCCGGGACTTCTGTTTCTGTCTCGGCAGATTCCCCACCGCTGGTACAGGCCACCAGCCCCAGGACCAGCAACAACATCAGAGTTGTACACAAACTTGCAAATTTCTTCATCTTCTCTCCTCCTAAATAGTAATGAGTTGGAATTTATTGCAGACGAACAGACCAAACCGTCATTCATCTGTAACAAAATGATGTACCGGCTGGAAACGGCCGTTACACATTCCGACTACACAATCTCAATCCCACCCCTGTCATCACCACGTCGAAGAAAAATCGAAATCAGCACCAACGCCAGCGAACCCGCCAACATCAACGACGAAACCGCATTAATCTTGGGAGTCACACCCTTCTTAATCATGCCAAACACCCGTACCGGCAACGTATTAAAACCAGGTCCGGCGGTAAAAAAAGTAATCACAAAATCATCCAGCGACAATGTAAACGCCAGCAATGCCCCCCCAATAATCCCTGGCATCAACATCGGCAATGTCACCCGCCAAAATGTATGCCACGCATTGGCATACAAATCACTGGCTGCCTCTTCCAATGTGCGATCCATATGCGCCAGGCGTGCCCGTACAACAACCGCCACAAAAGAAATATTAAACGCCACATGCCCGATAATTACCGAATATGGCACAGACAAACGCAACCCAGCCAGTTCTATCCGCCATGTATTAAATCCAATCCCACTGATATTGAAAAACAACAGCAACATAATGGCCATGGCAATATCAGGGATGATGATGGGCAAATACAATATTGCATCCATCACCAGCCGCCCCCGAAACCGATAACGTTCCATAGCCATTGCCGCCAACGTCCCCAACACAGTGGAAATCGCAGTAGAAACAATCGCGACAAATAAACTGTTCCAGAGCGAGATAATTATTTGATTATCCTGCATCATCTCCACGTACCAGGCAGTGCTAAATCCCGCCCATTGGGCCGTGGAACGAGAATCGTTAAAAGAAAAGATAACCAGAATAATAATAGGAAGATACAGGAAAAGATAAGCCAGAATTCCGTACCCGGTCAATCCCAATGTAGCCAATTGTGTTTTGATTCGTTCCTGACGACTGGCTCGGCTTTCGGGAAGGATTGTGGTTGTGGGTTTGGTAACGGCCGTCATAATCCCGCACCTCCCTCTCGATTAACTGCCCGGAAATAAATCAGCGTAGCCACCAGCATAAACACCATCATCAACATGGAAAGTGCCGATCCAAACGGCCAATCATGTGCGGCCAAAAACTGATTACTGATAATATTGCCAATCATCAACGATTTCCCCCCACCCAAAATAGCTGGTGTAACAAACGCACCCAGCGAAGGAATAAAAACCAACATAGAACCAGCCACAACGCCCGGCAACGAAAGCGGCCAGATGACACGGCGAAACACCTGCCATCGACCTGCATACAAATCTTGGGCTGCTTCCAACAAACTCCGATCCAACCGTTCCAAAGCCGCGTAAACTGGCAAAACCATATCCGGCAGCCAGCCATACACCAGCCCCAAAATAATGGCGAAGTCGTTACCAAATAACGGCAATGGCTCATCAATTATCCCCAACGAAAGCAAGGTGACATTGATAAGCCCTGTGTTGGTGCGAAGCAAGGTTAGCCAGGCGTAGGTACGGATGAGAAAATTGGTCCAGAAGGGAATCATCAGTGCCAATAAGAGGCTATTGCGTATCTTTTGCGGACGAGTGGCAATAAAATAGGCCATCGGAAAGCCCAGAATGAGGCAAATGACAGTGGTGGCAACGGCGATGTACACAGAACGGGTAAAGGTATTGAAGTAAAGGGCATCGAAAACACGCCGGTAGTTTTCCAATGTTGGCTGCCAGACAACACCACCATATGTGCCTCGTTCTAAAAAACTGTAGATCAGCACAATGACTAGTGGAGCGAGGAAAAAGATGAACAACCAGGCGACCGCCGGAGCCAGTAAAATCCAGGCACGGATAGCAGGAGAACGTCTGATGATGGCTTGCATAAGCTATTCCTCCGCCGAGAGGACACGGGCATGGGCTGGATTCCAGCATGCCCAGACGGTATCGCCAATGGCAAAGTGACTATGACCAACCTGGGTGTTTTGCATACGAACAACCAGGCGGGTTTCGGCATCGAGGCGAATGAGGTAGCGGGTGTCTGTGCCGAGGTAGATGGTGCGTTCCACCTGACCGGAAACGGCCGTTCCAAACTGATGTGCTTCCCCGTTGGCCGAACCAGGTAACAGGTGAATTTTCTCCGGACGAATAGAGAGAACGGCCGTTTCACCCGTCCGCACCCCCTCTGCCAACCAGCCTGCCTGCACCAACTGACCTGCCACCTCAATTTCCACTGGCAAGCCCGCCCGTTGCAACACCCCCGTTACAAAATTCGTCTCCCCGATAAAATCAGCCACAAATCGGTTCTCTGGCTGCTCATAAATCACCTCTGGCGAGCCAACCTGTAACACCCGCCCCCTGTTCATCACAGCAATTCGGTCAGACATCGTCAGGGCTTCTTCCTGGTCATGCGTCACATAAATAAAGGTAATTCCCACCTCCGCTTGCAAATTTTTCAGCTCAATTTGCATATTCTTCCGCAGCTTCAAATCCAGGGCACCCAAAGGCTCATCCAACAACAACACTTTTGGCCTGTTCACCAATGCCCGTGCCAATGCCACCCGCTGTTGCTGCCCCCCAGAAAGCTGTTTCGGTTTGCGGTTTTCCATACCAGTCAAATGCACCAATTCCAAAGCCTGCCCCACCCGTGCGGCAATTTCAGCCTTATCCACCTTCTGCATCTCTAAACCAAAGGCAACATTCTGATATACCGTCATATGAGGAAACAACGCATAATGCTGAAAAACTGTATTGACAGGGCGTTTATGGGGGGGGAGATGTCCTTGTACCTGACCGCCAATAAGAATCTGGCCACTGGTGGGAATTTCAAAGCCGGCGATCATGCGCAATGTAGTCGTTTTACCACAACCACTGGGGCCAAGCAGAGAAAAGAATTCGCCTGACCGAATTTGTAAGGTAACATCACGAACGGCCGTTACCTCACCAAACCGCTTCGTCACCTTCCGCAACTCTACGTCAAACCTTTCCATCTTCTGGACTCTTCTCCACTTCCTTGGTTAATACAGGTCGTGCCCCAGACGCCATCTTGTACGTATGCAAAATCATAAACGTCTGAGTACGCTGCACACCCGGCACCTTCTGCAAACGCTCCCGCAAAAACTCAGACAAATGCTCCCGATCCCGACACATCACCTCAACCATCAAATCATATTCACCCGACACCATAATCAGATAACTTACCTCCGGCCACGTCGCAATCTCCGCCGCCGCCGATTCCAAATAAGGTGACTGCACCGCCACCCCAATAATCGCCGGGGCATCATACCCAATCTGCCGCGGATCAATCATGCCCACAATCTGCAAACCATGCTCCGCTTGCAAACGGGCTACCCGATTCCGTACCGTCCCCTCAGAAACTCCCAACTCTTTGGCAATTTCTGTAAACCGCATACGGCCGTCTTTCTGCAAAAACGTCAAAATTGCACGATCTAGTTCGTCCATTCCCTCTTGCAACTTTTACGATAATTTAGTATTATATCCTCAATTCTCTGCGATTATCAAAATAAAAAGCGACGTAATTACGAAAATCGCAGAATTTGGCATTTTTTATAAGTGAGGCAAAAATATACATGAGAAACAACAAAGATGCAATAGCAAACCTCTTCTCCCCCACCCCCTGAATTTGCGCTCTGCAACATTGCAATCCATTTATCTCATGTAACACTCGTTTTTTTGACTATTACCAGCAAGCACAAACGACTTGCCGCAATAAACAATATGTACGCACATATCAGCCTCTTTTGGCAAAGAAACATCCTGAACCGCAGTGTTGGCTTCACTTAGCGGGGCTATTACTCTGTCTGTCTCCCCCTCCTGTAATACAAAACATCTACCTAACTATATAGTAGTCAGTTCGTTATAACTGAAGGAGAAAATCATGCCAAAACATGGTCAAAAATCAATGGCGTTTCTGAAACGCGCCCGAAAAGTCATCCCCCACGGAGTAAACTCCAACTTCCGCTACAATGGTGATGCCACACCTGTGGTCGCCCATGCCAAAGGCGCATACGTATATGATTTTGATGGCAAACGATACATTGACTACCGCCTGGGATACGGACCAATCATTCTGGGACATGCCCACCCCTATGTGAACCAACGGGTACAACAAGCCATCGAAGGCGGAGTTACATTTGCGGCCACACAGGAATACGAAGTGCGCGTAGCCGAACGAATTGTAGAAATGTGTCCTGGCGTCGAAATGGTGCGCCTGTCCAACAGCGGATCAGAAGCCACTATGCACGCAATTCGTCTGGCGCGGGCTTATACAGGGCGCGACAAAATCCTCAAGTTTGAAGGCTGCTACCACGGAGGCCATGATCATGTCCTTTGGTCTACGGCCAGTGGCAAGCTGGAAGAAACTGGTGACCGTCATCATCCGCGAGCTTACAAACAAAGTCTGGGCATCCCTGAAATTTTGCGTAACCTGATCGAAGTAGCTCCCTGGAATGATATTGAAATTCTGGGTGATATTCTGGAAGAGAAAGGAGAGGAAATTGCGGCAATTATCCTGGAGCCGATTTTGGGTAATGGCGCCGCGCTGATGCCCCAGTTGGCTTTTTTGCAGTTTTTGCGTGAACAATGTGACCGGTATGGAATTGTGCTTATTTTTGATGAGGTGAAAACCGGTTTTCGCATTGCACCCGGCGGCGCAGGTGAATATTTTGGTGTTTTGCCAGACCTTTCTACGTTTGCCAAGGCACTGGGGAATGGGTATCCCATTGCCGCTATTGGTGGCAAGCAGGAGATTATGATGCATATTGGACCGGGCAAGGTGTTCCATGGGGGGACATATGCCGGGAATGTGGTGGCTACGGCCGCTGCGGATGCTACTCTGGAGTTGATGCAAGCTGGAAAAGTATTTCCACAGATTGAAAAGACAGGTTCAATGCTGATGCAAGGAATTGAAGAAATTCTAAGCCGATATGGCATTCCGCATCGGTTGCATGGCACGCCGGGAATGTTTGGTATTACGTTTATGGAGGAGAATCCGCTTGACTGGCGTGATTTGCATAAGGCGGATTGGGAGTTGTATGAGGATATTGTGGCGGTGATGAGGGAGCGGGGTGTGATGCCAACTTCGGATGGGTTTGAGCCGTTTTTCCTTTCGGCGGCGCACACGGAGGCGGATGTGGCGGAAACGTTGGAGGCGTTTGAAGCAGGTGTGAAGCAGGTATTGGTGAAGCAGAATTGATGGCGGCATTGAAAACGATACCTTTGTGGACTGATCAATTTCCGCGCCCGGCAGATTTGCCGGTGGCAACGGCCGTTCCCGATGTGGTGGATGTGGCAATTGTGGGCAGCGGATATACTGGCCTGAATGCTGCCCGCGTGCTGGTGCAAAATGGGGCAACGGTAGCCGTGTTGGAACGTGAAACGATCGGCTGGGGGGCCAGCTCTCGTAACGGGGGGATGGCCACCCCAGGTATTAAACAGAGCATTCAGGTGATCTTCAGGCAATACGGCCGTTCTTTGGGCCGCCAATTCTGGCAAGCCTCACTTGAGGCCATTGACCTGATTGACCAGATTGTGCGTGAAGAACAACTCGATTGCGACTGGTTTCGTCCCGGCCATGTAGCCCTGGCTGTCAAACCCACTCACTTTGAGCAGATGCGCCACAAGGCAGCCTGGATGGCACGAGAGCTGGGCCACAAAACCAAATTACTTACCCCCTCTGACCTGAAAGGTGAAATTGGCTCCGATCTGTTTTATGGTGGCCTGGCAGATGATTATAGTGGCGGTATTCATCCGGCTAAATATGTCTTTGGCCTGGCACGTGCAGTTGCCCAACAAGGCGCATATCTCTGTGAACATACGGCCGTTTCCCGCATCACCAAACTCCCAACAGGCTATCAGCTTCACACCAGCCAGGGAATCCTGACTGCCAAAGAAGTTATTGTGGCGACCAATGGTTACACAGACCGCCTCTTGCCTCAGCTAAAACCACGCATTTTCCCTGTGGGCAGCTATATCATCGTCACCGAACCACTCCCACCTGACTTGCAACAGGAACTCAGCCCCAAAAAGCGCATGTTCTATGACTCCAAATGGTTCATCAACTACTTCCGCCTGACACCAGATGGCCGGATGCTCTGGGGTGGACGTAACAACCTGAGCACGACGCTGGACTTGCGAGAAAGCGCACATATCTTACGCCGCCAATTGGTTCACACGTTTCCTCAACTGGCCAATGTAGCCATTACCCATAGCTGGACGGGCAAACTGGGGATTACATTCGACCTGATGCCTCATATCGGCCGTATTGATGGCATCCATTATGCGTTGGGGTATGGCGGGCATGGGGTCTCAATTGCCACATATGTCGGCACAGAAATTGGGTTGATTCTGGCCGGGAAAAAGTCCAGTAGTCCATTTGCCGAGATTCCGCACCCAACTCGCTTTTTCTACCGCAACCGTCCCTGGTTCATCCCCCTGGCAGCAATGTACTATCGGTTTTTAGACAAAGTGACCTGATTCAGATTTAAGAGGAGGAAAATATGAAACCGATGTTTATTAACGGCCGTTTTACCACCGGTGCAGCCCGTGAGACCATTTCCGTCATTAATCCGGCTACGGAAGAAATATTGGACGAAGTACCACGAGGTACGGCCGAAGACATCAATACGGCCGTTACTGCCGCCAAAACCGCCTTTGCCACCTGGAAACGCATCCCCGCCTGGGAGCGTGCCGGTATGCTCCACGAAGTCGCCAACAAAATTCAGGCACACGCCGCAGAATTAATCCGCCTGCTTACTCAGGAAGAAGGCAAACCGTTCGTCGAAAACGAAGAAGAAGTTTTTTGGACATATGACACATTCCATTATTATGCGGAACTGGGGCGGCATGAGCGCGGCCGTTTTATTCCTCCTGGCGATCCGGATCAGATCAACTTTGTCATCAAGGAGCCATATGGCGTTGTGGGCTGCATTGTACCGTGGAATTATCCTTTGCTCTTGCTGGCCTGGAAGCTGGCACCAGCATTGGCCGCGGGAAATACAGTCGTCATTAAACCTTCGGAATATACCCCATTGACTACTTTGCGCCTGGCGGCAGTCGCTTTCGACCATCTGCCCCCTGGAGTGGTGAATATTGTTACCGGCTATGGCCCAGAAACTGGTGAGCCGCTGGTGCGTCACCCTGATGTGCCCATGATTGCGTTTACCGGTTCGGTGGCTACCGGTCAGCGGATTGCCAGCCTGGCCGCACCAATGATGAAGAAGTTGCATTTTGAGCTGGGCGGGAAAGACCCAATGGTGATTGCGCCAGATGTGGTGGTGGAAACGGCCGTTGCCGGGGTAGCTTATGCTGGCCTCATCAATGCCGGCCAGGTGTGTACCAGCACCGAACGGGTATATGTGCACGAATCCCTTTACGGCCGTTTTAGCGAAGAATTAGCCGACTTTGTTGGCAGTCTGCGGCTGGGAAATGGGCTCGACCCTCAAACCGATGTAGGCCCAATGTTACGCAACCATTTCCGGGAAAAGGTAGAAGGACAGATTGCTGAAGCAGTAAACAGTGGCGCTCAAGTGTTGGTAGGCGGAAAACGGCCGTCGTACCTGCCACACGGTTTTTTCCTCGAACCGGCTGTCTTGATCAACGTCAACCATGACATGACTATTATGCGCGAAGAAACCTTTGGCCCTGTCCTCCCCATTATGCCCTACCGGGATTTTGACGAAGCGATCCAACTGGCTAACGACACTCAATTTGGCCTCGGCGCTTCCCTCATGACCCACGACGCCCGTTTAGTCAAGCGATTCTTTGAAGAGGTAAAGGCAGGCACAATCTGGATCAACGATCCACTCACTGACAATTTTGCCGGACCATTTGGCGGTATGAAGATGACCGGTGGTGGCCGCGAACTGGGGCAGGAAGGACTCGACGAGTTCTATGAAGTCAAGCACGTCCACTGGGATGTAGAAGGCAAACGAAAGCCATATTGGTATCCCTACGGGCAGAAAACGGCCGAATGAAAGCAGCAAGATGCCAGCACGGAAAATTCATACCGGCATCTTGTATCTTGTCATACTACTATTCAATCAATGCCAATCGGGCTTGGTCCTGTTCTTCATTTTCTTCATTTGTCATTACTTTTACTGACACAGGCTTCCCATTCTTCGGTGGCGGGCAAAGACGAACGGCCGTTGTTCCCGAAACCGACGGATGACGTGCTGGTTGAATCTGCGCCAAAATACTCATTGCTTCCTTGACCGACTTCCCCTTTAGCAAGGGTAACACAGCCAATGCACGACTGGCATCAATACGTGCCCGGCGGCTTTTCTGCCGGTAGAATGCCTGCAAAATACGCTCCGCATGCACCAAATGTTCTTCAGAGAGTAGCTGATCCAGTGCTTGTGTCATATGCGGCAACCAGGTTAATAACGCATGTGCCGATTTCCGCACAGACTGGTCGGTAGCCAGCAAATAGATAAAACGGGCAGTATGTCGCTCGGCTAACGCAAACCACTTGGCCAGTTCTGGTCGTTTGCGATATTCAGTATCTCGAAAACGTCGTAATGCCTGAAGATCAAACTGGGGGGTGTGGCAATCTTCAGGAAGGATCTTTACCAAGATAGTTTGTGAATCTATTTTTGCAACAGACTGAATAGCCTCCTGACGAACGGCCGTTTCTTGCAACGACGCAAAGAAATTGGCCACAGCATCAGCCGGGCAAAGCACCGTAGAGCTGATATGTCCAAAAATCTCCCAATCACCCTCATTTCGCCATCGCTGCGAAAAATTAATCACTGTGCCTGGATCCAGATCATCGTGCTTAAATACCCACACCTTAGTGCCAATCGTGTCATCAGGATTCAACCAACTCCAAAAATTCTCCAGAAAATTTTGGTTATCTACAATTGCATCCTTGATTTTAGTCTTGATTTCATCGGTAAATGCCTCAATTTCTGCATCACTTACATCCTGATTCGAAAAGCTGCGCGTATCCACAATTTGCTGCAACGCATTCCGTACAGCTTCATTCAAGGCACGATGACCAGCTTCAGCACCGTCATCCGACACGTTATCCTCTTCCATCAAAATGGCCACAACCCCGACCACACCACCCACATCTTCTACCAAGGCAGACAAAGAATCAGGTGTAGGAATTGGCTTGAGAATCGTTGACCACTCACCAATCACAGACGGAATAACAATAGTATCTCCTTCATCAGCATCACTTGTGCCCAGATTACCATGACTGCCAGGAGTCGTAACCACAGTGGGTGCACCCGACAAACTAAGGGCATCTGTTACAGAAACAGTCTCTCCATCTACTTTGAAGAACACTGTCCACAAATACGGCTCGGCATCTCCCCACCCATCTCCTTCATCATGCACAACAATTCGATCCAGTTCCAGTTCGACACGAATTAATGAACGCGCCATTTTACACCATCCTTTGTACACATAAACAAAATCTACCAATACACATTCACAGTTGCGCAACTGTTACAGATATAAGGACGGTGCTTACAGGAAAAACCTTTCCTGATCCTCTTAGTCCGGCAATGATCAAACAAATATTATTCTTTTTGTGTGTACCAATCTGATTCCAGCAAAGCAACTTGCTCCATACCAGGCCGTATCAGGTGTTGGGCAACGGCCGCCATGTAGTCAGCCGAACAGGGCATATCGTTCTCCAGCCACCATTTGACGAGGGCTGTGAGCGCACCAGTGAGATAACTGGCCAACAGGGAAATTTCAATCGGCGAATCTCCGCCCATAATGAGCGTCTCCAGTGTTTCGGCGATTAAATCGGCCATATGGCGTTGCAGTCTGTCATACAAGAGTGTTCCACCCTGACGGAATACCAGTAGATAGAGGTCTTTGTTACGTGCAGCTTCTTCGAACAAAATGCGCCCCTGTATTGTGTCGCGGGCGAGAATAGATTGCTTGAGCAACGGCCGTATCCGCCCCGCCACTTCCTCAAACAACGCTTCTATATTTGAGGCCAGCAAATCATCTTTATCTCGATAGTGCAAATAAAAAGTTGCCCGCCCCACATTAGCCTGATCGGCAATTTCGGTGACAGTAATCGCCTCATATTCCTTCTCTAATAGCAACGCCATAAACGCATCAAACAATGCCTTTCGTGTCCGTTGAATCCGCCTGTCTGTTTTTCGCCCCATGTTCGCCTCATTTCTGGACAGATGTCTATTAATTTACAGTAATAAAAATTGGCTATTGACTTATCTGGTTCAACTCAGGTAAATTGTGCCCAAAATTAGACAATTTGTCCAGAAAATAAATTTTGGAGGTTGTATCATGCATCGTATCGGAATCGTCTTCACTTTTTTAAGCTTATTGGGAACATTTTTATTGGCCGCCTGTTCTTCTGCACCAGCAAATACCCCTCCCCCGCCAACGCCGGATGTTCAGGCAACTGTCAATGCAGCGGTTGCAGCCACAGCCACGGCCGAAGCCATGTTGCAAGAAATGGTGGATACGGCCGTTGAAGAGGCCGTTGAGGAAGCAGTTGATGCCGCTGTTGAAGAGGCCGTTAATGAAGCACTGGCCAGTGCCACCCCACAACCGGAATATGCCACTTATTCTGAAGAGGAGTTGGTTGTACTCATTGAAGAAACTTCGGCAGAAGCAGAGGCGAATACTGAAGCATATGCCGAAGCCACAGAAACGGCCGTTAGCGACGGTGAAGTAACAGCTGAAGAAGTAGAAACAATTGAACTATACGTTTCTCTGACAGAAGAAACATTAACGGCGCTAGATGCAATGATTGAAACTTACTACGCGCTCTATGGGGAAACGGCCGATGCCATCCTTGTTGAGTTGGTTGCCATTGAAGAAGAATTGGCCTTGCTAAATGAAAATCTGGCACAAATGACGGCCGTTCTGGAAGAAATCAATACCACCCTCGAAGCCGGGCTTACCTTGGCCGAAGAAACCATCGCTCAACTGGAACAAGCTGCAACCGAAGCCCAAACAGTTGCCAACCAGGTAGCCACACAAGCCTCAACCTGGGCGGAACTGGCCCAAGCAACTGCCGGACAAATTCAAGAAAATGTAACGGCCGTTCAGGACGACCTGATGAATCTGCTAACCAATACCCAACCAGACACAATAGCCACTAACGCCGAAGAAACCATCACCATGTTGCTCAACTACGCCACAACTGCCAACAACGCCCTCACCGACAACACCATCTCCACCACTGAAATGCAATCTCTAGCCCAACTAGGGGCAAACATTATCGCCAGCCTGGAAGCCAATCCACTCCCCCAGGCAGACATGCTTATCAACAACATCAACACCCTGAATACACAACTGGCACAAGGAGAACTGCAAAACGCTCGCGCCAGCCTCAACACCCTACAAGCACAAATTCCGCAGCCGGGTTCTCTGGGTGGCGGAATCACCCTGCCCGGTGGTGGCGGTCGGCCTGGTGGTCGCCCCTAAATCCTGATTGACATCCATTAACTCTGATGTATAAACCAAGCTGTCATTTACCACCAAAAAGGAGTAACAAAATGACAACAACTCACCAGGAAATACCTACAACAGACAAAATTCCGGTTGCTCACGGGAACTTTTTGCTGGGAAACATCCCCGCCTTGCGCCGCGATCCCCTCCAGGCAACCTACAACATCTGGAAAGAATATGGCGATCTGGTCATTATCGCTGTACCTGCCCGTCGTCTGATCATGGTGTCACATCCAGATATGATTGCAGAAATTTTCGTGGAAGGTAAAAAGACCTTCCTCAAGCCTACGGCCGAACCAAATAGAGAAGGGCTGGAGTTGGCACTGGGGAACGGGCTTGTGACTAATCCAAACTACGAAAGCTGGCTGCCTCAGCGCCGCATGATTC
>RFGV01000212.1 GCA_003696605.1 Chloroflexota bacterium | reverse complement strand
GCCTCAACCAGAACCGCGCCGAGAACCAGCAGGTGAGCGGGACCACTCTCACCGTGTCGGCCAACACCGTGAACAGCCTGGCCGTAGCCGTGACCAGCGGCAGCGTGACCATCACGGCCAACGGCAGCAGCGTGACCTACAGCAGCGGCCAGACCGTGCAATGGACGGCCCCCAACCCGTGTGAATACCTGACCAATACCATTACCATCGATGCAACCAGCGGCACGGCCCTGGTGGCAACCATCAAATGACAACTGCCATGCCCATGAGATACCTGATTTCCATCATCGTACTGTTTGCCAGCCTGCATAGCCAGGCCCAGGTGCGGATTGATCTGGGTGGTGGAAGTGGTGGTGGATCAGGTAGTAGTATTGATTCGAGCTTTGTGCGGAACGATAGTGTGTTTGTGGCAGAAAATGGCAGCATCTTTTATACTGGATTGAATGCTTTCAGCAGTAATGATAACCATCTTGACACCATCGTCCAGTCTGCCCACAATTTTAACATGAGTGGCAAAGCATTCATCCCATTGGGCTTTTGGCAAGGCCGGTGGCGTGAGGCAAATACGTTGTCAGATAGCACAATCCAAAAGTCATATCTCATTGACGTGCTGAACGACAGCACATTTGTTGTACAGCATGGTGGCATTCTTCGTTCGAGCCTGCTTTCCCTTCTTCCTGGATACACCTACTATCTGCGTGATGATGGATCAATATCTATCAGCCAGGATATGGACTATGTGGCTAAAGTTGGTGTGGCCCTGGATAGCCACACCATTGCATTTGAACGTACTATTGAAGCAGCAACCAACACAGCAGCGACCACCAGCATATGGCATCAGAACCAGGCAGGTGATGCAGGCTATCTTGGTAATGTACTTGCTGGTGATACAACCTCTCATGGTGTAGCCACATTGCAAGTGATTTCTGATAACGGGAAGGGATTGCTCCTTGATTTGCCAACGGGCAGCGAGTCCTTGCAGATCGCTCGCGATGCAGCAGATTTCTATTACCTGCAATCACAGGGGAACGATCTCAAATTAGATGCCACTGGCAGCCTGGCAAATAATCATCTCTTCCTGAAAAGAACAGGTGAAGTAGGCGTTGGTACGGATGCGCCAACGGCAACTATTGATGTAAATGGGGCGGCTCGCATCCGATCTCTGCCTACTGTGACATCCACAAATGATCTTGTTGCTGTCGATGCAAATGGTAATCTTTCCCGCATTAGCAAAGACAGCCTGCCATCATACGGATATGGCATGATGTACGTGTCCGAAGCCGACCCGGACACTGTGTCGATAGGTACGTCATGGACTGCCAATTTCAATGGCCTGACGCCGCAATACCTGAATGGATTTACCTTTATTGAGAGCGCGAATCCTATAGGCGACAACCTACGAAATGATGTAACAGGTCTTTTCAAAATAAATGCCTGCCTTTCACTTTCTCATAATCAATCGACATCCAGAATAATCAAAATACGTGTCAATTTTGGCGGCTTTTATTCGCCTGAAGCTTCTACCACCATCGCGCCAGGCGACAGGGGCAATGTATGTTTGACCTGGTTGGTGCAGATAAATAGTACGAACAATACATTGAATTTACAGACGAACAGTGATGGCTCTGCAACGGGATATATTTACGGATACCAATTAGTTGTTGAAAAAATAAAATAATATGCGGGGGTATATCACATTTATCTTTATCCTTATCTGGGCAATTGGACATTGTCAGATTGCCGAGAACGGGAAGCCTCGTGGCAACGGTTGGGAAAGGGAAGATGCTTACCTTCAGGCATCTGGAATTTCCGATCCATCAAAAAAGGAAGCAATAAAGCGATTCTTCCGGCAATTGCGCAAGGATACCATTCTGGATAAAATGTATGCACTATACATTTTCCCTGGCCCAGATGCGCAAGCTAACGCTGTAAACCTGGTTGATCCATCGATTTATCGAATGAATTTTGTGGGGAATGTATCTCACACGGATACTGGATTAGTTTTCCAGTCAGGAAGTTATGCCTGGGTTCATTTCAAATTGCCCCAAGACTTTAATGGGGTTACAATGGATGTATCAGGCAATTTCAATAACCTCCCATTTTTCGCAACGAAAGATTCAGCTACTGCCGTATCAGTTGAAGACAGGATTGTCATTTCACCAGACTCTGCGGGGCTTGTATCTACAGCATTTCAGAGTCAAAGCTTTTTGACTGTTTCAAGTCAGGG
>RFGV01000211.1 GCA_003696605.1 Chloroflexota bacterium | reverse complement strand
GTCACATTCACCGGTGGAAACGCAACCAATTTACGGCCGTCTCCTACCTACGACAACACTTTCTTCCGTTCATTAGACAATTTACTACTCAATCCAGAACAAGCCATACAATGGCGCAGTTTACCCCCAGAGCTTGCAAAAGCCGATACAGCCACCAAACTTCCGATTGGACAAGACACATTCCGCATTGAACTAAACCAGGACGGCATTTACGAAATTAGCTACAGCGATCTGGCGGCAGCGGGCATGGATGTTAATAACATCAATCCCAACACCTTTGAAATGATGTATCGCGGCGAATCAGTTGCCTACGAGTTTATTGGTGACAACGATAATATCTTTGAAAACGGCGAAAAAATACGATTCTATGGCTGGGCTTTCGATGGCTCACGCCTGGAAAAACAATTTGTTACCGATAACGTGTTCTGGCTGTGGGCTAATGGCACACCAACAACAATTACCAGCACACCCAATGTAACCAATTTGCCTTCAGCCACGACTTTTACCGAAAGCGTTACTGTTGAGCCTGAAAAATATTTCTTTAGTGGTTGGACAAATCAGTGGGATTCCTTCCCCAATGAGCCTGATGCCTGGTTCTGGGATCGCATCAACACCACAAGTACACCTGTAACACATACCTATTCAATCACATTGACAGATGTAGCCGCCTCTGGGCCAAATGCCACTTATCTGGCGGAATTCAATTCCAGAGGGCAGGCGACAGTTTACACAGCCACCGCCTACATAAATAATAACCCGACATTCGGACAACATTCATGGTTTGGTCGCCAAAATGTAAATGTGGCCAATTCTGTTCCCTTATCTGATTTGAATGAGGGGACGAATACAATCAAGCTGGTGCTTTGGTCGGAAGTGAGTGAATTTCTTTACTTGAATCGCATCACGATAACGTACACCCGACAAATCAAGGCGGTTAATGACCAGTTGATTTTTACAGATGATGTAGGGGCCAGGACGTTTACGGTAAGTAATCTGAATGAGGGGGATGTGAATAATGTGCTGGTGTGGAATATCACAGACCCCAAACGGCCGTCTTCCATCACGCTCTCTCCGGGCAATCTTGCCGGCAGTGGTCCCTATACATTAACGTTTGGCAGCAATCACCCACCTGATAGTCGCTTTATTGTCACGACTGCGGCAAATATTCTAACAGGAACGGCCGTTACCATCACCAAATACACCCCCACCAGCCTCGATCCTCCCTCCAATCAAGCCGACTGGCTCGCCATCACCCACAGCAACTTTATGACCCAGGCACAAGACCTGGCCAGCTATCGTGCCACCAAAAACAACCTGCAAACCCACATCGCCGACATAGATGACATCATCAACCAATACGGCTACGGACTGCCACTTCCCGGCGCCATTCACGACTACCTGTCCCATGCCCTTGCCAGTTGGGACACCGCTCCCACCTACGTTCTGCTTTTAGGCGACGCCACTGTCAACCCCCGCAACCTCGATTGTTTGGGCGGCTGTCAAACCGCCTGGGACAAAAACGCTCCCACCTACGTCCCCACCGACCTGATCTTCGTTGACCGATTTCAGGGGCTCGTCCCCAGTGACCACACCTTTGTGCTATTAAGCGGCAACGACCTGCTACCCGACATGGCAATCGGCCGAATCGCCGCCGAAACAGCAGCCGAAGCTGCCGCAGCCATCGCTAAAATAAAAAAATATGAAGAAAATCAGTTCCCGGCCACAACTAATCAGGACAATCTCCTCTTTGTGGCTGATAATACAGACAGCGGCGGTGACTTCTGTACTGAAAATCAGGTTGTAGGAAATATGCTACCCAGCAAATTTAACCAAACACACCTTTGTCTTGCCGACAATACTCAAACCGCCACTGATAATTTACGCAGTCAGATGAGTGACGAAATCAACAACAAGGGTGTCTTTGTACTGAACTATCGGGGACATGGCAGCATTGATGTGTGGGCGTCACCGGCAATTTTGCAGACCGGCCAGGATGATTTCTGGCTAAATCTGAACACACCCATTACCATTTTGAGCGCTGATTGTCTGGATGGTTATTTTGCTTATCCCGGCTGGCGCGCTCTGAGTGAGGATTTTCTGCTAATGGATAATTTGGGTACGGCCGCTCACTGGTCATCTACTGGTTTGGGTTATACATTTGAACATACAGCCTTGCATAGTGGCTTCTACGAAGCGGTCTTTTCGCAAGGAATCGCGACAATGGGTGAAGCAGCCAATTATGCCAAAACCAATTACTTCTTGGATGGTTACGATCAATCGGAAATGTACACGTTTACCCTGCAAGGTGATCCGGCTATGCGGTTTTATCTGGAACCGAATGAAATATATTTGCCGGTCGTAGAACGGCCGTAATAATCACCCAGTCACCCAAACATAACAAAACTGATATGATGGGACACACGAAATTATGAAACGTATTCGTCTAATTATCCTGCTTTTATTTACTACATTGAGCATTCTCCCCACTTCCATTGGAAAAGCAGCTCCGCCAGCGAGTGTGGGGCTGGTCAGTTTTGATGCAACGCCTCTAAACAATGCAGCTCGCCTGAACTGGGTAACTGCCACAGAAATTGACACGATTGGCTTTCGTGTACAAAGGGATAGCGGCAGCGGATTTGAGTATCTGGACAATATCGGCTTTATTCTGGCGGAGGGCAGCCCTACCATTGGGGCATCTTATGAAGTAACTGACGATACGGCCGTTAATGGCCTCACCTATACCTACAAACTTATCGAAGTGGAAAGCAACGGCACAGAAATAGAGCTGGC
The DNA here is from genome assembly GCA_003696605.1 of Chloroflexota bacterium. Taxonomy (GTDB): domain Bacteria; phylum Chloroflexota; class Anaerolineae; order Promineifilales; family Promineifilaceae; genus J033. The sequence goes on along the minus strand of RFGV01000211.1, from coordinate 244 downwards.
AACAGCCACAGTGACCATTGGTATTGAGCCAACCGCAACACAAGTAATCATTGGCGGTGGTGGCGGGGGTAGCAACCCCACCGCTACCCCAACAACGGCCGTTTCTACACCCACACCAACTCCAACCACAACGCCCTCCTCCACGCCCACACCAACCAACACCCCATCCCCCACCCCCAACAACCGTAACACTGACAACAGTACACCCACCAGCACAGCCACCCTTCCCCCTTCAGCCACTCCC
>RFGV01000210.1 GCA_003696605.1 Chloroflexota bacterium | reverse complement strand
CAGCGGCACGGCGCTGGAATGGGGGGATTTCATCGAAGAAGGTGCGACAGGATTGTTTGCCAGCGGGACAGCAGCTGCGCCAGGGATCGCTTTTGCAAGCGACACGAATACTGGGCTTTACCGCCCCTATTCTGACGCCGTTTCGATTGCAACCGGGGGTGCAGACCGACTATTTATTGACGTCAACCAGACTACCGTCAAGAATGATCTTCTGGTAGAAGGCCCTGCTACCTTTGAGCTGGATGCAGCGCCGACGTACAGCAGCAACCTGCTGGACGGCGTCACCTTCACGCTCGGCCCAAACTGGTCGGGTGATGTGGCCAGTGGCTTTACTCATACGCCCGGCGCTGCCGATGAGGTGACCTTCGACTTCACCACCACGGCAGACAAGCTTTATATACTGCGTCTTCAGACAACAGCCTACACGTCGGGCTACATAGAGGTCTATGTCGGTGGTAAGTGGTACGATTTTTTCAATCTATCTACGTCATACGATTTCGGCCTTTATACCACTACGGCCGAACAGTTCAAGATCAGGGCGTCATCTGATGGTGATTATACATACCTTATTCAGCTGCTTGAAATAACGAGCTATGCTGCTTATAATAAGAGGTTAAAGTTCGTGGATGAGTATGCCACGAATTCGTTCTTTGTTTCAAACAAGGGCATTGGCATTGATAAGGATTGTCTGGCTGCCGGGACGACATTTACGAGTGGCAATGTAGCCCTTGGGGACAATGCGCTCAAGAATATTGTGTATGGTAATGGCAATATAGCAATTGGGGCAAATGCCCTAAATAAGCTTGGTACAGGGCACGGGAACATAGCTATCGGCAATGATGCATTGAAGAGTCTTCATAGGGTTGATTATTACACCGGGTATAACTTCGCCATAGGAGCTGGCGCCCTCATGAATATTGAAGAGGGCGCGCTGAATATTGCAATTGGGCCTTTTTCCGGTCGATACACTGCCGATGGTACGCCATTTACCAATGGATCAAATGGGATTTATTTGGGCTATGGTACCAGGGCCTCCGCAAATGGCGTCATATATGAAATCGTCATTGGGCGTGACAATGTGGGACGTGGTAGCTACACTACGGTCATTGGTCACGCGAACGGGAAGCTTTATTCCAATGGCACTATCGTGAGCGTCCAGATGGGCAGCGCAGGCACGCCCGCTTTTACGTTCGACACCGACGAGAACACAGGTATATATCATCCTGCTGATGATATGCTCGCCATCAGCACCGGCGGCACCGAGCGCGTGCGCGTGGACAACAACGATGTGACCCTCACCGCCTACCCCAACAGCCGCGACGACGGCGCGACCATCACCAACATGCTGCACACGTCGGGCACCGGCGTGTGCAGCATGTTGGTGAT
>RFGV01000209.1 GCA_003696605.1 Chloroflexota bacterium | reverse complement strand
GTTCATCAGTGAGCAATAATTTGGTCAAAGAATATGGGCCATTTAGACCACTGGCATAGATGTCTGCGGCGGTAAAGGTGAGCGTTATTGCACCAGTCCCGGTGACAAGGGACGAACTTGTCACGGCATGCGCCACAAAATCTCCTTGTGAATCTACCAGGTCGCCTGACAAGCCATAAGTACCGCTATATGCTGCGGTAACGCCGACTGAGATGTCCAGTGAATCATAGAAGCTACTGCTGCCTGAGCGCGGCTGCGGTGTTTCTTGATAACTTCCTGACAAAACCAGAGATACTGGCGAAACCTGAAATGTGGCGCTTGTCCCCAGGTCAACGGTGTCCCCACCACTAATGACAACAGCGCTGAATCGAATTTGGGCATAGCCGGGAATGTTCGAAATAGGATGTGTAGCTTGATATACGCCTCCCCCTGCATTAGCCAAGGTAACATCAGTTGTCGAATTGTCGGCATAGGTGACGGTAGCGGTAATATTGGCGCTGTCCACAACTTGCCCCTGGAGCGATGCTGTAATCACAGCCGTTGCTCCAGGCTGGTAGTAGAAGCTATCTGTTCCACCTGATATGCTTAAATTGCTGCTGTAGCTGGCGAAACTGCTGGTGTTCGTTCCCGTCACTGGCACACCTGCATCTGTTTGCACCAGTTTCCACGTCCCCGCAGCCGCTGAGGGAAATTCATATGCGGCCATATTGGCTTCAACAGTATAGGTAACGACAGTTGGATTTGCTGCCGCGTATCCGGCATCAATGACGGTTCCGTTTGGATTTACCAGCGAGACTCCAACAGTGCCTGTTGCCCATTGGGTGGCAAATATTGCCGGGCCAGCCCCAATAGAAAATGTGTGCGTGAGTGTAGCCCCAGGCAATAGGGTTTCATAGAATACCGGTGTATGCTGAGACAATTGACTGCCAACATCATTTGTGGCAGCGTATCTCAAACCGGATTGGCCACAGTTGCCAGCGGGGGAATCAACAAGGATTTTTTGAATACATTCAGTGTAACTCCGGCTGTCATTCAACGGCAGGCCTGGACTTTGGTGCGAGAAGTATGTCCAGTTATATTGATTGTTCCCAAATGCGTTGTGATTTTCATCTGTTTGAAAAGTTATTACTGGCCCAGAGAGACCAACACCACTCCACTGGGGCACGATGCCGTCATCGCCAAATGGGATCAGGACATCTGTTGCCTTGCCTAACAGGTTCCGGGTATTCCACGGAGCGTCGCCGCTAATCGCATAATAAGCCACACCAGATCGACGGGTTGAATATTGGTTATTGAAAGCTATCATCCCTGTAAAAGAAAATTCACACAGGGCCGGATATTTGTCCAAACAAATCGCGCCCAGAGTTGTCACTCCTGGCCACCCGGATGCCATCAAAAACAGAAGAACATCACTGGGAGCGCCTTGATGGGGAGAACCGAGGGTAATCAATTTCTCCACATCGTACTGATACAAACTGCTTTCGACGTAGGCTCGACTAACCAGTCCACCCATGCTGTGCGCAATCAAGATAACTTTATCAGCCCCGGTTTGGGCTTTGGCATCGTTGATTGAGTCACGCAGGTAACGGGCATTTGTAGCTAAAGATGGCGTGTAACAACTGTTACTGACCAGCCTTGCATAAAAAACAGGATAGTACTGCGCCAATGTATCATCTAATTTACCAAAATAAGCATCAATTTCTGCCGGATCTGTCGGCCTCGTACGGTCCGCCTCTGTACAACCAATTAATTGGGTGTTTGGCGGCAAACTGCGAATTCCATGAACAAAAACTATTGGGGTTGGGGCAACAGGCTTTGCTTCAATTACAACGCCAGTCACCGGGCTGCCGCCGTTATCGGTGACGGTTCCAGAGATGGTGTAGGTGGCTTGGCCTGCCTGCGGCGGCGGCGGTGGCAGCAGCGCCGCTTGCGGGGTTTCATTTTCCGCAAGCGGAGTTTGCCATGCCGATGTGGGCAGCAGCCCCAATGGAATGATAAGGGTTAAGACAATGAACAAATTGACGAAGAGAAGCAGTCTGGTTTTCATGGCACGCGACCTCCTGAAATCGCTACCCCTTAACTGGCTCATCAGGTATAAAAATAAAATCAGTTGGCGGCTGCTTGCATTTACATTATAGGCATTGCGAATATCAATGTAAACAAGTTTAC
>RFGV01000018.1 GCA_003696605.1 Chloroflexota bacterium | reverse complement strand
GCTCCAGTAAGGCCGCCTGTCCGGCGAATGGCAATATTTCTACTGAATCACGATGCATACGATTAAGCATATCAGCAACATTAACCGCTCGTTGATAATAATCATCAACCAATGGGCTGATAATGGGCGCAGACGCCGCTGATGCAGATACACTAACGAAGCCTTCAACATCTAACACATGGGGTAACTGTGTTGAAGTCAACGCCCCACGTGGCTGAAGTAGTGTCTGTGCCATCGCTAGTAAAGCCGCCTGTAAGCGTGATGCACGGTCTACTGGCACCATTTCTGAACCATCCCACGAGGGTACTTCTGCAGGATATTCCCCCGAAATATCGTTGAATCCAATCGCCCCCACATCAATATGTGCCACAAACGCATACACACCAGAAGAGGCTGGACGATCGAAGATCATTTGCCCAAGATTGGCTTCTTTTTCCTCAACGGCCTGTTTCTTGGTCTCTTCAGAAGCATCTCTGCCGGCCTTTGTCCGCGTTACGCGACGAACAGCGTGGCGGGCATGGATAAACTCTTGGACTTCTGTAATATCGGGCAAACCAATTGTCCAACCAAATTCCACCGCCGATTTGCGCTTAATGGAATTGCTGCCCGCCGTGATGAGTGTGCCGCCAATATCATCCAGTGTGCAGGAGATGAGGCGATCAACAATTTCAACACCTGATGGTTTGGTTTTCACCCAATCTTCAAAGCCTGGATTAGCCATCATACGGCTGGGATCTAAATCAACACAGGCAGGGCACAGGGGCAATCCACGATCAAGGGCAATATGGCGTAGATAATCCATAAAAATATGCTTATTCATATCCCCACTGATGGCATTCACCGTACTACGACGATAACCTGGTTCACCTTGTTCATCGACATCTGGCGTTACAATACCAACTTGGCGCGTCATCAAACGGTTGCTCTCGCTACCTTCGTTGTTAAGCGCATGCATATCGATTAAAACACGGGCAGAAATTGAAACGGTTTTGATTTGATTCATGTCTTTAACTCCTTATGATTTTTCAAAGTTACTTATGCGGTTTGTTCTTTGCGTTGGTAATCAGAGGCATAGCCAGCCGCTACCAAAAGGCTCGCCACAACACGCGAACCATATTCACTCACCAAGTTTATTACGTCTTCTAAGTCATCAACCGTGATATAGGC
>RFGV01000017.1 GCA_003696605.1 Chloroflexota bacterium | reverse complement strand
GAAAATGGCTGGGTCTATTGGTCCAACTGGGACGGTTTGGCCGACGCGACTTCTTCCATTCAGATGCAACGTGGTCTCAGTGCTGTCAATCTGGCTACCCCGTCCATTGGCGGTACAATGAACGTGATTACTGATCCGTCCGCCGTCGGCGCGGGTGTTCGTTACAAACAGGAATTTGGAAACGACGGCTTTATGAAGAGCACCGTTTCCGCTGCTACAGGAACGATTAATGGCAAGTACTCATTCATGGGTACGTTGGTGCGTAAAAAAGGCGATGGCCTCATCAAAGGCACCTGGACGGATGCCTGGGCTTATTACTTTGGCGCTGCCTACCAGGCCAACCCGACTAACCGCTTTGAACTGTACGTGATGGGGGCGCCACAGCGTCATGGCCAGAATCTGTACAAACAAAACATTGGCGCCTACAGCCATGAATATGCCAAGAGCCTGGACGATTACGATCCAGCCGCTCTGGAAGTATTCAAAGAAGCTGAGGATGGCCGCCTCTACAACGAAAATGTCAACGACATAAATGGCACCTATCAGTCTGCTGGTCTCCAGTGGTGGAATGGTGGACTGCACCCGCGCTACAGCGATCAATTCATCAATGAGCGCGAAAACTATTACCACAAACCGTTGGCTAACCTTAACTGGTACTCCCAGCTTTCGGATAACATGAACCTGTTTACCACTGTTTATTACTCTGGTGGTGTTGGTGGCGGTACTGGTACCTATGGCAGCATGGGCTGGGATTACTCTGGTCCTTCCCGAGTTGTTGATTGGGATGCCACAATCGAGCGGAACAAAGCCAATGCTGACGGTTCCCGCGGTATTTTGAGAAACAGTGTAAACACCCAGTGGACAGTTGGTGCCATCTCCAAATTGAACTACAAGCCGACAAAAGCTGTTGATGTCAACATCGGTCTTGACTGGAGAACTGCAGAAATCAATCACTTCCGCGAAGTGCGCGATCTGCTCGGCGGTGCATATTACCGTAACACTGCCTCTGATTTCTGGACTGAAGAAGAGCAGAAACGCGGCTTGGGTGACAAGATTGCCTATTATAATACCAACACCGTTGATTGGCTTGGATTCTACGCTCAGAGTGAATACTCTATGGGCCGCTTGACCGCCTATGGCATGGGTGGCTATTCCATGATCAGCCATTCCTACGTCGATCATTTCAAAGATGACGGCACGGGCAATGAGCTCACGATCGAATCCGGCAACATCCCCGGCTTCCAGGTTAAGGGTGGCGCACAGTACAGCGTGCTGGAAAACCTCGATGTTTATGGTAACGTCGGTTATGTCTCCAAAGTGCCGATCTTTGATAACGTCATCGATGATGTCAACGGCGTCAAGGCTGACAATCCCGAAAACGAAAAATTCACCTCTTTCGAGTTGGGTACCAACTGGTTTGCCGAAAAGTGGACGATCAAACTCAGCTACTACTACACGAAATGGGTTGACCGCGCTATTTCCCGGGGTGTGACGTTGGAAAACGGCGATTATGCCATCATCTTCCTGACCGGCATGAATCAGCTGCACACCGGTCTCGAGTTTGAAGCTGCCTATCAGCCCGCCAGCTGGGTGCGTCTCGGTCTTGCAGGCGCGGTGGCTAGCCTTACTTATCTTGCTGACGGGACCCGCCACCACAAAG
>RFGV01000208.1 GCA_003696605.1 Chloroflexota bacterium | reverse complement strand
GTTTAATATTCCGGGAACTGGGTTGGGATTGGGCATTGTTAAGGAGATAGTAACCATTCATAAAGGGGTGATTGAAGTGGAAAGCGAAGAAAGTGTTGGTTCCACTTTTTGGGTATGGTTGCCTGTCTATTGTGCGAATGATGGGGTGGGGAAAAATTAGGCTGTTATGCATATTACAATAGTTACGCTTGGCTCCAGAGGGGATTTCCAACCTTATTTGGCTCTGGCTGTGGGGTTGCAACGTGCTGGTTATCGGGTGCGTTTGGCTTCTCATGCGCTATTTCGGCCGTTGGCGCAGGCGTATGGAGTTGCTGATTTTTATCCGGTGGAGGGGAATCCGATGGCGTTGTTGCGCACACCCGCAGGCTTGCGTTGGTTGGAGTCTGGGGTGAATCCGCTGCGTCAGGTTTTGGGAATTTTGCCGCTGGTTCGGCCGCATCTGGTGCAAGGGATGACGGATATTTGGCAGGCGTGTCAGGGTACGGATGCGGTGGTGGTTTCTGTGTTGGGGATTGGCGGGATACACGCGGCGGAGAAGTTGGGTGTGCCGTTGTTGCTGGCGTTTTTGCAGCCGTTTACGCCGACGCGGATGTTTCCTGTGCCGGGGGCACCAATGTGGGGGTTGGGTGGCTGGTATAATTGGTGGACGTTTGTGATGGCGCAGCAGATGTTTTGGTTGCCTTTTCGGGGGGTGATTAATCGGTGGCGACGGGAAGTGTTGGGATTACGGCCGTTTCCGTTTTGGGGGCCGTATCGTGCGCTGCGCCAACGGCAAGTACCTGTGCTTTATGGTTACAGCCCCAGTGTGTTGCCCAGGCCGGATGACTGGCCTGACTGGCATCATGTAACCGGTTATTGGTATCTGGAACGGCCGTCTGACTGGCAGCCACCGACCTCGCTGCAACAATTTTTGCAGAGCGATCCACCACCCCTTTACATTGGCTTTGGTAGCATGGTGGATAGTAACCCTGATGAGTTATTACATATTTTGTTGACAGCTCTGGCGCGTACCGGGCAGCGGGCTGTTTTGTTACGTGGTTGGGCCAACTTGCAGCCGGAAACGTTGCCCGAAACGGTTTGTCTGATTTCGGATGTGCCGCATGATTGGCTATTTGCGCGTGTTTCGGCCGTTATTCATCATGGTGGTGCCGGGACTACAGCCGCTGGTCTCAAAGCCGGGGTTCCTAATATTCTTGTTCCATATTTTGCCGACCAGTTCTTTTGGGCTGATCGTATTCGGCGTCTTGGAGTAGGACCTGCTGGTATTCCTCGGCGTCGCCTGACAGTTGATGCGCTTACACAAGCGATTGAGCGGGTGCTTGGAGATGAGACCATGCGCCAGCGGGCGGCGCGTTTGGGGGAGAAAATTCGGGCGGAAGATGGGGTGGCGCAAGCTGTGTCTCTTATTCGAGAGATTGTAGGACCGCCTGAGAAGGATTGTTAGAGCAGCCAGCTCCCTTCCAGCCGCAAAAGCCATGCTTTGGTTTCCAGGCCTGCGCCGTAGCCATGTAACTGTCCGCGACTGTCCAAAACACGGTGGCAAGGGATGATGATGGGCATGGGATTGGTGGCGTTTGCTCGTCCAACTGCCCGGCTGGCTCCTGGTTTGCCGAGTATTTGGGCAATTTGGCCATAGGTGCGGGTTTGGCCATAGGGAATGGCATGCACCTGACGTAAGGCAGCTTCCTGGAAGGGGGTGAGGATTTGCCAGCAGATGGGTATTTGGAATTCGCGCCGGGTGCCGGCTGTGTATTCGATGAGTTGTTGGAGTACGGCCGTTACAGAAATTCGTTCTGGGGCATAGCTTGGTTCAAGTCGGGTTAACCCATTGACCATTGCTACAAATTCTTCTTCTGTGCCCCGAATGCGTACAGCTACCAATCCCTCGTCAGAAACGGCCGTCCAGATTTGCCCGATGGGGGTTGGCGGTGTTACACCATACCAGACTTCAGTTGGTTTTTTGCGGTTTTCTTGCTTCACGAATCACCCACGTGAGATACAGCACACCCAATCCCAGTACTACGAATCGGGTTAATAGCACCGGAAAACCGGTCGTTTGCCAGATAATATAAACGGTATCAACCAGATCAATGTTTGTCAATCGGTTCACTCGTGCTGGATCTACCTGGAAGATTTGTAAAAGCTGGGTGGGCATATCCAGCACAAAAACTGCCAGCCAGATGCTCGTGACCTGATGCAGGAAACTGGGATTTTGGGCATGGCGTCGCAAGTAGAGTAGTCCTATTGCTATTAGTTGGGTGAATAGTAGTCCGGCGAGAGATACAAGAAGAAGGGCGCTGCTGGAGAGGGCTTCGGCGTTGTAGATGTTGCAGCCAATGCAAAATCCACCGTTTTCGAAGCGGCGATACAGGTAGAAAACGGCCGTTTGATCGCCTAGCAGGCGGGCAAAAATGGTGTGACCAAGCTCATGTAGTACAAGCATCAGAAAAAAAGCGACCGGTAATGTGGCAATCAGTTTCAATTGACGCGAGAGGGGGAGTCTGGGTATTGGGTTAGTTTGCATAGTGCCTCCTTGTTGATTATGGTTGGGTGGCTTGTTGCAGATGATGCCGAATGACATAAGCAGCAATGCCAAAGGCGACAGCGACGTTCAGTGATTCTTTTTGGCCGTGCATGGGTATCCAAAAGGTATGGTCACATATGGCGAGAATATCCGGATCGGTGCCAGCACGTTCGTTGCCAACGATGAGCAGAATGGGGTGAGTGTGTGGCGGTGGTGGCAACTGGAAGAGGGGACGAGCGTGGGGGGTGCCTTCGATGGCCCAGAGTTGGTAGCCGTTGTTTTTCAGGGAAACGGCCGTATCTACACCATTGGGGCTGTATGTCCAGGGGACGTGTTGTTCTGCTTCCAAAGAGGTTTTTGCCAGTTTGGGGTGTTCGGGTGTGCAGGTGATGCCGCACAGATACAAATGGTGCAGGCCAGCGCCGTCGGCAGTACGAAACATGGCACCTACATTGAATACACTGCGAATGTTATCGAGCAAGGCAGAAACGGGAGGGGTATTGGAAACGGCCGTTGTTTCCGCTGGTCGCTGGTGGGCTGCCTCGGCCACAACGGCCGTTTTTGTGCCGCAACGGGGACAAATTTCCCCCAGCATTTCAGGCGTGGTTACCGGAAACCGAAACCGACAACGTTCATTTTGACACTGACGAAAATGAATCCGAAACACAAAGCACCCTTTTAGCTGGATAAAAACTGGTAAGCGGGGATATGATACGGCCGTTTCTCACTCGTGGCAACAGACTGTGATATGATACCAATTGATATCCCGCGTTGTGTCTGAAATTTGAAAAAGAGATTTGAAAAAGAGGTAGTACCATGTCCAAAACCAGACTAACCATGTCCACCATTTTGGAGGCATACAGGCAAATAGCACCATATGTTCGCCCGACTCCCCTTTTATATAGTCACAAACTCAGCCAGCTTACCCAGGCAGACGTATGGCTAAAATTGGAATGCTGGCAGGAAACCGGCTCATTCAAGATCAGAGGGGCGTTGCATAAAATCGGCCGTTTATCCGCCAACGAAAAAGCACGTGGCATTGTAGCCGCATCTGCTGGCAACCACGCCCTGGGTGTAGCCTACGCAGTGCAAAAATTGGGACATATTCCCGCGCATATCTTCGTACCCGAAACAGCGCCCCAGGCCAAACTGGACAAGTTAGCCCAATTTCAAGTAACAATTCACCAGACAGGAAAAAATTACAATGAAGCCCACGAAGCGGCTATCGCCTTTGCCCAAAAAAGTGGCGCAGTGGAAATTTCTGCCTACGACGATCCAGACATCATTGCCGGGCAAGCTTCTGTCGGGATAGAAATCATGCATAAATTGCCATTGGTAGATGTGGTGCTGGTGCCTGTTGGTGGGGGTGGGCTGATAGCAGGTGTGGCTTCGGTTATTCATGATCTACGGCCGTCGGCCCAGGTGATTGGTGTACAACCAGAAGCCTGTCCAGCGGCGTGGCTCAGCCTGAAAAACGGCCGTGCCTATGACCCTTACGACCATAAACCAACCATTGCCGATGGCCTGGCTGGAGGATTCGGCCAAATACCCTTTACACTCGCCGCCGACTTTATTACCAGCATACAATTGGCAGACGAACAAACCATCCGTCGGGCAGTGTACACATTGCTAAACTGGCATCAACTTGTTGTTGAACCATCCGGTGCCATAGCCATCGCACCTCTCCTGACTAACCAATTGGATATACAGGGTAAACGAGTCGTGTGCATTCTGTCCGGTGGCAATCTGGACACCAGACTTTTGCGGATGATACTGAACGAATTTTCAGAATGAATCGTTGTTGCCAATCTGAAAACCGGCCAGATTTTCCAGCGCTTTAACCAGGGCATGATTCCCTTCTGCACCCAATCCCCGCTCTTGCAGGGTGCGATACAGATGAAAAACTGTACTGGTGGCCATCAGAGGAACACCCAGCTGATCGGCTGCTTCCAGCACCAGCCGCAAATCTTTCTGTTGCAAATCAATTGTGAAGCCAGGTCGCCAATCTCTGGCCAACACTTGTGGTCCTCTGTTGCTGAGCATCCAGCTGCCAGCCGCACCCTGAGAGACGGCCGCTAATGTCTTCTCCAGATCGAGCCCGCCAGCTTGAGCCAACAACAATGCCTCACCAACAGCCAACATATTCACCACAACCAGCACCTGATTTACCAGTTTAACCATTTGCCCGGCGCCGTTTGGACCCACATGGGTAATCGCCTTCCCCATCGCTTGCAAGACAGGCATTGCTCGCTCTACTTGCGCGGCCTCGCCACCGATCATGATGCTGAGTGTGCCCCGTTCTGCCCCTTCACTGCCGCCACTGATAGGGGCATCGAGCATATGTACGCCTTTTTCAGCCAGACGGGCAGCTATTTCGCGTGTCGCTTGGGGGCTGATGGTGCTCATGTCTATAACCAGTGAACCGGTACGTGCGCCGTGTATAACGCCATTTTCACCCAAAATGACTGCTTGTACGTCAGGTGTGTCACTCACACAGGTGATGATGATGTCGGTGTGGGCGGCCACGTCTGCCGGGCTGGTTCCGGCTGTAGCCCCGGCGGCTACCAATGGCTCCATACGGCTGGCAGTTCGATTCCATACGCGCACTGAAAAACCAGCTTTGAGCAGATTGCGGGACATGCCGCGTCCCATAATACCTAGTCCGATGAATCCTATTTTTTCTTTCATTCTCTCATCCTTTTGCCGTTGTTGGTTGTCAGTTTGTTTTGTTGGGAGCGGGCGACGCCAAGTAGCATGAGGGGGTAGAGGATTGCCCAAACCTGGATAAGGTCAGGGAGGGGGATGTCTGTTTGTTCCAGGAAGCCAAGAACACGAACGGCCGTTTTTAACCGTTCTTCATCTGGCCGGGCCTGGAGCAGGATGGAGCGGAGTATTTGTGTTTGTTTTTCATATATGGCGAACGCCTCCCAGTTTAGTAATGGCCTGACTAATCGTAACAGTTCATCACACATGACTTCAATGCAAGTGTGGCGGGCGATGGGGTCATGGGCCAAAGCTGCCAATTCGGTTTCTTCGGGTAACCGGTTTAGGGGGAATCTGTCTCCGCTCATTATTTGGAGTAATTCAGCCAGATTGATGTCGTAGCCGAGAGGGGAAGGGGGGAGGGAAAAGTTGGTGGAAACGGCCGTAAAACCTGCCTGTGTAATCGTGTACAGCTTCCCTGTTCCTTGCCGATTCCACCGAAACCGCAATAAACCAGCATCACACAGTGCATCCAGGTCGCTCAAATGCTTGAAACGAAAACTCTCCGCTCCCCGCAAATACACAGCATATTGAGTTGGTGTCCCAAAAGGAATCGGAATAATCGGATCGGAAAGCTTGCCTTCCTGTGTCAGGGCTACCAATGTTCGCAACAAATCCTTCTGGCGGGCTGTCAGGGTAACACTTTTCATGTTTCCATCTCCTGAGAGTAGGCGCACTGTTCTCCAGACGGAAATACCAGCAAGGCTTTATCCTTCATTATTTTGAGTGAGTAACCCACTCATGAAAATGCTTGCTAACGCCCTACGCCAGCACTACCTCCAAAAGCGGCCGACATTTCATCGTAAATGGCAGCGATACTGGCCTCATCGCCCAAATAGAAATTGCCATTGGCCTGAGTAGCCAGTTCCTGTAATACATTATTATCCGCATCACGGCCATAAGCAATTGTGAAGACTGTGGTGTCATTGGCTGTTGCCATGCTAATTAGCAAGGAGTCAAAACTATACCGATAGCTACGAGTATCTTTGCCATCGGTTAGCACAACCATCGCGTTGGTCGTGTCCACAGAGTTGGTTTCGCCAATGATAGTAGCGCCCAATCCGATGGCATCATAGAGGGTGGTATCTCCTTCTGCGTGCAGGTTGGTAATAGCATTGATGATTTTGTCCCGATTGGGGCCAACTTGTACATGCTGGGCGAGAATTTCTGGTTCGGTAGAAAAGGCAATGAGGGTAATAAAGTCTTCGTCGCCCATTTGTTGCACGAACTGGATAGCAGCGTTGCGCATGTTTTCAATTTTGTCGCCACGCATACTGCCGGAAGTGTCTAGCAGCATGACCAGGTTGACATCTTTGCGGGCGGCTTGCCAAAGTTCCTGCACGGCGTAGATGCTGTCCAGGGTAGGGGGGGCGAAGATGATTTCGGGCTGGGAGAGGTCAACACCGTGGGCTTCATCGAGTGGTGGGCCAGGGGTGACGGCTTCGTTGACGGGGCGAAGGCCAAAGCGAACGGCCGTTTCCTGCCCCTCCACGCTCAACAAGTACTCCCGAAAACGACGTGCGCCTTCCTGCTCTTCTGCTGTTTTGGACTCATTGATACATGCCGGGAATGTGGCCACAAACGTTCCTTCCAGTGGATAAACCGGCACAATATTTCCATTGCCGTAGTGGACCACTGTACTTTCGTACATAACGGCCGCTCCCAAATATTGAATGCCGCGTTCACTCATCGTTGCGCCCAAGGTATTTGTGTTATTGCTAAACCAGGCCACTGCCCCTTCAAACGCTCCCACAGAAGCTTGTACAATTGGCTGTTGAATATCTTCACTATTGACAGCGTTTGTTTTCGACTGGGCAGCATGAACCAGAGCCAACAATGTACTGGCACCAGTGCCCGAAAGACCTGGATGCGTGTGTCCCAAACGGAACGTATCTCCAAATTCACCACCACTGTAATACCGCCAGGCAGATTGATCAGCAGCGAGGCTGCCAATGTCCAGCCAGCCTAAAGGCAAGCCCGGCCAGCCTAAAGACTCGGCTACGGAGCGCCACATGGCGATAACAAGGGGGCTTTCGGCAACGCTTTGGCAGTCGTTGGTGTAGCTGGCGTTGCCCTGATCAGCAAGTACGTTGACCCAGACTTGTTCTTCTGGTATCCACAGGGTGTAGTTGTCTTCCTGGCTGAGGTTGATGACGGCCTGACCAGATTCCACAGTGTCGAGGATGACAAAGTAGGGGTTGCCTTCGGTGTTTTTGATATCGGCGGCGTTGAAGTTGGAAACGGCCGTTTCCAGCCACGGCTGCAAACTCGCATTCGCAACCACCCGCACCACCACCGCATTACGGGGAGGCTCATCCGCCCCCCCATCTGTAAACAAACTACACGCCAGCGAACTCACAGCCAGCAACAAAATCAACAAAAACAAACCTTGATGTCGTCGTATCAGGTTCATAGAATCCTCTTTAGCGTCTCAAAAATATCTTCAGGTAATACAACAAATCACCGACCAACCGTTACCAGCGTCAGCTCAACAAACCGATCCTGAGCCATAATATTGGGGTCCTCTGTATTTCGGTGATCCTCTGGCGGCAATGTCGCCTCAATGATAAAGCGAGCCGGGTCAATACCTTGCGACACCAAATAATCTACAACTGATTGCGCCCGCCCTTCGGCAATCTCCAAAATATCTTCTTCCGTGTACGGCGGGTCGTTCTTTGGCCACGCCGAAGAACCCCGTACCCGCAAGAACAGCCCCACACTTTGCGACAGGGTAGGCACCACACAATTGTCCAAAATTCGCCGTGATTCCAGCGTCAACTCTGTGGATTCCGGCAAAAACGTAAATGTCCGACAAGGCAAAACAGCTAACGTGGCCGCATCATCAGTAGAAACACCGGAAAGATCAAGCTGGGCAGAAATAGAAAATGTGTCATTAATCGGGTTGCCATTGGCCTGCAAGCTGGGCTGATCGGCTGCCCGCAATACAAAACCCGGATTAATCAATTCGCTCACATCATCATCTGGCACCGAAACATCCGAAGCCGCCCAAACACGTCGGGCAATCTCCAGACGGCTGATTAACGGCCGTGTATCTCGCATCACAAACGCATTGTCCCCCAAATCCGCTTGTGCCACACTTTCCAGCCAAAGCCGCAAATCTTCCGATGCCGTTTCTGGATACACAAAACTCCAATCGTTATGTCCCCATTCCGCAATCTGGCGAGCGGCCGTGTCAAAATCCTCCACCTGGGCTTTCAGCGTATCAAACCAGGCATTGTGAAAATTCTGCACAAGATCTGGTTTGTTGTTAATCGATTGCCGCGATGTCACAATCACATCCACCACAATGCGCAACTGATTGGAACTCAGCAAGGGTACACCACCACTCTGTTCTGCCTCGTAAATATCCGGCTCCCAACCTGAAACCACATCTGCCTGTCCTGCATTAAACGCAGCAATCGCATCGGCCACACTATCTTGTGGCACAAGCGTCACGTCAGAGCGAGGGCTAAGCTGGGCAATGGAAAGTGCATAATAAACAAAATATTCACCCACACTGCCACGAGCAAAAGCAATTCGCTTGTCTTTCAGTTCATTAATAGTGGTAATATCCCGCCCCCAAATCTGATCAGCCCCGGCACTCTCATCCACAATGGCTGTAATAACGCCAGGGCTGGTCAGGGCCACAGAGTCGAGCGTAGTAAGCAGGCAGTCCCATTGGCCACTCTTGAGCAAAGCCGTACGTTGTTCTTCTGAAATATCGTAAGCGGGGTCGTTATCCAGGAAGAAAGGCACAATGCCCAAGTGGAAACCATGCTCTACGTCTTTGCCAGATATTTGCATTTGTTGCAATGTAAAGTAACTGCCAAATGCATCAGCACCGCAGATGTAGGTGGGCAAATTATCATCAGCATTGTCCGGGTCGTAACCGGGTGCCCAAATTGGTTCGGGTGAATCCAGTTCTACGATTGGCGTCCCTTCTGGTTGGGCAACAACGGTCACAGAACTATTGTCGTTGTTGTTGTCTGTTGTTGTGCGCTCACTCAGAAAGCTGATTGCCAGGCCACTGCATACGGCCAGAAAGGCAATGCCTACAATGGCTACGAAGATGATGCGAGTGCGATCGAGTTTCATGTCTGTTACTCCTTGTTAATCATTTGAAATGGTGCAGTTTAATTAGTAAGGGTTTGCTTGCAATTGATACGATCTGTTTGTGAAAATCAAGTCATGGTAGTATTCGTATAATCATCCCGGAATGATGGGAAGGTAAATTGTAAGTTGTTTTGTCAGCAGCCAGATTGTGCTGCGTAATTCTTTACGTAGTGGGCTGTCATGGGTTGCGGTCGGTGGTGGCAGGTGGATAACCCAGGTTGGTCAGAACGTCGGCAGGTGTTTGTCCACGTATTACTTCGAACTGGTAAGGTGTATTGGGTTGTGGCCGATCAATGATAAGTTCGTAGGCTTCGGGGAGGACGCAATGTTTGCTGCCGCGTACACCACCGAGCATTTCTTGATAGGCACCGATGCTGAAGAAGCCGAGATAGAGGTCATCGGTTTCTATTGGCAGGTAGAGGGGGGATTGGCTGGTTTTGGGTGGGTACACG
The DNA here is from genome assembly GCA_003696605.1 of Chloroflexota bacterium. Taxonomy (GTDB): domain Bacteria; phylum Chloroflexota; class Anaerolineae; order Promineifilales; family Promineifilaceae; genus J033. The sequence goes on along the minus strand of RFGV01000208.1, from coordinate 5,058 downwards.
TCGTCGCTATCGCAAGTGATTCCTCCTAGCTGAACGCGGTGGAAGGGTTTGTCGAGGTGGTTGAGGGGGAGCAGGATGAAGTGTTCGCCTAGTGCCCAACTGTCGGGGAAGGAGCTCATGATAGAGCCGTCTATGATGTACCAGGGGTAGGGTGAGTTGTTTTCTTTGACGGTGAGGACGTGGAAGAGGTGGGCGCCGTGCTCGGAGGTGGTGTAACGGCCGAATTCTCCCATGACATCTGGTACAGGTACATGGTATCGTTTGCAAGTTTCCTGAATGGTGGTGAGTAGTAGTTGCGCGAAGGCGTGGTAGTCGAAATTAAAATCGAGTGTCATGCGCACGGGCATACCGCCGCCGAAATCGAAGATGCTTAGGGTGGGGTGGCGTTGTCGCAGGCGGGCGTAAATTTCAATGGCTGGTTTCAGGCGGTTGACAAAGTCTTCCTGGTCGAGTATTTGGCTGCCAACCATGGCGTGATAGAGTTTGAGGGAGAGGTTGGGTGCGGCGGCAATGTAGTCGGCGGCTTTCCACAGGTTTTTCAGGTCTAGCCCAAAGCGGGAATTTGCCTGGTCCATTTCGATTTCGTTGTTATGACGGCCGTAACTTTTTTGGCGCAGACCCACGTCAAAGTGATGGTTGGTGCTGAGGAGTGGAGGGAGTTCGCTTAAATCTTCAATGACGGGGATGATGTTGTGGTGGCTGGTTTTGAGGGAGAGGATGTTTTGGGCGTAGCTGCTGCCGTCCGGTTTGAAGCCGTTGCAAATGATCATGCGGTCGGGGGGGAGCAAGCCACGCTGGATCATGATGCGGGCGATATCTACATCTACTGTGGAGGACATTTCGTGGTGGGTGCCGGCGGCGAGGGTGGTGCGTATGATTTCTTCGGCGGCGTTGGCTTTGGAGGCGTAGGCGTAGTGGAAACGGCCGTTGTAGCCTGTTTCCTGTATTATCTCGGCAAAGATTTGGTTCATTTCGGCGATACGCTGCCGAATGAGCGGCAGGTAAACAATTTCCAAAGGGCTGGGTAAGGCGTGAGTCAGGCCAGCAGGTTTTTCGTTTTCTCGAAAGAGGGTGACCAGTTCCAGATCTTCCAGAAAGAGACGGCCGTTTTGCACATGCAGGTAGGGGGTGAAGTAATGTCCATCCGGTACAGGTGTTTCCTGTTCCCAACCAATAATAGGGTGTGTCATTGTTTCCTCCACAAATTATGCATTGGTGCTGGCTATAATTTCCAATAAAGATGTACCAAACTGTTGTCCGGCTGTTTCCAGATCGTTGTTTAGCGCAAAAGTGAGTGTGTGCAGTTGCAGGCTCTCATCAACCTGAATACGGAGTGGTTGGGCCAGGGGTTGCGGGTAGATGAGGATGGCATGGGGGGCTTTTTTGGCTTTGGCATAGGTGATTACCTGACTTACATCGGCCGTTTCTGCGCGAGGGGCTGTTTTATATTTGGTATCCAGTATCGCACGGACCCGATCGTTTTTATCATACAATACCACATCTGCCCGAAAAGTCAGCTCATCACGAACACCAAAATTTACCGACTCCTGCACACGTACCCTCCAGCCAGCGGGTAAATGAACCTTTAGCCAGGCGGCAACAAATTGCTCGAACAAACGGGCCATGTTTACCAGGAATGGGGACATGCCTGCGGAGCCAGGGGAGTGATGGGGGAGCGTATGGGTGAGAAAGAATCGGCAAAGGGCGTGTAGGGGTCGGTAGTCTTCGTTTAGGCGATTGTAGGAACGGCCGATACAGGCTTCGGGTGTACAGGGAACGGGCGTGGCTATCTGGCAGGCAAGATGAGCAGCACGGCGCAAGGTTTTTTGAGCAGCAGGGGATAAACGGCCGTTTCGGGAAATTAGCGCGAGGGTATAAGCAAGAATCTGGTTATCAGGAATATCTGTGGTAAAAGTGTGATAACGGCAAGGAACGGCCGTATTCCCTGACCAATTCGTCATCAACTCCCGTGTACGCAAACGCCCCCGCACAAACGGTAGCCAGCCATCACTGGCTACATAAGCCCGCTGCCAACCCTGACGCCCCCGCACCAACACCCGATTTGCCAACAGCAACGCCAAACGCTCATAAAAGCCAGGCAGCGAAGAAACACCTGTGATTCCTGTCAGCCAGCGTACCCCCCGCCAGCCATACACATGAGCCCACATAGCAAACAAATTTGCTACCGGTATTTTAGGGGAAATCACCATATGGGCAGAACGCGTTAGAGGGATAAAACCCACCCACCCCAATGCCGTCAAACGCCAGCAATGAGATGTTGCTGGTGTAGGAAACTCCACCGACAACTGCTTGCCTTGGGCATCATATAGTCGCCACAACTTCTCCCCCAACGCAAATGGCAAAGCCTCTTTTGGCAGCTCACAAGGCACATACTCTGTTAATTCAATCGTTGTTGGCGCCAATACGTCCATTTGTCAATCAGCCGATTTAGTCAACACAGTTGAAGCAGGCAAGGTGAACCAGAATCGGCTGCCTTGTCCCGGTTGGCTCTCCACACCAACTTCACCACCACATTTGGTTATAATGCGCCATACAATTGAAAGCCCCAACCCTTCTCCTTTTATGCGACGATTATGCAGGCGTGTATGAGGGCGAAAAAGCTTTTTTATATGCTCTTCTGGTATTCCCTGTCCATTATCTTGTACCCAATATCGTACCATGCCATTGGGTAATACTTCTGCCCCTAATTCCAACTCTGGGGGATGTCCACCATATTTTAGCCCGTTGCTAATATAGTTTATCCATACTTCCTCAATCCAGGGTTCGTACCCTACAGATTGCGGCCATTGGGCTGGCTTGATGATTTTGGCATTGTATCTGTTAATGAGATAGTTTAGTCGTTTGCAGGCTTCGTTAACAATACGCCCCATATCTAACGGGAGTTGGATTACTTCGTCCTGGCTAATGGTGGACATGAGCAGTAATTCGGTGAGGACATTGTTCATTTTGGTGCTGCTTTCCATAATGCGTTGCAGGACGGTGCGTGGTTCTTGTTCCAGATGTTTTTTGTAGTGCATCTCCAGATAGCTGGCATAACCAAGAATTTGTCCCAGTAATCCCTGTACCTGGTGGGCAACGGTGTGGCCAAAGGCGTCCAGTTCGGTGTTGCGTATTTCGAGTTCTTGGGCTTTGCGAGTGAGTTCGGTGATGAGTCGTTGCCTCTCGATGGCGTAGCGAATGGCTCTGACGAGGATTTCGGTATCGATTTTATTTTTGATCAGGTAGTCTTGTGCTCCTTTTTGCATGGCTTCGACGGCGAGTTGGGTGTTGTCGAGGCCTGTGAGGACAATGATGGGGATGTTGAAAACGGCCGTTTGTATTTCCAACAGCGTTTGTAATCCGTGAGCATCAGGCAAAGAAAGATCAAGCAAAATCACATCGGGTTGATGTTGTTGCAGGTAAGTTTTTGCCTCTGCCAACCTTTGTGCAGTAGAGATAGAAAACAGTGGCGATGAAACGGCAAACTCTTCCTGTAACATTTCCTGGATAAGTCGCGCGTCACCTGGATTGTCTTCTATCAATAAAATATGAATTGTTTCAGGTCGCATGTGCTTGTTAAATATCCCCAAAAACTAAAAGGCTGGCGGCAGCGTTGCTATGGAGAGCCAAAATGAGTTCATTGTTTGAATCGTGTGAATAAAGTCATTCAAGTCAACTGGCTTGGAAATATAGCAGTTTGCGTGGAGATTATAGCTGTGGATAATGTCTTCTTCAGCTTTGGAAGTAGTCAGGACAAGAACAGGAATTCGTTTAAGAGAGGGGTCTTGTTTAATTTCAGCCAGCACTTCACGCCCATCTTTGCGGGGCAGGTTCAAGTCTAACAAAATGATGTCTGGTCTGGGAGCGTCCTGGTAAGGTGCTTGCCGGTGCAAAAAAGAGAGAGCGGCAACGCCATCAGAAACAACGTGAAGGTGTGTGGGTAGTTTCACTTCTCTAAAAGTCTCTTGTGTCAGGCGAACATCACCAGGGTTGTCCTCAACAAGGAGAATCTGGATAGTTCTTTTGTCTTTTGGGTACATTATTCTCTCCTTTTTTGTTCGGCCTGGTACAAGTTTATTTGAGTTTGTCAGGTATTGTAAAATAAAAGACAGAGCCTTGTCCAACGGTGGACTCAACCCAAATACGGCCGTTATGCCGCTCCACAATCTTTTTACACAAAGCCAGACCAATCCCCGTACCCGGATATTCCTGCACCGTATGCAACCGCTGAAAAATCACAAAAATACGTTCCGCAAATTGCGGCTCAATACCAATCCCATTATCTTCAACCGAAAAAAGCCAATTCCCATTCTGGCGAGTAGCACTTATATGAATACGAAGCGGTGCTTCACTCCGATACTTGATTGCATTACCAATCAAATTTTGGAAAAGCTGAATCAGTTGCGTTTTGTCTGCCAATACCACTGGTAACGGATCATGAGTAATAGTCGCTTTGGTTTCTTCACGCGCAACGTGCAAATTAGCCAATGCCTGCTCCAGAACTTCGTTACAGTCTGTGGGGGCAAAAGGCTGTCCGCGCGTATTTACACGTGAGTAAGTGAGCAAATCTTCAATCAATGCCTTCATGCGCTTGGCGCCATCTACTGCGTACTGAATGAACTCATCAGCATCCTTTCCCAGCTTGCCATGATACCGTCGTTCCAATAATTGCAAATAGCTGGTAATCATGCGTAGTGGCTCTTGCAGGTCGTGTGAAGCCACATATGCAAATTGTTCCAACTCCTGATTGCTGCGTTCCAACGCCCGTGTTTGTGCCAGCAGGGCGGCTTCTGTCTGTCGTTGTGCCTCGAACAGACGGGCATTTTGTAGCACCATGGCAATATGGCCAGCCAGGGTATTGAATGTATCTACATCAGCCTGACTAAATCGTTCTGGTTCGTTGTCTTGCAGGTCTAGTACACCCAGCAATGTGCCACTGGCAATGAGGGGAATGGCCAGTTCGGTGCGGGTTTCGGGCAGAAGTGGGTTGGGCAGAAAAACGGATTCCAGTAATACGTCGTTTACCAGCATGGGTTGCCGTGTTTGGGCAGCACGGGC
>RFGV01000016.1 GCA_003696605.1 Chloroflexota bacterium | reverse complement strand
CCAGATACATGGCATACGAGGTATTAGTTGCCTTCCAGGCAAACCCCGGTCCAGGATCGACCAGCAAATGATGCGCCGAGCCCAGATTAATGAACAAGATGTACAAGATAAACGCCAGCCGAGACAACTTTTCGTTAAGGGGTACTGCCCCTACTGTGATGCCTGCCAGGGCATACCAAACAGCTACCATAGCCGCCAGGTTGATCTGTTGTGCCGGATGGCCAAAGCTCCAGAACAGGTTCCGGTAGAATGCCGGGTCAAACGTTTGTTGCCAGCCCAGTGACCAGAATAAAGCTGGCACAAAAGCGAGTGCTCCCGACAATAGGGTGTAAGTGGCCAAGATAGCGGCCGTAATCAGGCCATAGGTTACCAGTGGTAATGAGCCTTCGTAACGGCCTTCAGCGCGAGCCACAATGATCGTGGCGAAGAAGATGCCTACAGCTATCAGCGCCCCAACTGCAAACAGTACAATGCCCAAATAGAATACAGGGTGTGCTTTTAGCGGCACGTAAGCGGTGAACAACACATCAGCCTTGCCCATCAGTACAATGATGTTGACCATCACTGCACCGACAACCATCAGTATATAGGCAGCCCAGGCCAGGCGTGGTTGCACCAAACGAGCATTGAGCATGACTGCGCTGCCAAAATATAGCCCGGCTACCTCAAAGAAAACGATCCAGGCAACAAGCATATCAAAGCCATGACCGGTCAGGATGCGATAGAACCAGTCAGGGGGGAGCAAGTGAATAGCTTGCCAGCGTGTTAATGCCAGCAAGAGTGCGAACAATCCACCAATGCTGAGAAAAACAACTGCAGCGACTGCATTGGCAATGATGAGTTTTTCTGCTGCCAGATCGACTTTTAGGCCAGTTACCGGACAGGTGCGAAACTCTGCTTTTTCTTGTGGTACCGTTGTGGCAATTGTTGCCATTTGTCTTTCCTCCTTTTTCCCCTAGTCTGTGACGATGATTTTGCCGACCATTAAGTGATGTCCAATGGCGCAGAATTCGTTACAGACAATGGAGAATTCGCCGGTTTGTGTGGGGGTTAATGTGGCGACATATACATAGTTGGGTAGTACCTGAAGGTTCAGGTTTACTGGCTGGAGTGAGAAGCCATGCTGAACGTCCAGGGATGACAGGTGCAGGCGGTAGGTTTCTCCCTTTTTGAGTTTGAGGATGGGATACCATTGCCATTGCCGTGCCAGGATGTATACATCGCTACCTGCCGGTGGCTCGACGACGGGTACTCCGTTGAGGGTGTCGACCTGGTATTGTTCGGCGAATTCCATAACGGTTTGTTGATAAATTTTGGGGTCGGTTTTGTAAGTGGTTGCTGGTACATTTTGCCGCCCCAGGAAGAACCAAAGGGGCATCATGGCGGTGAGGAAAATGCACCAGGCGAATGCAATGATGAGCCAGCTTTTTTCCAGTCGCCCTAGTGGTTTCCACCAAATGCGTTCAGGTGCAAGCATTGTTTGTCCTCCTGAAATTGAATTGTTTAGGGGGTAAATACGGGCAATCGGGTGATTTCCATCATTCCCCAGATGTTGTAGATGGCGAGGCTGATGATGAGGGAGAGAAGGAATAGCAGGAATATTTCGTCAAAGACGATTTGCCCTAATGGTACTTTTTCTTTTTTTTCTTCTGGTTTGTTGTCCATGTTTCCTCCTGTTTGTCAGGTGTGTATAAGGGTGCGCTGCCGATCTGGGTGATCTGGCAGGTGTTTTGACGGCAAGGTCTATGGGACCAGCTTGTTGTTAGCTTATCGTGGGAGGTAACGGCCGTCTTTGCGCCAGCGCAAATTGGCCACAAGTAATTGGCGGTTGTGGATAACTCAAATGAGAGATGACGGTTTTAGCGGGGCAAATCGTCGGCGATTTTAACCAATGAGTGAGGGTGATGGATGATCACTTGTTGGCGGCCAGCCTCGATGATTCCTTGTTGTTCCCATTGGCTTAAGATACGGCTGACTGTGTAGAGGGTGGTTCCGGTCATTTCTGCCAGGTCTTGGCGAGAGAGGGGCATATCTATGATAATGCCGCTTTCTGTGCGTTTCCCTGTTTGGCGAATAAGACGGAGCAGAGCACGAGCCACACGTTGTTCAACTCGTTCGGTGGCCAGTTCCTGGTATTGTTTTTGCAGTTGGATGAAGCGACCGGCAACAAGTTTGAGGGCATTGATGGCGAGCCTGGGATATTGTTCCATCAATTTGGTGATGGTATTGGCGTGCCAGGCGAGCGTTGTGCAGTCGGTGATGGCTTCGGTAGAAATGGGGTAGGTGGTGTTGCTGAGGGCAACGATGATGCCGATGGCGTCACCGGGACCAACATAGCGGATGGTAACCTGGTGGCCTTCTGGGGTGAGTTGGGTGAGTCGTGCACGTCCTTCAAGCAGGATGTAGAAAGTTTCGGCGGCTTCGCCCTGATGAAAAAAGTAGGATTGGCGGGGGAAGTGGTGGGTGTGGGCGTGTTGTAGGGCGGCACGGAGAACGGCCGTTTCCAGCCCGCTAAATAATGCCGCCTTATTTAGTATTTCCAACAAAAATGCTTCATCGTATCTTTGCATAAGCGATAAAAATGCCCAAAATCCACATTCAACTGCAAATCTTGACAGGTATTATAGTGTTTAGT
>RFGV01000207.1 GCA_003696605.1 Chloroflexota bacterium | reverse complement strand
CCATGATAGCCAGCATTAGGGGTAAGGTAACAAAGACCACCGCTCTAGTCGCCTTGGACAATCCGCGGGCCAGCTTTTGTTTATCGGCAGCCACGCTGGCATAGACCGGGAACGATACTCGCCCCGCCATGGACGTCACGATGTTAATCGGAATCTGTTGGAGACGGCGCGCCTGCGTGTAGTAGCCAACGTCCTGCACAGCGTGCAGTTTCCCTATCATCATCGCATAAAGATTGGTGTAAATCACATACAAAAGACTGGTCCAAAGCAACCACCCGCCAAATCGGAAATAGGACCTTAGGGTTGCAAAACTGAACATCCAGGTTGGCCGCCAAGCATGCAGCAGCCAGAGCAAAATCACAGATACGATGGTATTCGCGAGCACCTGCCCCACAAGGCTCCACACTCCCCACCCACTCGCCGCCATGCCCAAGGCCACCCCGCTCGACACCAGCGTGGCAAAAAAGCCCACCTTGGTAAGAGTTTCGAAATCGAGTTCTTTTTGTAGCAGCGCAGTGTGGATACCTCCAAACGTGTTGATAAAAAGGTTCAGCGCCATCCAGCAGGTCATTGGCTCCAATAGAGGCTGAGCATAGAACGCGGCTACACCCGGTGACGCCAAACACAATAAAACCGCAACCACCGCTCCCATCATCAGGTTAAAAAAGAAGATGCTAGATTCGTCGGCATGCGTGGAATCTTGGCGCTGGATCAGGGCTTGGCTGAAACCGCTTTCAATTAACAGCTGTGCAATAGCCACAAATATGGCCAACATAGCAAACAGGCCAAAATCGGCCGGCCGAAGCCATCGCGCCAGCACGACCAAAACCACCAACTTAAGTCCAGATCGGGTTAGCAAGTCCAGCGCATTCCAGAACACTGCCTTGCCAATACGGCGGGAATCAACCATTGTAGAAAGGAGACGCAACCCTTACTGGTGCACTAGGTTTACAAATTTGTCTTTGAATTAGATGCCCCCATATGAAAGCAATAGTCTCCGGGCCATATCCTATACGTCGAAACCGGCGTCGCATTATGTTTAATACCAAGAAAGCCTTGAATGCCGATGCACGCACAGTGCTGGCACAATGTTTGCTGGCGCTATAAAAGTATAAATACACTCTGAAGCTGTTGACTGATATAGGCGATTCCAAGTCACCTCCATTGATTGCATTGCACTTGTGAAAATAAGAAATCTGGCCTGGTAACAACGCCGGTCTTTTACAGTATCATTTTCACAGCCAAATATATGCAAGTTGACGGGGCCTAATCCCACAACCAATGACCAATACTCTACATAAAAAGGACCCCACCCGCGCGGCTGTTATAGACGCCATAGAGGGGCGCTGCTTCAGAACTCACTCACGAAGGAGCAAATTCCCACGACTTAGACATTTTTTCTCATTCTGTTTTGT
>RFGV01000206.1 GCA_003696605.1 Chloroflexota bacterium | reverse complement strand
GGAGGCCGAACGGCTCGCCCCCTTCGCGCCCGCTCCCAACGAGCGCTACGAAGAACGGGGAAGCATCCTGCTGACCTCCAACCGCCCGCCGGAGGAGTGCCTGCGCTATAGCGCCACATCCAAACGTGGGACATCTTGGCCGAAAATTGCTGGGTCATTATCGGGCGCAAATTGACAATCCTCACCCTCCCCCCACCCCCCCCTCTCCCGCGTTGGCACGGGAGAGGGAGGGGTGCCCGCAGGACGGGGGTGGGTGAGGGCCTGACCTCGATACCATCAACACTTTAGAGGGAGAGTACCGCATTTCATCAGAAGCCAGCACTCAAGAACCGGGTGATATAATTTCAACGTAAAACTGCCCCTATATATGGGAATGGGGCAACCATATCCCCTACATATGGCATCCAGAAAAAAATTCATTTTGAGGACGTTTTTTGTGAAATCACTTCTAATTGCACAAAAGTTACGCTAAAGCAAATGAAACACACTCTTATTTATAATATCTATCGAAGCACGATAGGCAAAAATATCTCCTTCTCCGCCTCTTGCACAGTCAGAAGAATTTCATCTGCTTCTGACCAGTTTCCTTCACTGTTTTTGACCTGAAAATAGATGTAGTGGTCTCCTACCGAAACATTTGCGCTGTCCAGTATAAGGGTGGTTTGGCTACTTAACCCATTGCTAATAGGTAAGGTGCCAATAATAGTTGGCGACCACCAAAGATAGTCTGTAATGGTATCGCTATTGCCGTCATAATTTATCCCGGAACCGGTGAAGCTAATTACGCCGCTATTTTGGATGACTACAGGCGTCCAGGAATTGATATAGGCGATGGGAGGAATATTTTCCACAGGGGGAACAGCGTCATCTATAACCGTAGTTGTGCTAGTGATCGGTTCGTTCTCATGTAATTCATCTCCAAACACCCCCAGCGTGATGGCTTCAATTTCGTTCCCGGGGGCGGTAGGCGCCAAGGGTGTTTCATCTGATACCGTATCAGGCGGTTTATCGCCAGGTTCGGGGGGGATAGTGGGAATTAAAACAGTAGCGTTTCGATAAACTTCCAATTCCCATAGTTTGTAGCCGCCGCACCACCAACCTAAAGCGCATTGGCTTTTTTGGGTGTGCAGTAGTATCCACCGTGCGTTACGATGCCCAATATTAGCGGTATCTTGACTGCCATCTCCTTGCGATGTATGCCAAACCGTTTCCCAACAATTGTTTGAGTTGTTCCAAATAGATATGGTGTAGATACTGGCGTAGGTGTAACCCCACTTGAGGACAATTTGATCAAAGTCTTGGCTACTGCCGAGATCTAACATAAAAAAGTTCTCCCCTCCATCCTTGGATTGCCAGCGCGTATTTGCGTTGCCGTCTACTGCTTTATAGGCTTCGTAACCTCGCTTGTAGGCAGGGGCGTAAGCTTTTTTACCTTTAGCCAGATTTGGATTTTGAACTGCATCAACGCTAATGACGTAATTTCCGGTTGAAGCGTTATTGTAGGTACGCGCCATAACACGGTACACGCCGCTTCTGGGCAGGGTATACACTAACAAGGCGTTTCGGTCGCCGCCGCCATCATCATTGTCGTACAATTTTACCCCGTTTGGATCCCACAATTCCAAAAAACTATCCAGATTAGGGCTATTGTCGCTTTTGTTCATTCGTATTGTCACAATGCGACCTTTTACCCCGCTAAAATAATATACGTCCCGGTCTCCGGTGTTGCTAATTGAACCGCTGTGACTTTGGCCATAACTAAGCCAGCGACCGTCGTCCGGATCATCTGATGAACTACCGTATACTTTTAGTTGGTACGCTCCTTCAGACGCCTGCCAATTACTTCGAGCCTCTATTTTGTAGCGAGCCGTATGCCAAAATGTATTGACAATTTTAGCCTTGCCGGCTGTGCTGCCATCATTGTGAGCGATAAGCTTACCATCAGGGGCATATAGGCGCAGGTATGGCACCAGATTGCTTTCGGTGGTAGGATTTAGTTCAATGCTCATAATATCGCCGGCGTGGGCATCTACGTAAAATGTATCTATATCGGCTTTTTCGTTGATGACGCCATTGATTGTTTGACCTGGAGTAATTACTTGTTCATCTTCGCTGTCGCCTGTGCCCGGTTGTTCGCCCAAAAAAATTAGAATACCATTAGCCAGTCCTCGAGCCAGATCATCTTGACGTTGCGTGAGAGCGACAATATCCTCGGACAGATAGCCCATTTCGACAATGGCACGCGGCGTTGAAGATGATACATACGACCAGGAACGGTAATGGGTCATAGCATTTGTAATGTTATGTATGCGCGGTAAACCGGTGGCTTTGCCATACGCATCCCACAAAGATTGTGTTAAGCGATCAGAGGCATCGCCAGAGCCGTTTAGACCATCCGGCTTTGACCCTCCTGGTCTGGCAAATTTGTAACCGGAGACTCTGGGAGCGCAATAGTCAGAATGAATAGCCAAATAAACATCGCCTTTATATCCACGTATTGAAGGATGAATTCCATACCTCCGTCCTCTTGGGTCCCAGGAGCGAACGACCTCAACTTGATGGCCTCTGGCTCGCAACAGGTTGGCAACTTTTTCGGCTACCTCTAAATTAACATCCTCTTCCTTTACCTTGGGGGAACTGCACGACAACGCTCCAGAATCGCCGTTACCATGCCCAGCTTCAATCATTATTCGTTTTGAACCGGGGACGGTTGGAACCTGATCAAAATGAAATTGATTGTACCAAGCGTTGTAAAACAGGTAAACGCCTCCTTGAGAACCGTTCCAATTTGAACCGGCGTAAGGGGTGTACGTAAACTGCGCGGCAATTGCCCGGGTAGCCGGGACAACATAAACGCCGTCAGAGGTGCGTTTGGATACGCCTACCCGCCAACCGGAGCGCGTGTAGCCCCGGGAAGCCAATTCGTCCATATATTCCCGAAATAACCGTGTCCCAACATCAATTTGCGCTCTGGCGGTATGAGCGTTATATGTATTGCCTACGCCCATCAATTTGCTTAGTTTGTAACTGTTTCCCACCGGACATTGCGTAATAGCGGATTGTTCTTTTTGCAACGTCGCCAAAATTATTCTGGGGTTTATGCGATGCTCTTGCGCTGCGTTGTAGATTAGCTGCGGCACGTCAATGGATACGCCATCTACGTCATTGATGGAATTAGCCAGACAACTTCCCTGATCGCTGAGAAAACTGCGAATATCATTAACGCTCATTGAGCTGAAATCTTCCATCTGAGCGTCGGTTAGCCAAGCGGTATTATAAATTGCCGACGCTTGTGCTACATCATAGCCCGACGGCTCAAGCCATTTACCTTCCGCTCCAAAAATCAATAATCCTAACAATGTTGCTATCAATAGGTTTGCAATGCGTTTCATTTTTTTTTCCTTTGTAAAATAGAATTAATTAACCAAATTTTTCGACTTTGAGAAAGCCCTAGCGAGTTTTTTGGGCTTGGTTGGTCAGGTGAGGGGAATAGCTATTTTATGATAAAAGGCAGGAATATCTTGTTTTGCTGGTATACTCCCATTGGCGGTATGCCCGGGTCTTCGGGATCTACAGGCGGTAAATTAGCCAGACCGAAGAAATCTTTCAAAAAGGTATGATAGTTGGAATCTTGCGTAAAGGTGAATTGATGCGCCATATAATCGCTATAGCCATATCCGCCTGACCCCGGTGGGAAGTAGATAGCCAACCCGTGCGCGTTGTCTAAGTCCCAATAGTGACTGTTTCCATTTATATCAACCACTGTCCCGCTACGATGATATTCAACCACAACAGTTTGCTGAACGCTATCCATTACAGCTTGCGCTTTCGTTTGCACCGTGGTGTCGGAGATATAGGTCTTTAGTTTGTTTGCCAAATTATAAAGGTCTACGTATTCATCCTCGTTGTCAATGACAAAAAATTTGCGCGTATCAAATTTCTGAACAGCTGAGCGGGCGTTGATGATAGCGGTTGCATACGCGCCGAGATTGGCGTTCAAGGTAGCGATCAGTTCATCCAAACTATTTTTCAGCGATTCAACTTGAGACAGGTCGATTACTGAAACAGTATGGGGATAAAGCGTTGGCGAACTGGTCCGATTGTGATAAATTTTGGCGATGCTTGTTGCCAGGTCTTGCGATGAAGTTGCCGTTGCCGCCGCTTGAGCATAGCCGCTGAAGGCGAAGAGCGCCCAACCCAAATTTTCATAGCCAATCATATAATCCGCCACATCTTTGGCGTCGTAAGCGTTTTCCAGCATCCCCATCAGGCAAGCGTCGTAATGCAGCACATCAATTTTCCGAGTACCATTATTAGTGGCTTGAATCAGAGCGGCACGTAATTCAGGAATGGTCAGAAAGCTCTTGGGAGAGCTGCGGTAATCCCAGGCTATACCCCGGGTTCCTTGACCGTGGTCCGCTATATTGAGGTAATAGTGGTCAGCCGGATAGTTATCCATTGCCCACTGCACAAAATTCTTTAATGTATCGGGATTCCCCATATCCAATTCGCCCATAAACCAACGATCAACATTATCGGTGTATTGACCGTCAGCTTGAATGTGGTAACGCCAGGAATCATTATTGCCGTAGAGATCGCTTAAAACCAGAATATTGAGATTATCGTGCTGCGCCGCGGCTTGTAGTTCTTCCACTTGGTTTTCCAGAAAGGATGCCAGATCGTTGTCGCCAGCTATATAGAACATCATTGTCCAAGTGGGTTGGGTAGATGAGGGAGCAACGGTGAGCGATACATCCACCGTCTGCGGGCTGTCTTGGGCCGAACCGCCGTCAATGGTGATGGTAGCGTTGTAAGTTCCGGCGCTCAAGCCGCTGATGTCCACCGAGGCGTTCATCGTTGCGGGCGCTGTCCCCGAAGTGCTATCCAAACTCAACCACGTAACGTTGTCGCTGGCGGTCCAGTTGAGCGTTCCCGTTCCGTCGTTGTTAATGGAAATGGCTTGAGCGGCGGGGTTGCTGCCTCCTTCGGTAGCGGTGAAACTCAGAGAGACGGGCGAAATTTGCAGTATCGGCGTATCGGCGCTTGTGACCGTAAGGCAAGTATCAGCGCTTAATGGATAGCTTTCTATATTTCCGGCGTTGTCTTCGGCGCGGGAGCGGAAGCAGTAGGTGTTGCCGCTGCTACCGGTGTAGGTGGCGCTGGTGGCGGTGGTGTTGGTCTGCCAGTCCGACCAGCTTCCGCCGTTGACCTGGACCTGGATGTCGTAGTTCTTGATGCCGGAG
>RFGV01000205.1 GCA_003696605.1 Chloroflexota bacterium | reverse complement strand
GCCGAAGCCAAGGCCGCAGAACTGGAAATCTAACAGTTTCAGCCACCCTGGTGGGCAAAGTGGGGGTTCGATTCCCCCATGGCTATTTAAGGGAAAGGGCGTCCGCCCTAATTAAACTGGGCGCCAATAAGAAAGGAGGGTCCATGGTAAAATCCCTCCCACATTGGACAAGGCGCGGAACAATTCCTGTGCCCGCACTGACCGCAACGTGCAAATAAAACGAGCGGTCGGCGCTAAACGTCCGGTGTGGGATTAACTGGGCTGGGTGCGTAAAAAGCATCCAGTAAAGCAATGTGCCGCGCTAAGCGGACAAGTCTTGTTTATTAAACATATGGAGGTTAAGCATGTTCCATCTGATCGCAACACTCGTTTCTATCGTCACCCGCCTGCTTCTCGGTCGCCCTGTTGTAATACCGGCGCGTTACGTTGACGCGCTGGAAGAGGAAGAGTCCCAGGACATTTCCCACGAAATCAAAGTGGGAACATATAGTCCTACCGACTCCGTATATCTCTACGAGCCAAACGACTGCGACTTCGGGTGGGCGCTTTCAGGGCACCCGATCATCATCAAGACCCTGCGGAAGCTGGAGAAACGCCATGGGTTCTACGACTATTCCGCCAACCCGAAAGGTGGCGCAATTGTCACGCCGCGTCGAATCGATAACTGGAATTGCCCATCGTTGCTAAACGACGACGACCTTCCATTCTAATACAACTGGGGGTACCTCTGGCATTTCGCTGGGGGTACCCCTTCCCCACTGATGAGTCCCTCTGGTCAAGGGACGAAACGCTGATAATGGCGTCTGGGGAGACCATAGAGGTTTCCAATAGAGAAAGGGGGTGCCTATTAAAAAACAATCCCCCAGAAATGAGCCGTCAGGAATAGTTCCTGGCGGAACGAGGCTCCGATGTCCTGGCACACCCCGTGTCCAGGGTATATGATCGGAGATAGAGACAGGACGTGCCCTCACCTATTAAATGGCCACGTCAAAGCCCGTTCGCTTTATAACATCCAAAGTGAACCCTAAGCTTGTTTTTTATTGTTAAAGGAGGGTGCAAATGTTTGCATATCTTTTCTTGGCACTAACCGTTGCCCTGGCCATCCCATTGGCCATTTTCTACCTTATCCTGCGCTTTTTATCGGTCACGGTCCAACTGATGGCCGAAGCAGCAGGTATCTTCGTCCTAACCGTCCTTTCAATGGGCGGCACCGTTTGTCCAGATGAATACATCTTGGGCATCCTGAAACAAGGGTTCCTTAGCATCCTTGACTTATATGTCGAGGATATTCAAGAACCGGAACCACGCCCACGACAGCAGCGCCAGCGCCAGCAACAGCCCCAGCGACAACGCCGTCAGCAGCGCCAGCAACCCCAACAACTAGCAATAACACCGCTAGAGGCTCAGCTAGAAACTATACAACGCAAAGAGTTCATTGCTTATGCACCTAAAATTACAGGCGCGCAGGCAATGAAAATGATGGAAAACAGCAAGCTCCCATCACGCACGGTAAACAAGTCTGATGTTGCCAGCGGTAAATACTGGCAATACGACAGGGAGACCGACGGGGTTGTGCTGAAACCAAAGGATGGCCTAAAAAAAGGCGTCGGCTTCCTGGCGTCAATCGACGGCATTATACACTTTTGCCGTTGGAACTAATGAACCACCATTGTACCTTTCTGCCAATGGTGGTAAAATAGAGTAATCAGGGGCAAGTCACAAAAGTGAACTTTATGTTCTGGTTCGTGAGCTTGCCCCAAAAGTGAACGAGCGTCCAAAAATAGAGACGCGAAATATAACATATTTTTAGTGTATAGCCCCCGCCACCCCAAACAGGTACTCACGAGTGGGAAAACCCCAAGAGTGAATGTGGGATACTTGTGGGATATGGTGGGATAAGAAAAAGGAGGGACATAGATGGAAAACGCAATAGTGGCAAACACAGAAATTGTTGGTGAGAAGGTAGAGAT
>RFGV01000204.1 GCA_003696605.1 Chloroflexota bacterium | reverse complement strand
GGCCAAAGCAAACGCATCTGCCGCAAGAAACGGCCGTCTGGCCAGCCACCAACCGACAAACCGCTCCCAAAGCCCATTTGCCACTTCTGGAACAACTGCTGCCACAACTGGCACAATAGCCATCACCTGTTCAACCGGTCTGCCAGCCCGCTCTGTCCACCGCACCAAATGCGTCAGCCAATCGAAAACCAGCGGCAACGGCCGTTTTTCAGACAACGACCGACACAATTGCAAATAAGACGCCACCTCTTCCACCAAACCCTTATCCAACAAATACCAGGCTGCCCACAGCGCCGAATAATATCGAGTTCCAGTAGCCATTTCGGCCACCTCCGGCGGCAAATCAGGTCGTTCAAAAAACCTGTCAATGACAGCCACCGAACAACGTGCCTGCTGCAAAGCGCCTGCCAGTGTCGTACTCTTTCTATGCCGTCGGTAGGCCATCGTAGGCAAACAGACCCACCCAGCCTGGCAACCAGCCAATGCCAGCCGCAACACCAAATCCACATCATGAGACTGCCGCAGCGAAGGATCCATCCCCCCCACACGCTCCAGCCATTCCCGCCGAAACATAAATGCCCCCAAATTCACCGGTCGGTGCTTGAGCCAATTCACCAGTGTCAAATCCGGCACTTCCGTCCAGGGCTCTACAATCTGGAGAACATTTCCGGCTTCATCACAGAGAAACCAGCCACTATGCGCCATGCCATATTCTGGATGTGTATTCAAAAAATCCGCCTGTACATGCAACTTGCCAGGCAAAAGCCAATCATCTGCATCCAAAAAAACGACATACTCCCCGCGCGCGTGCTGTAATCCAGTGTTCCGCGCAGATGCAGAGCCGGCATTTGCTTGCCGAATGCAAGTGATGCGATCCGCATATGCCCCCAAAATAACGGCCGTATTGTCGGTAGAACCATCGTCCACAACGATCACCTCACACGGCTCATATTGCTGGGCAAATACACTATCCAGCGCCTGTGGCAAAAAACGGGCGCTGTTCCAGGTTGGTATGATAACGCTGATGAG
>RFGV01000203.1 GCA_003696605.1 Chloroflexota bacterium | reverse complement strand
CCTGCCATCCGTAACGCCCTACTGCCAGTTGATATATTCAGGTCCAATGCATAGCCATCATAGGCCCCTGTCGCAATAGCATTAGAGCCGGGAAAAGTCAGGCTGAGATTTGTTCCGTCAAAGGTGCCAGTTCCAACAATCAAAGAAGGGTCATATGGGTCATATGGGTAACGAATGGTGACATCCTGACCACTCACAACAACTTCCCTATACATTGGTTCCCATCCCGCTCCAGCGTTGTCTCCAAAGAAAGTCAGGGCATAAATACCTGCAACAGAATCTTCCTTTGGCTTTTTAAGTCCGACAAAAAATGCAACATCGTTATCGGATGCATCAGTGTCACTGAAAGTAAAACTGTTTCCATCCGAATTAACAATACCATTGAATTTTCCGTTAATTATCAACCCACCATCTGCTGTTATCGAGTAAGAACCAGAACCTGTTTCGATGTTTCCAGTGGAGGTTGATATTTCAGTGAACGTTGTATTGCCAGAACCATCAAAATAAATCTCCATCCTTGTGGTGATCGAATCACCTCCCTGAACTAAGCCAACTCTGTCATCCATGAACAGGTTGACAACATAAGTTCCATTCAAAGTTGCATCTGATAAGCCAGTCCCATTTTTTATCCCGTAATAAAGACCAACTTCATTGTCCGTCGCATCGGTGTCGGCAAAAGCAAGCGTCTTTCCGTCCACAGAGACAATACCCACTCTAAGATATCCTGAGAAATTCAGAGTCAGCGTCCCATCTGGCTCAACAGAATAGGTACCAGAGTCTGAATAACTGGAACCGTCTGAACTCTCGATGACATTGACGGAGAAATTGCCCGAGCCATCGAAAGTGACTTTGAATCTGTTCGCGACCGTGTGCCCCCCTTGGGTCAGATTGACTGCATCGTCTTTAATCGCACCGACCGTATAGGTTCCATTCAGAACCGCATTAGACAACCCGGCTCCCTTTTTGACCCCGACAAAAATCGCGACAGCATTATCCGAAGGGTCCGTATCCACGGTCGTGAAAGAATTTCCATCGGCGGCAACAACCCCCACATCCCCCATACTCGTGGTAAGCGTCCCGTCGGCAGCAACGGAGTAAGTCCCGGAACCGGAGTTAAGCGCCCCGCCTGTTGAGGAGGACAGCTCTTGATAATTGAAGTTGCCGGCGCCGTCGTATCTAACTTCAAACCGGCTGGTTCTTGAGAAACCACCTTGGCTGAGGCCAACCTCATCATCTATATACTGCAACATAATGTAGGTGCCATTCAGTGTAGCGTTTGACATCGCCGTGTTCGAAGCACGAGTCATCGTCCCCGAAGCACCCAACAAAGTTGCACCATTACAACTGGTTCCCGACGCCGAGGTTATCGTTAAGGTGTCGCCAGAAATGGTCCCGCCAAACTGAACGGTGTGATTGCCGGCACAACTCAACACGCCGCTAAAGGTGAAGTCGGAACCAGACATGGTTCCGGTCAGATTGACGGGTGACTCCGTCCCCACGGTAAATGTCCCAGTTAAGTTCGACCCGTTCTGGGTAAACTCAACAACAAACGAGTCCGTAAAATCGCCATCGCTCCAATGGCTGGTCAATGTTCCCGACCACCGGCCGGTGGCACTTGCAGAGGTCACAGCATTGCCAACCGAAGCCGAGGACGAGCCCCCACCACCACTACAGCCACTCAAAACAAGCAAACACCCTAGCAGTATTGCCAACAACCGGGTCATAACACACCTCCTGTTTGAATTTTGGCGAACAACTGACCCACAACCGTCAAAATAAAAAAAACCCGCACCACACCCTTGAAAAAAGGATGAGGCGCGGGCTTTCCAGATCTCTTGAAGGAGTCTTCTAGAACTCCGTACAGAGTTAGAACACTAACCGCATAACCGCATAACCGCAGATAATCTATTTTGGATACTGCGAAGGGGTTACTTGAGGCGTTCTTGCCGTTCAACGGCAGAGATGCCCCCCTCATTGAAATTCAGCACAATTTTCCCGGTGAAGGAGCCATCGACAAGCCCGAGCGTCTTCAGGGCAGAGCCCAACTCGATCTTCCAATTGCTGGCCAGCTTCGGCTTTGAAGATTTAACATGAACAATGTCCATTGCCCCTCCTATCGAAAAGTGCATATCACAGTGATAGCCCTCACGTCCACAATAAAAATCTTCATGCCGTTTTTTTACCCCGCCACTTGATAACTCGACGACCCGTCAGGCGCCTGTCACATTGTCCTGATCAGGGTGGTCCCCAAATTACACATGACTTCTCAGATATTTCTCAGCTACACCCCAAAATTTCAGTTTTAT
>RFGV01000202.1 GCA_003696605.1 Chloroflexota bacterium | reverse complement strand
GTCAACTCCCAAGCCATTCTATCCGCTCGCAACACCAATTCCCCCACCTGCTCCCCTGGTAACATCACCAGCACATGCCGCCCGGCCTGGTCAAGCCATTGCCGCCCCTGCACCACCGGCACCCAATCCCCACCCAACTGAATGCGCCGCACTCGCACCGCCCCATCCACACCAAACAAACAATCTACACCCACCATTGTCGTCTGCATCTCATCCCCTTTTACCGCTTGCGCCAAAACCAGGCCAGTTTACGGTACTTTACCCACTCATAATAAGCCATATACAAGCTCAACCGCAAGCCATGCCAGCCATCCACATACCCTTTCAAAGTTACAAACCGCCACCAAAACTGGCGTAATGGTTGCAACACAAAGTTATGGGGGCGAGGACGAATGCCCTGCGCCTTAAGAATAGACGCATCATAATTCGTATATGCTCTTTGTTTGGCATGAAACTGCGCCAGGTCTCGATAGTTGTGGTGAATGAGCGGATTCTGCAAATAGCCAATTTCCCCATCTACCACAGCGACTTCATGCACAGGTCGTTCATATCGGACACGCCCGTGTCGGAATAACCGTAGCTGATAGTCAGGATACCAACCCGCACCCCGTGTCAGACGACCGAAAATATAATTATGTCGGGGCACATACCAGCCCATTTCCGGCCGATTGGCAATTACCTCACGGACTTCTGCGGCTAATTCTGGTGTCCCCCGTTCGTCTGCATCCACAAAGAATACCCAGTCTGTTTGCACGGCAGCCAGTGCATCATTACGTTGTTGGGCGTAGTTTTCAAACGGGTTGAGGAGTACTTCTACACCCATTTCTCTGGCCAGGGAAACCGTTTGGTCCTGACTGTGGGAATCAAACACAACAATTCGGTCAGCCCAATGCAGGCTTTCGATGCAGGCCTGAATGTGTTCGGCCTCGTTTTTGGTCAGGATAATGGCTGTGAGTTCGGGTATTTGGCTCATGGTTTTTGGTTGTTTGTCTCTAGATAGTTTGCCAGATGTGTATGATTTGCCGACAGGCTTCCTTGAGGGCAGGATCGTCGGTTTGGGTAATGCGGCGGTGCATTCCGGCTTGTACCAGCCATCGGGCGAGGGTGCGCATAAAACGGCCGTAATGCTTTTGGTACAGTTGTGCCCGGCTCTGCCACAGGTTCAAGAAGGAACGAACCGGTATCTGGCTGGTGCTTTCGCCGCCATAATGGACAATTTCAGCCTGGGGAACAGTGAATATTTCCCACCCTGCCTTGTGAATGCGCCAACACCAATCTATTTCTTCACAGTACATATGGAAGGATTCATCGAACCCGCCAGTGGCAAGGGCGACACTGGCTTTTACCATCATTGCTGCCCCCAATGGGTGATCGATGGGGAATGGTTTCTGGTCGGCGCGGTACCAGTCGTAGGGATAACGGCCGTTCCACCGGCTTTCGTACAGGCGGGCAGGCATTGGATACAGGTCGAAGAGTAACTGCATCAGGCGCGGAAAGCGAAAGGCTGCATGTTGAAAACGGCCGTCGCCATACACCAGGCGCGGCCCTGCCATTCCGGCATTGGGGTATGTATCCAGGCAATCCACCAGACGACGCATGGCTGTTGGCCGCACCACTGTATCTGGATTCAGCAAAAAAAAGTGACGCGGTTCAGCCGATGCAGCCATTTGCATTCCCTGATTGTTTGCGGCACCAAAACCCACGTTTTCCGTGTTGGCAATCAGGTGTACCTGGGGGAACAGTTCAGCCACCAGATCGGTTGTGCCATCTGTCGAAGCGTTATCAACCACCCAAACAGCTCCATTTAGTCGGGAATGGGTGAAGTCGGCCAATACGGAACGCAAGCAATTGGTCAGATAGTTGCGGACATTCCAGCTAACAATGATGACAGCAACGTCCAGCATACAATTATTCCTCCGGGGTGGCTTCTGCCGGCAAGTCGAGTTCGTCGAGTATGAAGCGAAGAGCGTTGTAAAAGCTGTCTTCTACGGGAGAAACGGCCGTCCAGCCATAAAAATCGGCAGAACACAACGATGCCCCACACGATTCTGAAGCCACAAACTCTGGCAGGGCATCCAGCACCTCGCGCGCCAGCCCTAACGGAAAATCTGCCCCAAGAACAATCGTCTCATTTGGAATTTGTGCGCCAAGGGTCAAAATTTGGGTCTGATTGAAAATTTCGGGGGTGGTATCAAAAACGCCAGAGCGGGCATCGCGCACCCGATAGCCCCCAAATTCTGGTTCGGCCAGCACCAGCACATACCCAATAGGGCTGCGTGTGGGCGGAATACCCAGGCGTCGCCAGATTTCCGGGCTGTCTTCACCAAATACCCAGGGTTCGTTGTTGGGCATGATAGGCGGGACAAATGTGCCAGTCGCAAAATCGGCTTCTCCGTTGTAAACGGCAAGCATGGCGCTGCTGTCGCCGGAGAGTTCCAGCCGGTTACCAATAGGGATGTTTTCAGCCTGGAAAAGGGCTTCAAAGTAGAAGTAGTTGGGCAGGCTGTTGGTGTCGGGAATTGCCCAGGTTTTGTCTGCCAGGTCGGCCAGGGTGGTGATACGGCTGTCTCGACGGGTGACAATCATGCCGGCTTGCCATGTCAGCCCGTCAGCGTGGGCTGCCACTAACCCGGCCTGGACAGCACAACGTTCGTGGGCGAGTACATATCCCAATGCAGACAGAAAGCCAATTGTGTCCTGAGGTGCCGTGCAAAGCAGCTCAATCACATCCTGTTCGCTATCAAGAATGCCAATCTCAAACTGACGGCCTGTTCGTTCTTGCAAGAAGCGGACAAGTGCTTGAGAGCGGGTGCTGATGACGGTACTGTTGGCCACCGGGGGAAAGAGGAGTTGTACCGGACGGCCGTTTGTGCCTAACGGTACGGGTGTAACAGTCACTTCCATGATCACTTCAGTTGTTATAGGGACGGTGTGGGTGATAGTAATGACCTGGGGTGTGGGGGATGGTGCGGGAGAAACGGCCGTTTCCTCACCAGCACTCTCCACAACTCGCGTCACCTCCACCAACACAACATTTGGCTGGCACGCAACCAACACCATCAGCACCCCAACCAACCCAATCAACCAACTTCTAGCCACACCTACACTCCTCTCTGGTTTAATTTTCCGGTTTTGTTTGAGGAACTTCGCGCGGCTCACACGGCTCAATGTGTGCTTCATCCGGCATATCAATTAAAATTTCGTGGGGATCAACCCGGTTGTTAAACTGGGCAATTTCCACATCCTCATGAATTAACCCTGCCCACATCGGTTGCGGATTCCGTTCACCCAGCGGGCCAGTAATGCGAATACTTCCTGTGACCACAGCCCGTTCACCCGGCATCAGGTACATATGCCCATCAATTTCCTGTAAATCGTCCGGGCTGCCCACTGCCCAGCGATAGGGATAGTTGGTAAGTTCGTTTTCAAACCCAATTGCCACCCGCCAAGCACCAGACTCAGTTGGCCAGCCGACCGTGTTGTAATTCCAATCGGAGTCGTACATAAAGCCAGGGGCAGGACCGGTGGTACGAATAGGGGTTGTGCCGTAATTGTGGACAGTGAGTGTAAAGGTGAGCGTGTGGCAAAGAGGAACGGCCGTTTTATCAAACATCACCGTATCTCCACTTGGCGGCGACACAATATCTGCGCGCGGCACACCCCCAAACTGAATCGTCAGCGAATCTTCTACCCGAACCCGCTGACCTTCATGGTCTTGAGCCACAGCCACAATCGGATACGTCCCGTCGGGCGGCGGCGTCTCACCATTATCTACCCCACCCTCATAATCATAGTAATGACGTCCGGGCATCAACGGCGGCACATCCCGCTCCAATTCTGAAATAGGCACTTCGATCCCTTCCGGGGTCAGCAAAAACACGCGTAATTCGGCCACCTCTTTTGTGAGAAAGAACTGCGCCAACACTCGGTCGTCAATACCATCTCGATTGGGCGTAAAAACGTGTTTATCCAGAGTGAAGTTACGCAACTCCGGCAAAACAGTGTCTGCATCGGCCACAATGAGCGAACCTTGCACTTTTTCGGTAACGCCCCGATCGTCAGTCGCTTCAATCGTCCAGGTGTATGTGCCGTTTTGCAACAAACGGGTAAGAATCTCGCCAGCGACTGTTTCGCCCGGCAGGCGGTAACCATCAACTATGCCACTAAAAAGTACGCGATATTCGCCAGCTCCTCGTGGTTTTTCCTTGCGGAAGTAGTACCGCTCGCCAGCTTCGTTTTCAAAGTAAATGGACACAGTGGCATTGCGCGAAAGTTCATAGCTGATTTGTGTGACATCGTTATCACCGTCGGCGTTGGGCGTGATTTTCTCGTGGGTAACGGTAACATTACGCAAGAGAGAACTGTCGCCATTAACGACACGCCAGCCAACAACAATGCCAATGATAACAAGTAACAGGGCAATTGCGCCTGCTATGAATGGTGTGTATGTTTGCTTGTTTTCGACCATGTGGCAAGTTTACCAAAGGGAGCACAGCAGGGCGAACAACGATTTCAGGACTTTTACCCTGTATTAAGGCTATGCCGGGTCGTTGGCTATTGGGAATGGCAATGTTAAAATGGGCGATTGGATTAAAGGAGTGTGTTTTTATGGATGATTATGGCAAGGATAGGTGGTGGCCGTTTGCCCAAGGGGGCGGGGTGACAATTGGGATAGTAACATTGGTGTGGGGAACGGCCGTTTTCCTCTGGTTTTTCCGTTCTAACCTTGCCACTGGTATTTTTCTCGTCCTGACTACTGCTTTATGGCTGCTCATCCTCTACTTCTTCCGCGATCCGAACCGTCAGGTGAAAAATGAGCCCGGTCTGGTTGTATCACCGGCTGACGGGGAAGTGGTAGAAATTGTCAAGGAGCAGGAAGCGCATTATTTGCAGGCAGATGTTATTCGGATTAGCCTCTTCCTCTCTATTGCCGATGTGCATGTGCAACGTGTGCCGCTGGGAGGCAAAGTCGTGCAGGTGGAACATAAGCCAGGCAAGTTTTTGCAGGCATTTCGCCCAGAAGCGTCGGATGTGAATGAGCATATTGCCATGGTGTTGGAGACGGAATACGGCCGTATATTGGTCAAGCAAATCGCCGGTATTCTTGCCCGCCGTTGCGTTAACTATGCACGCCCTGGCGATATACTGGTTACCGGTCAACGGTTTGGCCTCATTCGGTTTAGTTCGCGCGTCGATCTCTTTTTGCCACCCAATGCGCAACTTTTGGTCTCCGTAGGTGATAAAGTATATGGGGGTCTGACACCCATTGCCCGTTTCCCTGCTCAGGAAAAGCCCCCCAAAACAAACTTGTAATCAGGTGTATAAAACATGAAAAATAAAATCCGCTATGTTATTCCAAACGCCATCACATTCACCTCTCTGACCTGCGGTATTGTTTCTATTTTGCTTTCCGCCTCTGGGAATTTGCAACCGGCAGGTGTTTTGGTCCTAACCAGCTACATTCTCGATTTGTTCGATGGGGCAGCAGCACGCAAACTAAGAGCCGGCACGGCCTTTGGCCTGCAACTGGATTCACTGGTGGACATGGTGAGCCTGGGAACAGCACCAGCAGTATTGTTTTTTATGCACATGACGTCACGCGGAGTTCCGCCTGTATGGTTGTGGATTTCGGCCGTGGCGATTCCGCTGGCAGGTGCGTACCGGCTGGCCCGTTTCAACTTGTTGCCCCCAAAAGAAAGTGGCGATACTGATTCGGTGGGATTGACTATTTCAACCGGGGGGGCTGTTTTGGCATTGGCTGTACTGGCTGAATTATCACAACAAGACAGTTTTTTGCCTGTCGGTGTGCTGGTTGGGTTAGCATTGGGTGTTAGTGTCCTGATGGTTAGTCGGATTCCTTTTCCATCGTTTTTCTGGGTGTTCTCCAACTGGCGGCGAAATGTGTTGCTGGTTATCTTGTTTGGTATTTCTTTGCAAATTACCACGCTGTTTAATGCATGGTTTTTCTGGACAAATGCGTATTTGGGTGTGTCGTTAGCCCGTGCCGGACTGCGTAACAGGCGCTAAAGGGGGAAAAATGGCGGGTTGGCGCGATCGTTTGAATGGAACAAGTTTGTATTGGTTGTCGCAAATTACACGGAAAAGCGGCCGTTTTCAGGTAAGTGGTCTGAATAATCTGAAACAAGCCCAGGAAAGTGGTCGGCCTCTTATTTTTGCTACCTGGCATGGTTTTACCATGATGCTGGTGGCTTTTTTTGCCGATCATTATGATGTGAACCGCATTGTTTTGTTGATGCCGGATGATTGGCGGGGGGCAGCGCTGGAGATTTTTGCCCGAAAGGTGGGCGCCGAGCCGTATCCAATGGATTTGACCGGAGAAGGGGGGATGGCATCGGCGCGCAAGTTGACTCATTTGATTCGCCGGGTACGGGAGGGATTTGATTGTTATATTACGCCTGATGGGCCTGATGGTCCGGCGTATGTGATTAAGCCGGGAATTACTTATATTGCCCGCAAGGCGAAGGCGTTAATTGTGCCTCTAGGGGCATATGCACGCCATGCTTACAGATTGCCACGGTGGGACCGGTATGTTGTGCCTCTGCCGTTTAGTCGTATTTCGGTGACTATTGGTGAGCCAATTGAAACGCCAGATAAGGGGAAGGAAACGGCCGTTACCGAACACCTGACCAATGTCTTGCACCGCATGGCTGCCCAAGCTGCTGCCAACTATTACGAGCAACCCGGCGTTACCAATTAGCCTGTTAGCCCATAAACCCAAAACAACACGTCAGGCGTCACAAACGCTTCTACAAACGCGGCCAAAATCAACAACGGGATAGCAATCCCCACCAATACCCGCCCAAAATCGGCCGCAGCCAAAATAAACACCTGACTTAATGTATATCGAGGCGGGGGTGAGATAACCGATACATGCCACCGTAACGCTGCCGCCGTTGCCAACACCAATGCCGGTATCTCCAGAGTAGCATGGGGAATGATGGTTCCCAACAAGAATCGGGAGGCGCTTTCCCCCGCAAAAGCAATCTGAGCAGCCATAAATCCAATGACTCCCCAGGGAAGCATAAAAATCAACAATCCTAAAACACCAAAAGTAAATACTCCCAACAATGCAATCAGCAATAATACACGCACATTTTGCATAAAGATAAAGCCGGGCAAAGCAGGAATGACAATACTCAATTGGGACAGGTTATCCACCATCTGACTCCCAGTAAGTTCGGCCTGAAGGTGTGGTGGGAAAATGTATTGGCGCGCCAAAAGAATGCCAATAAGCGCGCCCATGATTAGGGCGAGAGAGACTGTAAAAATAGCTGGCTTTAGATGGCCAATAATGGCAAAAGTGTCTCGATACCAATGCCAGGGTGCAGGATAACGGCCGTTTTCATCTCGCCCCGTAAACCGCCCCCAAAACGCTCGCCAAATAAGGTCTAATCGTAACTGATCAATCTCCCGCCCCATCAACTCTTCACGATTAAACACCCGCACACCCATACGCACCAACACAACGGCCGTAATCACCAACGCCAAAATCAGCCACCACAACCCCACATGATTCCCCCAAAACATCGCCGCCGCCTCTCCCTGAATCAGCAACGCCATCGGCACAATAATAAAACTAGCCAACAAGTTTGCCGCCCGTACACTCGTCGTCTGGCTAGAAATCACCACTGCTCCCGCCACCATAATCACCCCCTGAACCGTCGAAAGCAACACCGTTTGTACAAACAACTGCCACGTTGGCACCCAGCCCACCGTAAACCGCAACCCCAGCAAATACACCCCAATCCCCAAATAACTGGCCGATAGCGGCGGCACCAATGCGGCCAACATCTTACCTAAATACAACTGCGTATTTGTCAGAGGTGTCGCCAGCAACGGCTCCAAACTCTTGCGCTCCTTCTCCCCCACAAATGTCTCCAACGCAATCACCAGCGAAAACGACATGGGGAAAAAACCCACTACCAACAACAAAAACGGCACAAGCTGATTCCCCAAAATCTCAGCACCATATTGCCGCACAAAATTCAAAAGCCGCCCAGCCGTAAAATTCATGAGCGCAGGAAACGCCAACGTTAGCAAAATAATAGGGATAATAATCCGCCAGTCCCGAAAAGAATCCTGAATCTCCCGGCGGGCAACCACCATCGCCATATGCAAATCATCCCACTTCCAACGCCACGCCTTACCCCAAACTGACATCTCACGCTTCCTCCGCGACTACGCGCAAATACACTTCTTCCAGACTTTGCGTTACTTCTGATAAAGAAACCACCCCTAATCCCAAACCGTGCAAGCACGCTACCAGTTGCGGGTTAATTATCTCCGGCTGTGGCGTACGATACCGAATCACATTTCCATTGACACATTCAACTGTCACCAGTGCCTGTATTTCTTCGATCTGCCCGTTTACTGATTGATTTAACCGCACTTCCATTTGCGGATGCCCTAAAAGCTGGTGCTTGAGTTCGTGAATTGTGCCTTGAGCAACAATTGTGCCTTGTTTAATGATAGCGATACGGTCGGCAAGGGCTTCAGCTTCAGCCAGATTGTGCGTACAAAGAATAATGGCCCGTTTATCATCGCGCAATTCGCTAATAGCATCTCGCACCAGCTTGGCAGAATGAGGGTCCATTGCTGAGGTAGGCTCATCAAGTAATAGCACGGCTGGATCATGAAGCATGGCCCGAATAAGGCCAACTTTTTGTCGCATGCCTTTGGAATATTGCCCCAGGCGACGATGGGGGGCATCGGCCATGCCAAAACGTTCAAAAAGGGAAAGGGCGCGCTGACGAATAAGGTCATCGGGCAAGTTGTAGAGACGGCCGTAAAATACGAGGTATTCCAGACCACTCATCCGTAAATACAAGCCTGGCTGTTCTGTCAGCATCCCAATTGAGCGACGTACACCATCGGCCTGAGTGACTACGTCGTACCCGTTAACCAGCGCTCGACCAGTTGTGGGCCGCAGAATCGCGCCCAACATACGCACGGTAGTGGTTTTACCAGCCCCATTTGGTCCCAGTAATGCTAACAGTTCACCGGCATTGACGTGCAAGTTCAGATTGTGAACGGCCGTAAAATCATCAAATTGTTTTCCCAAATTTTCGGCAATTATCATACTGCCTCCTGGCCTCCCCGCTTGCCACCAATAAAATAACACCGCCAGCCTGATAAAACTGACGCTGCTATCATGTTACTACATTATGAGAGGAAAACTGCCTGAATCACTAGAGGAATTTAGTCATATCATGCGGTCAGCGAGCGATGCGATGCCGGTAAAAAATCCAAATCCCCATTGCGATGGCTACCAGAATTGAAACAAAAGTTGCTACCGCTATGTTCAAATCAAGTCCGGCTATCACCATCGTTCGGCTATCCAAACGTACGGTTTCCAACAAAATTCGACCAATCGCATACAGTATCAGATACAAGGCCATCAAATCGCCGGTTTTGAGATGTTTTTGGTAACGGGTGTGGAGTGTATAAAGAATACCAAATGCCAGTAAGCTCCAGAGAGATTCATACAGGAATGCGGGGTGGAAGCGACTGAATTGCTCAAACCCAGGCAGACGATATTGGGGTTCGATGGTAATTGCCCAAGGGAGGTTTGTGGGACGGCCATATAGCTCCTGATTAAAGAAATTGCCCCAGCGACCAAATACCTGGCCTAATGCAACACCGATAGCAGCCAGATCGGCCCAGGCGAGTGCCGGAATGCGCTTTACACGGGTGTAGAGCCATAACCCGAACGCACCACCGGCAATGCCACCGTAGATTCCTAACCCGCCATTACGCAGATTGAATAGTTGTGCTGGTTGGCGGAAGTAGTCTAGCGGTGAGTTGATGCCTACAGCGGCCATACTAGGTGAAGGGGTGAGTACGTGGTACAGGCGTGCACCTATTACGGCCAGGAGTAAACACCAGACAATGCCGTTCCAGACGTGGTCCGGGTTCCAGATTTGCCAGGGGGCCTGGGTGAGCCATGTTTTTTGTACACCTTTTACTTTGGCTAGTTGATCGGCCGTTCTCTTGAGTCCTTCACGGTTCAGGCCCAGGTAACGAGGATCGAGCCCCCATTGGAAGAGTAATTCGGCGATGGTGTGGTAGCCGTTTTTTTCTAGCAGCGCGATGAGGTCTTTGGGGAGCTTGAGTGTGTGAATTGATTGCTGGCCAAGATGAGGGGGGACGTGTTGGAGGAATACGGCCGTTGCCTGGCGCAGTGCCAACCGGGAAACAACTACCGAGCCCAAAAAAATTCCCCCTACTATCCAAATGCCATACCAAAACACATCCAGTTCCAAAAAGGGAATTCGAAACGCAACCCGGTCAGGTGTTATGCCCGTACGCAGATGGTAGAGGAAAAGAACGGCCGTTGCCAGCCACACCCCACCAATAACCAACCAATGCGGCTCAACCCTAAACTTCCCCCCATCCCTGTTATTCTGCACACCCTTCACCATTCCCATATACTTCCTCACTTACATACTCACAACACAACAACCCAATCAACACACCCCGCCTAAAACACCAACTAATTCACCCCATTCTCATCCCGGCGAGCAAATGCCTGCCAAACATGAAACATTCGCTGAAACACTGTCACATAAGTCAACACAGCCAAGATCAACAAAGCCACATGCGGCAAATTCAATACCAAAAAAAACATAATCACCGCATAACGCTCCACCCGGCTCATAATGCCCACCTTGCACGAAATACCCAACGCCTCTGCTCGTGCCCGGGCATAACTCACCATAACCGAACCAGTAATCGCCAGGTAGGCCACTGCCAGCATAAACGGATTATCCTGCCGCACATAATAAAAAATAAACCCGCCAAAAAGAACAATCTCCGCCAGGCGATCCAGGGTAGAATCCAAAAACGCACCAAAACCACCCTGCTTTCGTCCCAACTTGCGGGCTAACGCTCCATCCAGTGCATCCAGTGGTGCAATCAAAAATATAGCAACGGCCGCCCAGGACATCTGACCAATAGCAATCAGCCAGGCAAAAAAGAAATGGGCAATCATCCCCACAACTGTTAACACATCAGGAGACAGTTTATACCGTGCCAAAAAAGTAACGATCGGGTCAATTACAACAACTGTATGTTTTCGTAAATAATCTGTTATTGTCATTTTTTCATCCGATGCCAGCTTGCCTGAATTTGGTTGATTCATAATCCCTCACACTCACTCATTCTAACTTTTACTCATTTTGCATCTGTGAGACAGCTTGCAAAGTAAGCAGCCTATTTCAAAACAGTTCAGATAACTTAAAACCTGGTGATGCTATCGAAAGCAATGCAACCTGTCAAGGGCAACCTGGCCTGTTTTATACTTCATCTCTTCATATTATATCAGGCGTGACTTTTATCACAGGCAAATATGTAATCTGTCACTATGCCGCTCAACAAGCCACCTCTACAATAGCTAGACAGACTCACAGAAATATTTGCTTGCCAATTACAGGGGGGATTTAGTAAAGAAGGAGATTGGATATGAACCAATATGTTACGATTGACGGGAATGAAGCAGCTGCCCGTATTGCCCACAAAGTAAATCAGGTTATTGCCATCTATCCTATCACCCCTTCTTCGCCAATGGGAGAACTGGCCGACCAATGGTCAGCAGAAGGACGTACGAACATTTGGGGGGAGGTTCCCCAAGTGGTAGAAATGCAGGCGGAAGGAGGGGCTGCTGGCGCGGTACATGGTGCACTTCAGGCCGGTGCGCTTACAACTACATTTACCGCTTCCCAAGGTTTGCTGTTGATGATCCCCAATATGTATAAGATAGCAGGGGAGTTGACTTCAACCGTTTTTCATATTGCGGCTCGCTCGGTGGCAGCACAGGCACTTTCTATTTTTGGTGATCACTCTGATGTAATGGCTGCCCGTAATACTGGTTTTGCCATTCTTATGGCCAGCTCAGTACAAGAAGTGATGGATTTTGCTCTCATTTCTACGGCCTCAACTTTGGAAGCACGTGTGCCGTTTTTGCATGTGTTTGATGGCTTTCGGACTTCACATGAGATCAATAAGGTGGCTGTTATTCCGGATGATGTGATCCGCACGATGATTAATGATGATCTGGTGCGCGCACATCGGGAACGGGGGCTGAATCCGGAACATCCGTTTATTCGAGGTACTGCCCAAAATCCGGATGTGTTTTTCCAGGCACGCGAGAGTGTGAATCCGTATTATTTGGCTTGTCCGGGTATTGTGCAAAAGGTGATGGATAAGTTTGCCGGACTGACGGGGCGTCAGTACCACTTGTTTGATTATGTGGGGGCACCGGATGCGGAACGTGTGATTGTACTGATGGGGTCAGGTGCAGAAACAGCGGCAGAAACGGCCGTTTTCCTGGCCAACCAGGGTGAAAAAGTTGGCGTTATTAAGGTCAGGCTATATCGGCCTTTCGACGTTCAAGCCTTTGTCAGTGCTCTGCCGGCCACAACCAAAGCCATCGCCGTGTTAGACCGTACCAAAGAACCCGGCGCTACCGGTGAACCCTTATATCTGGACGTGGTATCGGCCGTTACCGAAGCCCTCGCCGATGGCAACGCCCCCTTCACCACCATGCCCCGCATCATCGGCGGCCGTTATGGTCTCTCATCCAAAGAATTCAACCCCGGCATGGTCAAAGCCATCTTCGACGAACTCACCAAACCCAAACCCAAAAAACACTTCACCATCGGCATCATTGACGACGTCACCCACACCAGCCTCGATTGGGACAAAACCTTCAACATTGAACCCGAAAACACCGTCCGCGCCGTCTTCTACGGCCTCGGTTCCGACGGCACAGTCGGCGCCAACAAAAACTCCATCAAAATCATCGGCGAAGAAACCGAAAACCACGCCCAAGGCTATTTCGTTTACGACTCCAAAAAAGCCGGCGCCGTTACCGTCTCCCATCTTCGCTTTGGCAAACAACCAATCCACGCCCCCTACCTCATCCAATCCGCCAACTTCATCGCCTGTCATCAGTTCAACTTCCTGGAACGATACGACATATTAAAACTGGCCGCCCCTGGTGCCACCTTCTTACTCAACAGCCCCTACGGCCCAGATGAAGTATGGGACCATCTACCACGCAGCCTGCAACAGACAATCATCGACAAAAAAATTCGGTTCTTTGTGGTTGATGGATACCGCGTTGCTCGCGAAACTGGCCTGGGACGCCGTATCAACACCGTCATGCAAACCTGCTTCTTTGCGCTAAGCGGCGTCCTGCCCACCGAGGAAGCCATCCAGGCCATCAAAAATGCCATTCAAAAAACCTATGGCAAGCGTGGCGAAGCAGTCGTTCAGCAAAACTTTACGGCCGTTGACACAGCCCTATCCCATCTACACGAAGTGAATGTACCCGGCAAAGTTACCAGCCAGTTTGAGCGCCCACCAGTCATCCCCGACTACGCACCAGAATTTGTCAAATCGGTAACCGCCCGCATGATCGAAGGGCTTGGCGACGAACTACCAGTGAGTGCCTTGCCTGTAGATGGCACATACCCCTCCGGTACAACCAAATGGGAAAAACGCAACATTGCCACTGAAATCCCCGTCTGGGATCCGGACATCTGTATCCAGTGTGGCAAATGCGTCTTCGTATGCCCACACTCAGTCATTCGCATGAAAGTGTATGACACCGCCCTGCTGGAAAATGCACCAGAAACATTTAAGTGGGCACCTGCTCGCTACAAAGAATACAAGGGAATGGCTTACACCTTACAAGTAGCACCAGAAGACTGCACCGGCTGTACTTTGTGTGTGGAAGTTTGCCCGGTTAAAAACAAAAAACAGCCAAAATTCAAAGCAATCAACATGGCGCCGCAAGCCCCATTACGGGAACAGGAACGGGAAAATTGGAATTTCTTCCTGGAATTGCCAGAAATTGATCGCACAACGATTCCGTTAAATCAGGTGAAATATAACCAACTGCTGGAACCACTCTTTGAGTTCTCCGGTGCTTGTGCTGGTT
This sequence comes from Chloroflexota bacterium, assembly GCA_003696605.1. Taxonomy (GTDB): domain Bacteria; phylum Chloroflexota; class Anaerolineae; order Promineifilales; family Promineifilaceae; genus J033. The sequence continues at coordinate 40,447 of RFGV01000202.1, read as the reverse complement.
GTGGCGAAACACCTTATCTGAAGTTGCTCACTCAGCTTTTTGGTGACCGTAGCATTGTGGCCAATGCCACCGGCTGTTCTTCCATTTATGGTGGTAACTTACCCACCACACCATGGAGTGCAAATGCAGAAGGTCGTGGGCCGGCCTGGTCTAACTCATTGTTTGAAGATAACGCAGAGTTTGGTTTTGGAATGCGGGTAGCTTTGGACCAACGGCTGGAAGCAGCAACGGGACTGATTCGCAAATTGCGGGAGAAAATAGGTCCGGCGTTGGTCGATGCGATTTTGTATGCAGATCAAAGTGACGAGGCTGGTATTAAGGCACAACGAGGTCGTGTGGCCGAATTGCAACAGCGACTGCGTGAGTTGTTGGCAGAAGAAAAAGAGGCGGAAGTCTCCGGACAATTAACGAATTTGCTCAGTATGGCAGATGTGTTTGTACGGAAGAGTGTGTGGATTGTTGGTGGTGATGGGTGGGCATATGACATTGGTTATGGCGGTCTGGACCATGTGTTGGCGTCGGGGCGAAATGTGAATGTGCTGGTTCTGGATACTGAGGTGTATTCCAATACAGGTGGCCAGATGTCGAAAGCAACGCCGCGAGGGGCTGTGGCCAAGTTTGCTGCTGCTGGCAAGCCTATGCCTAAGAAGGATTTGGGGTTGTTAGCTATTAGTTATGGGAATATTTATGTGGCACGGGTAGCTTTTGGTGCGAATGATTCTCAGACGATTAAGGCGTTTTTGGAGGCAGATGCGTATGATGGCCCATCGTTGATTTTGGCTTACAGTCATTGTATTGCGCATGGGTATGACTTGAAATTTGGCCTGGAACAGCAAAAGTTGGCGGTGGATTCGGGGTATTGGCCGCTTTATCGGTATAACCCGGATTTGGTGGCGGAGGGGAAGAATCCGTTCCAGTTGGATTCTAAACCGCCGCGTATTCCGCTGGAGAAGTATGCGTATCGTGAAGGGCGTTATCGGATGTTGTTGCAGAGTCACCCGGAGCGAGCGCAAAAGTTGATGGCGTTGGCGCAAGCGGATGTGGAGGCGCAGTGGCAGAAGTATTCGCAGTTGGCGGGTTTGAATGGAAACGGCCGTTCTTCTCAAACCAAATAAAGTTCCACAGCCATATTGGGTGACCTGGAGGAAAATGATATGGATTTAAGTACAACTTATCTTGGATTAAACCTGAAAAACCCCCTTGTGCCCTCTTCATCGCCGCTTATGCGAAACCTGGAAAACTTGCGGCATATGGAGGCAGCGGGTGCGGCCGCAGTGGTGCTCCATTCGCTCTTTGAAGAGCAGATTACCCTGGAGAGCCATACCCTGAATCATTATCTGACTCAGGGGGCAGAAAGTTTTGCTGAAGCATTGTCGTACTTTCCCGAAGCGCCAGAATATCAGGCTACGGCCGAAGCGTATCTGGATTATGTTCGCCAGGCAAAGGCTACGCTGAACATCCCTGTCATTGCCAGTTTGAATGGTGTTTCCACTGGTGGCTGGATTCGATATGCCAGGGAAATCGAGTTGGCGGGCGCAGATGCGCTGGAGTTGAACATCTATTATGTACCCACTGATTTAACAATGAGTGGTGCCCAGGTGGAACAAATTTATCTGGATGTGTTACAGGATGTAAAATCGGCCGTTTCTATCCCGGTTGCCATGAAGCTTAGTCCGTATTTCAGTTCTATGGCAAACATGGCTTACCGTCTTTCTGAAGCTGGTGCTGATGGGCTGGTTTTGTTTAATCGCTTCTACCAGCCAGACCTCGACCTGGAAAAACTGGAAGTTGTACCAAACCTCAAATTGAGTACATCAACAGAATTGAGGCTGCCCCTGCGCTGGATTGCGATATTATACGGCCGTATCAAAGCCGATTTGGCCCTCACCACTGGCGTTCACACTGTTAACGATGTCCTCAAAGGGATAGCAGCCGGCGCATCCATTACCATGTTGGCATCCGAACTACTCCAAAACGGTATCAACCGACTGCGTGTTTTATTGTTAGGTCTGGAAGCGTGGTTAGTAGAACACGAATACGCTTCCCTGGAAGAACTCAAAGGCAGTCTCAGCCAGGCAAACTGCCCTGAACCAGCTGCATTTGAGCGCGCCAATTATATGCGTGTTCTCAGCTCCTACGCACCAGATTACCCCTGGCGTATGGACGCTTTGGGAACAGCACCTATGGATTAACTCAACTAGTGGGTTTCGTCAATCATGACAACTTGCTATTTTGTCTGATTGGCTTTTAACCCTCGTGCCTCTTAGGGGGACTTCAGTCCAGGCGGGCAGGCTATACTCCCCGGGTAGCCTGCCCGCGCACGTTTATTCATCCAGCCTCATAGCCAACCAGGGAACCAGCATTTCGTCTCTGGTCATACTTCCATGACGCCCGCGCATTTTATGCGCCTTTTCACGCTCCTGATCGGTAAGTAATGCGTATCCTTCCTTTGTTATTACAACAACATCTCCCACTCGTTCATCAGCCAATGGTGCATGGGGAAATGGCCCAAACAGGCCAGTTTGCAAAGCCTCTACAGATGGTATAGCCTGCATGGCATACCCTAATTTCTGGTTGATGTAATCAAGAACTGCCTGCTGACGGCCGTTTTTCACATACAGATAAGCAGTTCGCGGCTCCCCAGCTGGACGCATAAACAAGTGTCGCTGCAATTCCGGATGGTCACTCAAGTAAATGTGCTGTTCCGGCGGACACAATGCCTGACCATGATCAGCAGATATAAGCAATACTGTGCCCTCACGTGCTTGGGGAGTTAATCCATCAATCAACTCTTCACGCAGAATATTCATCACTGAACGAAATTCAGCTTCTACTGCCGGATGGTTCCAACCATAAATGTGACTCAAGGTATCTATAGCTGGCCAATAGGCCACCGCACATAGTGGCTGATTGTTCTCCTGCTCTAGCAATTGGCGTAGCTGCACGGCCATATCTGCCATTGTCACAACACCATGCTGGCTGGTTACGCCCCGACCATGCATTTTACTGAGAGCAGAATTCACTATCTCTATGCCCTTGAACGAATATGAAGCCACACCGGCAACCGCCAGCTGTTCCCCAAAACCAGGCGCATGCAAAAAGGTTTCTGGTTGTAGGCCAGCTTGAATAAGCGCATCGGGGAATTTGCCAAAAACTGGCGTAAATCGCAAGATTTGGGCGGTAACCGCATAATCAGGAAAGAAAAGGTTTAGGCCAATCAAGCCGTGTTGGGCGGGTGCTGTCCCTGTCCAGTAGCTGCTGAGTGCAGCGACTGTGGTTGAGGGAAATACTGACGTAATAGTGCCAGAAACGGCCGTTCTGCTCCGCCACCAGTCAAACCAATGCCCAGCCCCCGACACCAAATTGGCTCCCAATGCATCCACAATCACCAATACCACCCGTCTGATCGGCTTACCCAATAACGGCCGCCACAAACTCTCCTGTAACGGCGGCAACCCCTCAAACGGCACACCTAACAACGATGCTATCGTAGCCGGCACATTCGCAATCGAACCATCTCCATAATTGGGTGGCCAAAATGTTGAATCCAAACGTAACATCTCCATATTCACTGCCATATTTCCCTTCATAATGCCCACTATCTCCAAAATCGCTATAATGTAAAATTAAACCCAAACAAATTTATCACCAAAATGAGGACACCATGCGTTACCAGATACTAGGAACTACCATGCAAACACTGGACATCTACCTAAGTCCCGGCGAAGCCGTATACACCGAATCCGGCGGTATGGCCTGGATGAAAGGCGATATCGAAATGTCTACCAATACACGCGGCGGATTGCTCAAAGGAATTGCTCGCTCCCTGGCAGGTGAATCCCTTTTCCTCACCACATATACTTGCAAAAATACCCCTGGAATGATCACATTCACCCCCGAAGCCCCTGGCTCCATCATTCCTGTAGAACTTGGCCCTAATCAAAGCCGCATTTGTCAAAAAGACGCATTCATGGTCGCCCAAGACACAGTCAGCCTGGAAATTCACTTTCGCCGCAAACTTGGCGCCGGTCTTTTCGGTGGCGAAGGCTTTATTCTACAAAAACTGACCGGCCCTGGCATTGCCTGGGTAGAAATTGCTGGCGAAGTACGAGAATATCAACTACAAACCGGCGAAGTTATGAAAGTTGACCCAGGCCATATAGCTATGTACGAACCAAGTATCAGTTACGATATTACACGAGTGCGGGGTGTGAAAAATATCCTGTTCGGTGGCGAAGGGCTCTTCCTTGCTACACTCAAAGGACCAGGTCGGGTTTGGCTACAAAGCATGCCACTTTCCAACCTGGCATCCAAACTATCCCGCTATCTACCCACCCAAAAGAGCGGCTAATTTTTAACGCCATTCCAAATAAATCTGCGGAAAACAAAAGAGGACACGGCTCAAAACGGCCGTGTCCCCCTCTCTCCTCTCCTCTAACGAGAGTAAAACCAGTGATCAAAACTTATTTCAAGGTCTCCCGCAATGCGTTCATCTGACCAGCCACACTATTATCCACAACCTGGTCATCCACACGCACTACCAAACCACCCAAAATTTTAGGATCAACCTTAAACGTAACCGACTCAACCTTCAGAGTCTCTTTCACACGCTTCTGCTCTTCTTCCGTCAAAGGCAATGCACTTGTAACTTCTGCCTTCTTACCAGACAAATTCGCCACATTCGCCGGCACCTTAGCAAAAAACTCCCCAATCAGTGCCCGCTGACGACTTTCATCCAGAGACTCACCAACCAGCTTATTCGCTGCTGCAATAGCAATCGCAGCCACTTCGCCCCGCAAATCAGCCAAAATACGATTCCGCTCAGCCTCAGCTTCTTCACGAGCCGCGTCTACAATAGCCTTTGCTTCCTCATTCGCCTTAGCCAAAATCGCATTTGCAGACTGCTCAGCCTGTACAGTGGCATCTGAACGAATCTTAGCCGCTTCTGCACGAGCCGCATCCAAAATCTTCTTTGCCTCCGCATCTGCATTATCACGAGCAATAGATGCCTGCCGTGCATCCTCAAGCCCCTTAGCGATGCGAGCTTTCCGCTCTTCCATCACCTTCAAAATCGGCTCATACGCATAATTGCGCATCACCAACAACAAGATGATAAAGAGCAGGATCTGCATTACCAGGTAACCAACATTTATACCTAATGCTTCCATAACAAAAGACCCTCTCTAATATTCTCTTCGACCTGACAAAAACTACTTACGCCACAAAGATCAAAATCAAGGCAATAACCAGCGCGTAAATAGCAACCGCTTCGGCCAAAGCCACACCCAAAATCATGTTACCAGTAATTGTACCGGCCGCATCAGGATTACGTGCAATACCCTGTACTGCACCACCAACCACGATACCAATACCAGCACCAGCACCAATAGCACCCGTCATGGCCAAACCAGCACCAAGCAGTTTCAGGCCATTTGCAATTGCTTCAGCAGCTTGTACATCCATAATTTCTAAATCCTCCGAATGTTTGTTTTTTAACTTTTTCTTTTTTTGTTCTACTAAAATCTAATCCAAACTCAGACTTAGTGATGTTCTTCACCATGATGCGATTCTGTCGCACCAGTCATAAAGGTCAACGTCAGCAAGGCAAACACAGCCGCTTGCAAAATACCTACTGCAAATTCCAAATGCCAGAACAGCAAGTTTGCCACCGGGACCAATGCGGCAATAACAAATAGCAAAACCTGCCCCGCAAAAATGTTACCTAAAAGTCGGAATGCAAACGAGACAATCTTGAAAATCTCGCTGATAAACTCCAAAATACCCACAGCCGGATCCATTATTGCCAGTGGGTTCTTGGCAATAGCATCACCATCCCACACAAAGAACTTCTTCCAATATTTCAGTCCTTGTGCCTTCATCCCATAATATTGAGTCATAAGAACCGAAATAATCGCCAAAGCCAGTGGGAAATTCAGATCTGTGGCTGCGGCACGCACAAATGGCACAATTGTCCAGTCAGCATCATCTGGCTTTTCGCCATTTTCATCTGTAGAAGCCTTAATGAGGAAAAATCCTCGTTTCAGATCGCCCAAATTAGCTTCATCCGCCTCGTGCAAAGCCTCTTCTTCGATATGATGAATTTCCTCTTCGCTTAAATGACGGCCTTCAGCTTCTGCTTGCTTCTCAGCAGCCATCACGGCTTGTTCTGCCCGTAAATGAGACAAGTCTTCCCATTTACCAATAGCGTCTACCCCTGGTACCAATTCCATCCAGTTTGCAACAACAATCCAGAGAATAAACGTCATAAAGAATGGGAAAAAGTTTCTTGCCCATTTACCAGCCGCATTTTCCACGTACCCATACGCGAATTCAATAATCATCTCAAAGAAATTATAGAATCCGGTTGGTACCTCTTCGGCCGTTCGGGACCGTGCCCGCAAGCTAAAAGTTAACCCTACCAAAATCAAAAATGTCAAAATGGTGGCAATAAAAGTATTGGTCAATCCATGGCCAAACCAGTTATTCAACACACTGCCTTCTGGCCAAGGAACAACCACTTCACCCGGCAGCTGAATAACCGGGAGAACTGGTGGAGAAACAAAACTTAACGCCACCAAAAGTATTACACAAGCGTAAACTATATACCGTTTTTTCATTCTTTCGCTTCTTCCTCCGATTCTTTGGAGTTCATATTTTGTACACGGGCAATGGCTGTCATACTCAGCCGTACTGTCAGATACAAAGCTACAGGTACACTACCTACGATAAAAACCACCGTAAAAATAGCATTTGTACCCAACACGTTGTCTAATAGCATGCCGGCACCTAATGCCAACCCTACCAAGAAGACAATTAAGCAGCCAACCTGCCCAACAACACTCGCTAATAGAGCTGTTTGATTTACTTGAGAATTGTTCCGGTCCACTCTTCAACTCATTTGGGCGCAAGTTTGTACATTATATCACAATCACCTTGACGGGCAATTGCTTCCATAAACCTGCTTTACCCTTTTACCCGATTAACGCATAGAAAGCATTAGCAGCATTTAAAGTCCATTCAAAAGCTGGGCCAGAATAAACACCTAAAAGTAACACGAAGAAAGTTGAAAATGCCAGACCAACTTGAGCTGCCCGTGAGACAGGAATGGAAATATGTTCTTCTTCCGAGCGATACAGATACATATATTTAACGATCGAAAGATAGTAATACAACGCCACAAACGCATTCAAAATACCGATTAGAGCCAAACCCCATAATCCAGCGTTGACGGCTGCTCGGAACAAGTAAAATTTACCGAGGAATCCTGCCGTTGGCGGGATGCCGCCCAAGGAGAGCAAGGCAACCAACATTATCATAGCCAGATAAGGAGACCGGCGACTTAGCCCACGAAAATCATCCAGATCTTCTGAGCCAGTGATGTTGCTGACCAAGATAATGACACCAAAGGCAGCAATGTTCGTAAATACATACATCAAAAGGTAGAACATAGCAGCTCCGGAGCCATCAGGGGTAAAGGTCACTAACCCAATCATGGCATAACCGGCCTGGGCAATACTAGAGTAAGCCAACAAACGCTTGATATTTTTTTGATAAATGGCAGCCAAATTACCTAACGTCATGGTGACAATACACATGGCGACCAGCATTGCCCACCACTCACGAGAGGGATTTGGCGTTCCTAATGCACCTGCTGTAAACACACGAATAAATACAGCAAACCCGGCTGCTTTAGAGGCTGTGGACACAAAAGCAGTAAAGGGGGTTGGAGAACCTTCGTAAACATCAGGTGTCCAAAAATGGAAGGGAACGGCCGCTATCTTGAAACCAAATCCCACCACAATCATAGCGGCTGACAAAAGCAAAACTGCATTTGCCTCTACTGGAATTGCTTGTGCCCCTGTTAAGATAGAACCAATAACGTACAAGTTCGTTTGCGTAGTAATGCCATACAAAAGGCTCAGTCCGTACAACATCACCCCTGTTGCAAACGCACCATACACAAAATACTTCATACCCGCTTCAGGGGAACGCATATCTTTGGTAAGAAACCCTGCCAACACATAGGAAGAAATACTGGCTGTTTCAAGGCCAATATACAGCATAATCAGGTCGGAAGCAGACGCCATGAGACTAAAACCAACCGTTGCTGTAATAAGCAGGGCAAAATATTCCCCTCGCTGCAATTTCTCCACATCCATAGAAATAAGACTGGTGACAATTAAGGCCACCAGAAACATAACTCGAAACACGAGGGTTATCAGATCATGCCGCAACATACCGCCCCAAATAAGGCTGTCACGCAAAGATGCCTGGACATTGGGCTCATTACCAAACAACCATAACCCTAGCGTAAGCAACAAAATTACCGTTGCTCCCCAGGCAGAAACAAGGCCAATTTGCCGACGCTCTTCGGGTTTGATGAGGCGGTCATAGATCAACACGATTATCAGCAAAACCAACAGGCTGATTTCAGGAGCCAGGGCCAAAACCCAGGAAGAGGTGATTACTGAATTCACTTATGCACCTCCAAATAAAGCCAATAGATTTGTAGCTACAGTCTGAACAGTATCCAAAATTGTAGCAGCTTGTTGTGCTTCAATAAGACGATTAACCACTGGTGTCACACCTGCTTCCACAACTGGAGCAATGACCGATGGGAACACACCAATGATGATCAGGCAAACACAAAAGCCAACCAGTGCGAATTTATCAATAGCCAGTAATGGCCGCATATCGTGCCAAAGCTCTCCCTTGTATTCGCCAAAAAATACTGCATTGATAGCCCGCATGATGTAGGCTGCCGTAACGATGATCCCCAAGGCAGAAAGAATGGCGATTATGGGGTAATAATTGGCAGGATTCAAACCAAAGATTGTATTGGTTAGATTAAGGTCACCACCATCCCATACCCCAAGAAAAATAGGGAATTCAGCAATGAAACCAGAAAGACCCGGCATTCCCATGGAAACAAGACCGCCTATAATGAAAGCCACAACAGTCCATGGAAGTGCCTTGGCCATGCCACTTAATTCATCCATATCGCGTGTGTGTGTCCGGTCATAAATCATACCAACAACAGAAAAGAAAAGGGCGGTCATGATGCCATGGCTAACCATCTGGATGCCAGCACCAGTAAAACCACGCAAATTGAGCGCCGCGAAGCCCATAGAAACAAGTCCCATATGGCTAACACTGGAGTAGCCGATGAGATATTTCATATCGCGCTGGCGCATGGCAATCAGAGAACCGTAAATCACATTAATAAGCGTGAGTAGGATGATGAATGGCATCCAGTAAATAGTGCCTTCCGGCAAAATTTGGATACCAACGCGCATGGATGCGTACGCACCAAGTTTCATCAATACGCCTGCGTGAATCATGGAAACGGCCGTTGGTGCTGCCACGTGACCATCCGGAGACCAATTATGGAACGGCCACAAACCAGCCAACACAGCAAATCCCAAAAACAACGGCATAAACCAGACAATCTGCATCGTGCGCGGGAAATCCGCCTCTGCCCACACACGCAAATCAAACGTCCGTTCCAGCCCAATTGTTGGCATCTGGAAATACAAAACCAAAAACGCGATAAACGACACAAAGCTACCAATCAACAAATACAAAGTCAGCTTCATTGCCGCATACTCTCGCGTCTTCTCCCACCCCCAAATAACAATCATGACGTACATGGGCAACACGGCCAATTCATAGAAGAAGAACAGCAAAAAGCCGTCTACTGCTACAAACACACCATGAACACCAGCCACAAGCAACATAAAAAACGCATAAAACTCCCGTGGCCGATCCTCAATGCCCCAAGAAATAAGCACTCCACCCAGACCAACAATTGCTGTCAACAGCACCAGCGTCACGCTCATGCCATCAACACCCAAAATATAATTAATGTTAACGCCTGGGATCCAGGAATGCTCCTCAACAAACATCAACGTCTCTGCCCATCTTGCATCTGGGGCAGGCAAATTTTGGTTGTACGCCACATATATATATACGGACAACACCAAACCAAGGATCATGGCAGCCAAGCCAAGCATACGCGCATTTTCTTTGCGCTCTTCTGGCAACATCAAAATAATGATGGCCGCCACAATCGGAGACAACGTTATGACTGATAAAAATGGAAACTCCATAGGCCCCTTTCCAGCTTAAAAGGTATCGTAATCCAAAATTAACCAAACAATCGAGTCACAGTATCGTTAATAAACGCAACCAACCACTGCGGCCAAACCCCCAGGCTCAACATCAGAGCCATCAGTGGCCAGATCACCAAATGTTCACGCCAGGTCATATCTTTCAACCCAGCCCATTCGGGATTCAATGGACCATGCAACGTCTGGCCAATCCCCTTCAGGATATAAGCGCCAGTCATCAACAATCCCAGCATAGACAAGGCAACCTGCAAGGTGAAAACACCCCAGCTACCACGAACAATCATAAATTCGCTCACAAACCCATTCAGACCAGGCAAGCCCAAAGACGCCATGCTGGTAAAAATAAGAATCGCACCAAACATTGGCAAAACAGTCCAGATACCACCAAACCGCTTCAGGTCACGCGTATGGGTTCGTTCATAAATCACACCCACCAGGAAGAACATCCCGGCCGCAGAAAGCCCATGATTAAACATCTGGAAAACCGCACCATTTGTCGCCATAATGGCATCCTGCGAAAGTGCTTCGTTATTACCAGGCAAACCATATACATAGGCCATCACTGCAATACCCAGTACAACAAAACCCATATGATTAATAGATGAATAAGCAACCAATCGCTTGAAATCCCACTGACCAAATGCCGCAAAACCACCGAGAATAATGCTTAGCATACCAAGCGTGGCCAGCACATAAGCAAATGTATGGGCTTGTTCTGGGAAAAATGGAATAACCAGACGAATAAACCCATAAGCACCCAATTTAAGCAAAACACCAGCCAAAATCATTGAACCAGCAGTTGGTGCCTGGGTATGGGCATCTGGCAACCAGGTATGGAATGGCCAAACAGGAACCTTAATAGCAAACGCCAACACATACGCCCAAAATGCCACTGCCTTAACTGTGTCAACTGCCAATCCTGTGCCTGGTAAAACACCACCCTTGGGCAGATTAACCCACTTATCCAGGAGTTCTACAATATCAAACGTACCAGTAGCCAACCCCATAACCTGAATGGAAAGCAGTAACCCGAGACTACCAGCCATTGTGTAAACAAAGAACTTAAAAGAAGCGTAATCCCGGTCTTTACCACCCCACAACTTAATCAGGAAATACATGGGGACAAGGCCAAACTCCCAGAAAATAAAGAAGATTATCAGGTCCAACGCCCCAAACAGGCCTAACATGGCTGTTTCCATAATAAGAAACAGCGACATGTACATTCGAACCTTATCTTCTATGGTAAAAGAAGCCAGGATTGCCAGTGGGGTGAGGATGGTAGTTAACAAGAACATGGAAAGACTGATTCCATCTATCCCCATATGATAACTGGCACCAATGGCCGGGAACCAAGACCGTACATATTCAAACTGGAATCCAGCTTGAGTACGATCAAAGTTGAACCACATAACCAGTGTCAATGCCAACGGCACAAGACTAAAGACAAAGCTAAGACGTCGAATAAGTGTCTTTTCGTCTTCTGGCAGCAAAAAGATGATCAATGCGGCCAGTGTCGGGAAGAAAACTATCAGGTTGAGGAGATTGTTTTGAATAAAGTCCATTTTCTCCTACCTACTCTTACTGGATTAATGCACGGATAGCATCGTACCATCCGTAATTGATGAAGAAAATAATCAGGAAAGCGAGTGCGGAAACCACCAAAGTGGACGCCAGAATGTATTCTTGCACTTTCCCTGTTTGTATCTGTCGAGTTTCGCGAGCCATTGCCAGGAATTGATCTTTGACCCAGTCTACACCGCCACTGATAACTACCTCTTCGAAACGTTTTAGGTAATGGCCAATGGTGTAAACTGTGCGAGCAATGAGGTGTAATGTCCCGTCAATGATGCCGCGATCAACGACTTCGTACACAATTGTTTCGGAAATGTAAACGGTAGGCCGGATGAAGATGAGTTGATACAGTTCATCCCAGTACCATTTGTTTTCCAAAAAGTCGTATAGTGGGCCAAGTGGTGCACGAAGTGGATCTGGTTCACCTGCCTTGAGGGGGTTACGGCCGTAAACCCACCATCCCAAGAATAATCCACCCAAGGCCACTATAATAGAAACAGTAAGCGGGAATGGATTAAATGGCAATGTTTCCAAGCCGTGCCCAATCAAGTGCAATTCTTCCAATTCGTGCAGGGTTTCTTCAACAGTTGCCCCAACGAAGTGATGGAAAAAGTTGTTGTTAATGGCTGGCCCCAAAATTGGGAATTCTTCGGGAATACCAAACCAGCCAGCGCTTACAGCAAAGACTGAAAGCGCAATTAATGGCCACACCATTAACCGACCACTTTCATGAGCGTGTTCGGCCAAGGGTGTACGGGGTTCACCGAAGAAAGTAAGCGCGATTTGGCGCATGGTGTAGAATGCGGTTAGTGCTGCTGCAATTGCCAGCATCCAGAAGATAACCATAGCTAATGTGTTACCTGCACTTCCCTGGAACCAGGCATCAGCCAAAATTTCGTCTTTAGACCAGAAGCCAGCTGTCACAATGGGGAATCCAGATAGCGCAAAGCCACCAATCAGGAAAGTCCAGAAGGTCTTGGGCATCTTCTGGCGCAAACCACCCATATTCATCATATCTTGGGGGTCGGTATGATGGTCATGCACGTGCTCTGCACCATGCTCCATACCATGGATAATGGAACCAGAACCCAGGAAGAGGAGTGCCTTGAAGAAGGCATGGGTAATCAGGTGGAAGGCAGCCGCCACGTAGGCACCGATGCCGATTGCAGCAACCATATAACCTAATTGGGAAATAGTGGAATAAGCTAATACTCTCTTGACATCGTTTTGAGCAATAGCAATGGTGGCTGCCATCAGGGCAGTGAAAGCTCCGATACCCCCAATGATTAGACTAACTGCAGGATTTCCTTCGATACCAACGGCGATTAGGGGGAAGATGCGCAAAATCATGTACACACCTGCAGAAACCATTGCTGCAGCGTGAATGATGGCACTGACAGGTGTGGGGCCTTCCATTGCATCGGGCAACCAAACATGTAGGGGCCATTGTGCGGATTTACCGACTGTACCGGTAAAGAGAAGGAGTGCCATGATACCCAACGCACCTGCCCCAACAGCGCCAGCTGCTTCTTCTAACCCGTGGGCTGAGAGAGCTTCACTAAAGTTTAGAGTGCCGAAAACCCGGTAGAAGAAAACGATACCGAGCAACATGACAACATCGGCGACGCGTGTGGTCATGAAGGCTTTGATAGCGGCTTTGCGGGGTGGGGTTGCTTTGGGGTTGTCGTATTCACGAGCGTACCAGAAGCCAATCAGGGAGTAAGAGCATAACCCCATGATTTCCCAGCCAACAAACAGGAGCAATAAGTTGTCGGCAACAACCAGGGTGAGCATTGCTCCAGCAAAGAGGCACATGAAGGCGAAGAAACGGGAAAAGAGGGGTTCTTCTTTGCCGTGGTTGGGTACGCCCAGTTTGTCGCCCCGTGGTTTGCCATAGTTGTGGTAACCGACGCTGTAAATGAAGATCATGGTTGTGGCAAAAGGAACCATGAAGAGCATAACGGCCGTTAATGGATCCACTGCCACACCCATTTGTAACCACAATCCTTTAGCAAAGTCACCAAATGGCAACCAATCCACTGCATCAGCAATGGCAACTGGATGTGCAGCCAATTCATGGGTGTCAGTTAGAAACAGGCTAAACGCCACAATCCAGCCCATTACCAACGAACTAATAATAGCTACCCAAGCCAGCACCCAACTTAACGTTCGATTATGCTTGGTAAATAGCACAATCAGGAAAAACGCCAACAATGGGCCTGCAGGGATTAGCCAGGTTAATGTTTGAAGTGTTTGTTCACTCATAAAGCCAATCTCGCCAACTTAAGGATTCTTGTTATCGGACTGAAAAAGCTTTCCAGTCTCAGTTCTTCAACAGGTCAAGTTCCTCAGCGACCACAGAACCACGATTACGGTAAACAGAAATCAACAATGCCAAGCCAACCGCAGCTTCAGCAGCAGCAACGGTAAGGACAAAGATTGCCCAAGCCAAACCTACTGGTCTTTCTGGGGAAAGATACCGCCAGAAGGCAACCAGGTTAATATTTACGGCATTGAGCATTAATTCAACGGCCATCAAAATGGCTACTGCGTTGCGCCGCACCATCACACCATAAAGGCCAATGCAAAAGAGTAAAGCTGCGACCAGCAAATACCAGGACAATGGAACCATGATTATTCATCCTCCGCTTTGGGCCAAGCCACGACTATTGCACCAATCAACGCGGCCAGCAAAAGAACAGAAGCTATTTCAAAGGGGATGACATAGGCATCGGAGCTAACCAATGCCCGGCCAAGTTCAGCTACGCTTCCACGCAAAATGCTGGCACTTACTTCTGGCCGTGAAGCAAGTGGCGTTACGGAATCCGGTGTAACTGGCCAGAATTGGGCAATGACACCAGCCATTACAGCAAACGCGACAACGGCCGTAAATGCTCCCAGCCCCCACTGTGAATTAAATGGAGACTCCAGTGCATGCATCAACCGCCGCGTGAGCATGATGGCAAAGATAATTAAAATGGAAATGGCTCCGATATACACCAATAACTGAGCAGCAGCCAAAAAGCCTGCATCCAGTAAAACGTACAAACCGGCTACTCCCAAAAAGGAAGCCATCAGAGCCAAGGCCGCGTGGAACAGGTTCCGATTAGTTACAACCACAACGGCCGTTATCAACGTAAACAAACTCACCAGAATAAAAACAATTTGCTCAACCATCACGTTGAACTACTCCTGACTAATGTGAGGATACAGTTACTTCGGCCGGGGCTGAAGCCAACTCGCGACGAGTCATTACCATCGCTTCCTGCTCCCGACGGTAACGACGAGCCGCCCGACGCATCAACTCCAATGCCACCAGACCAACCACCCCGTTTCCGACCAACTGCACAACCGTCCGTGTCCAGATACCAGCACCACCTGCCAATTTATCCAAAATCGCCACCACCAAAATCAACACCAGTGTTACCGGCACCAGGAACTTCCAATTAAAGTTTAGCAACTGGTCTACACGCACACGGGGCAATGTACCGCGAATCCAAATAAAGATAAAGTAAATGGTGAACATCTTGACAAAGAAAACAATTAGCCCCAACAAACGGCCGATTTCCATGTCGCCAATCACCAAATTCTCCAGACCAAAGAAACGATACCCACCCAAATACAACGTAGCAAACAAACCAGACATAAAGAGCGTACTAACAAACTCGGCCAGGAAAAACATACCAAACTTCATACCACCATACTCAACATGAAATCCGGCCACAATTTCCGACTCCGCTTCCAGCAAGTCAAAAGGCGTACGCCCTGTTTCAGCCAGCGCCGAAATAAAGAAAATCAACGCAGAAAGAGGAGCCATGATAATAAACGGCACATCCTGCGCGGCAATAATCTGCTCAGTAGACATGGAGCGTGCCAGCAAAATAGGAATGAGCAAAGACAAAATCATGGGCACTTCGTAACTCACCAGTTGAGCTACCGAACGAAACGCTCCTAACAACGCATATTTATTGTTAGATCCCCAACCGGCCAGCAGCAAACTGACAACAGACACAGAACTAACCGCCATGACATAAAAAACCCCAACGTTCAGGTCAACGCCTATAACGCCGGGGGCAAAAGGCATAACCGCCCACATCAACAAAGCGGCCATCACAATGGTAAGCGGAGCCAGGTTATAAGCCACCTTGTCCGCGCCAGCGGGTGTAATATCCTCTTTTGTAAGCAACTTCAGCACGTCTGCCACAGTCTGCAACAAGCCATAGCGGCCACCCACTCTGTTCGGACCAATACGATCCTGAATACGGGCTATTACTTTCCGCTCCAGCCAGATGAGAAAAATAACAATCAGCAAACAAAAGGTTGAAACGACCAAAACACCGATAATGTCCAGTACGATTTCAACCCCAGGCGTATCACCCCAAACCTGACGTACATAATCAAATACTGTCAGGCTTACCAGGCTTTTGAGAAACTCCACAAGATTAAAACTCATGCTCACTCTCCGCAAACAGCACAAATTGACAGGCATGTAAAAATGGCGGAGCGGTTTGCCCAGCCATTTGATAGCATTCCTGCCTTGTTAATCTTCTGATTTATCTGGTTACACCCACTCGAGGACGCCTCGACCCCAAGCGTAGGCCAAGCCATCTCCCAACAGGAAGATGAACAACACTGCTGCACCTACGGCAAACAGCCCCAGCTGATCGTAAGCTGCAGCAATAGGGAAGAGGAATACAGCTTCAATGTCAAAAATGACAAATACGAGAGCGTAAATGTAATACTGTACTTTGAACTGTACCCAGCTATCACCTACAGTTTCAATACCGCATTCGTAGGTTTGCTGTTTGATTGGGTTGGGTTTTTTAGGACCCAACAGGTGGTTAATAATTACAGGCATCGCCGGAAATATTGGCGAAAGCACAACAAAAAGAGCAATGAATTGCCAGTCTGTTAACACGTGATCCTCCTGAAGTGGAAGGAGTTTGTGAAATCTGTCCCATTTATAACACATGCAATGAGCATCGGCAAAGGATTAGGGGATTTTTAGAATTAAATGGGGAAGAAGTGTGGGGTTTTGTGGTTGTCACGGAGAGATCTGACAATATGGTTTTGATGACGTTCACAAGGTTTTTACAGGTCGTTGGTTTATTTTTGGAAAGTTTTGCGTATACTTGATTTAGTGAATTAGGGGTAAATGTTTTTATATGCTTGCATTACGGTCATTTTTGAGCCTGTGCTAGCGTTATAATTCTGCAAACAAACTTAAACTTCACAGGAAGCCTTGTATGTTTGATGCTCCAGCAGATACTTACAAAATTCTGGCAGTGGATGATAATGCTTTTACGCTGCGAATTGTGCAGCATACTTTGGAACAGGCTGGTTTCGAGGTCGTAACGGCCGTTTCCGGCCAGGAAGCTCTTCAGATCATTAACCGACATGGCATCCCTCATCTTGCCGTCGTTGACCTACACATGCCCGGTATGAGCGGATTCGAGTTTTGTCGCGCTGTCCGTGAATTCAGTGATATGCCGGTTATCATGCTCACAGCCGTCAACACTGAAGAAACCATCATTGAAGGACTAGAACTCTACGCCGAAGACTACATCGTCAAACCATTCAATCCAGGTGAACTTGTCGCTCGTGTGAATCGTGTATTACGTCGCATGGGTGATTACACCTACACCCTGGAATCCACCACCCGGATTGACGAACGGTTGCTTATCAACTTCCCTGCCCGGGAAGCCGTCGTTAATGGCACGCCGGTCTCTCTGACACCCACAGAAGCCAAATTACTCTACATACTGGTACGTAATCAAGGGCGTATTGTTACTACTGACTTCCTGCTCAATCGAATCTGGCCGCTGGAAGATGCTCAGGAAGACCGCCTTCATGTTCACATCCACCGATTGCGCCGCAAAATTGAAGATGATCCGAATAACCCTCAATATATTGTGGCTGAACGGGGAACTGGTTATCGTTTCGCCAACAGTGTGTAGTCATCTTGGCTAAAAATCTGCAGATTTGCCGTGCCTGCAATCCTGTTGTTTTGCTATTTCACCAGTAACCGATACAAGTCAAAATGTCCCGGCAACCCTTTCAATCGGGCAGAAATGGGCATGAGTTCTCCCAAAGTTTCTGCCTGGGCACGGTTACCTGGTCGGGAAAGGACAGCCTGGCTTAAGATAATGTCGTTACCAGTTGCCAGCCCCCCCAGACGAGCGGCAATGTTGACTGTTTCACCAAAATAGTCCAAACGGCCGTTTAGCGTCACCACAATACATTGTCCAACGTGCAACCCCACCTTCAAGGTCAGTCGATCACTCCCCTTCAGGCCGGCCTGTTGATTAAGGGCAACAATCCCCTTCATACCTGTCACTATGCTCTGCAAGGCAGCCATTTCATCAGTAAACGTGCCCATCACGCCATCACCAATTGTCTTAACGGCCGTTCCCCCATGCGCTGCCACAGCTTCAAACAAAATCGCAAAATGTTCACACACCCAGCGATAGGCCACCGCATCACCAAACTTGTGATAAAAGGCCGTAGACTGGCGCAAGTCAGAAAAGAAAATAGCCATCTGTCGCACCCCTAAGGATTGACCTTCTGGCAAAAGCTGATCATGTATCAGCTGATGAAAACGGGGCAGATTCAACAAGGCCAAGGCGGGCACTCGCCCCAATCGTTCGTCAATGGCCTGGCGGGCTACCTTGTTGGCCCGTGCTGCTTCAGACAACGGCCGTATTTCCGGGCGCACTGTGAACACCACCACCACCTCATCATCCAAATGTGTAATAAACCGATTCGAACAAACAACACATTCATTCTGATAATGGAGTTGAGACAGCGAATTTAGCGCAGGAGACATCCCCTGGCATACCGGACAAATAACACGCCAACCCAAATCAAACTTGTGTGCGGCAACGGCCGTTACCAACAACCGCAACGCCTCCCGCTCCCCAATTGCTAACTGCTCTGCCAAATAACGCGGATTCAGCTCATACAAAACCCATTCTTCCGCCTGCGCCACAAACACAGCCAGCTTTTTCACCAATTCCGGCGGCTCATTCAGGGCTACCAAATCTGACCAATCTGCCCCCATCGTTTTCACTCCCTTCTAAAAATAAAAACGTGAAGCGCACTCTCGAAGCACTTCACGTTTTTGCGTTCCTGTCTATTACCTGATTACCACTCCAACGCCAACCCCAGCTTTTCAGTCAGCACTGCATTGGAAGGCTCAACTAAAATAGATCCATCCGGAAATACAATAGTAGGCACAACACGATGTCCCCCATTCACTTGCTTGACATAAGCCAACCCTTCCGGATTTTCCTCAACATCCACTTCAATAAATTCAATGTCATAATCACGCAACAATGCTTTTGCCCGGTGACAATCAGGACACCAGCTTGTCGTATACATTACGATTGCATCATTCGTTGTATGCGGAAGTGTCATTTTGTCTCATACCTCTTTATTCTGAAAGATTTTTGGGGCAAAACGGCCGTTCTCACCCCAACTATTTACTCTAAAGACGCATTCTATCGCCAAATTCTTACACGACAATCCACTCACACCTCACCAGAAGAAAATTCCCCCCTCACAACATTCGTTTGAGGCAACAAACCCGTTGCCCAATACCCCAACACGGCCAACACAACCGAACCCAACAACAAACCATCCAGCCACAAATCCCGCGCCAAAACACCTCCAAAACCCGCCCCCAGCACCGTACCCAACCCAAGCAAAAAAGAATAAATCCCCATCGCTACTCCCCGTTCTGCCCCATAACCAGCCACATCCACCAAATATGCCAATGCCGCCGGTGTTATCCCACTCTGCACCATAATGGCCACTGCATAAACCACCAACACCCCACCACGCACCACCCATGACCAGCCTTCCGAGCGATTAAGCAAATAAAAACACAAATTTGTTCCCCACATACCCAAAAACGCAATTCTCATTGCCCGTACACGCGATATGTGGGCTAACACAACTCCCCAAATCACCACGCCAGCCCCAAACAAAACAGCATATGCCAATGACAACCACCCCACCTCACGGGCAGTAAAACGCCCTACCAAATACTGACCAGAAATGCGCGGTCCGGTTAACTGAAACACAATATGGGTAAACCAAAGACCAGCAACAGCATTTGCAGCCAGCCAGGGAACAGCCAAACGGCGTAAAATGGAGCGACTAATGGCCTGCTTGATGCCCTCAAACAGGCCGGGGACATGCGGGGGAGTGTGAGAGAAGGAAACGGCCGTTCCCCAATAAAACAATCCCCCAGCCAACACATACACCACAGCCACCACACTAAACGCCAATGTTTGCACCGCCGCCCAACCCATCCCCGCCACCAACGTCCCCAACGCCAACCCGGCCAACACAGTCAGCTCAAAATAACTCATCACCCGCCCCCGTGCGGCCACATCAGCATGTGTGGCATCTGCCAAATGAGCCAGCAAAGCCGGCCCCACAGCTGCCGCCGC
This sequence comes from Chloroflexota bacterium, assembly GCA_003696605.1. Lineage (GTDB taxonomy): Bacteria > Chloroflexota > Anaerolineae > Promineifilales > Promineifilaceae > J033. Next base: position 20,289 of record RFGV01000202.1, on the reverse strand, counting down.
CACTCCCTCTAACGCCCGGGAAAAAAAGAACACCAGCACAAGCCCCGTCATGCCGAACAATTGGGTAGCCACCCCACCCAACAAAGCCGCCCCCACCAGCAAAAAACGGGGAGAAAGCCTATCAGTAAGCGCACCAAAAGGCACAGCCGCAACCAGCTCAAATCCATTGGCGACAACACCTAACGCCCCCAACAATGCCGCATCCACAGCCCGCCCATGAACAGCCAGCCACGCCAAATAAAAGCCAACAAGCGCACCACCAGCAGCATTGGCAATGCGTAACAAGGCATTGGCCAACAAAACGGCCGTTAATCGCCAGCGCCCATCCATCCCAACCCCCACCCTTACACAGGCAATCCAGCCAACCGACGAGCTATCTTACCCGAACGACTTGCCAAAAACGCCTCAGTAACAACGGCCGTTGTCAGACGCTGAATTCCGATACTATACGTTGGATACACATGCATCACCCGCGCCAAATCACCCAACTTCAACCCATGCTGCATCGCCAGCGCAAACTCCGTAATCATCTCCCCAGCCCGGGCAGCCACAATCGTCGCCCCCAGCAACTCACCATTTGACCGATGCACAATCTTGATAAATCCGTGCCGCGCATCATCCATCACAGCCCGATCAACCTGCCCCATATCCCGCCAGGCCACCCGCACCTCTCGCCCCAGCTTTTCTCTTGCTACCGTTTCCGAAAGCCCCACATGAGCAATTTCCGGGTCGGTAAAAATAGCAAAAGGCACAATATCTGTACGCCCCTTCCCCGTACCGGGCAAAAGGGCATTTCTGGCTGCCTGAAATGCCTGCCAGCCAGCAAAATGAGTAAACTGAAAATCATTGACACAATCACCAGCAGCATAAATATGTTTCACATTGGTCTGAAGCTGGTCATTCACAGGAATACCCGTCGGCAACCAGTTCACACCAGCCCTTTCCAACGCCAGGTTTTGTACATTCGGTTTTCGCCCGGCTGCTACCAGCAAACAATCCCCCTCCAATGTCGTTTGCTCTACTTGCAAGTAAATGTGACCATCATGATGGGAAACGGCCGAAACCAGCCCAGATATAAACGTAACCCCTTCCCCGGCCAACACCTCACCCAAAACTTCCCCCACCTCCGGCTCCAACTCTGGCAACAAAGCCACATCAACCATCGTCACCTGAGCACCCAACCGGGCATATGCCTGTGCCAGTTCCACCCCCACAGCACCAGCCCCCAAAACCAGCAACCGTTTAGGCAACCGACCATTCTCAAAAATGGTTTCATACGTCTCAAAAGGTACATCAACAAGACCGGGAATGGGGGGCAAAAACGGCCGTGCGCCAGTAACCACCAGAAAATGTTTACCTGCCAGCAACTGTTCGCCTACCTCAACATGAAACGCATCCCGAAACCGCGCCTCACCCAATACGACATCCACACCCAACGCAGTCAGCTTTTCAGGAGTTTCAGTCTGGTAAATTTCGGCAACAGTCCGACGCACATACTCCCTCACCCGACTCATATCAATATCAACTGCAGAAACGGCCGAATCCACCCCATACAACCCAGCCATTCGCACCATCTGCGCCACCCGTGCCACATGCAACAACGCCTTACTGGGTACACATCCCGTCCACGTACAATCCCCCCCCAACCGATGCCGCTCCACCAACGCCACCCGCGCCCCCAAACGTGCTGCAAACTCCGCTGCCGTCAGCCCCGCCGCACCACCCCCAATAATCACCAAATCATACAGTCCCGACATATCCCGCTCCTTGCCTATCTCTTCTGGTAAGCTTACCCTAAATGCGGCGTCATTTAACTGGACATCTGCCAAATAATCAGTAAGCTAGAACACGTGTATAATTAAAAACCGTGCTACCAGGCACTCAACCATAGTCAGTATAAGGACAAGATTTTTTTGAACAGTAATACCATTTTGGAAGAACACATCGTGAAAAAGCGAACTAACGAAGAATGGCTAAACGAACTAAAATCAGACGGACAAGTCAAAGACAAGGCACTGGCTGATTTGCACCACATTCTGGTATCCGGCCTGCGACGAGGGTTGCTTGGGCGCGTCAACACATCCGCACCAGAATTTGAGACTCAGGCTGAAGATTTCGTCCAGGAAGCCATGCTTAAAATTCTGGACAACCTGGACTCTTTTGCCGGACGGAGTCTGTTTACCACCTGGGCACACAAAATTGCTGTTTCCGTGGCACTGACAGAATTGCGCCGCAAGCGGTGGCAAGATACCTCGCTGGATGGCATGATGGATACACCGGATGGTGTCTATACACCCAGTATTGTGGCCGATTCTGCCCCAGCGCCGGAAAATGCAACCGAACGCAAAGAAATGATGGCTCATGTCTATCGTCTGATCATGGAAGAGTTGACTGAAAAACAGCGCACCGCGCTGATTAAATCCGTGATTCAGAATATGCCAACAGCACAAGTGGCCCGAGAAATGAACATGAACCCAAACGCGGTGTACAAATTATTGCATGATGCCCGTGTTCGCCTGAAGAAAAGGCTTTTGGATGAGGGATTGTCTCCATCTGATATTCTTTCGGTTTTTGAATAATGTTTTTGTGAAAACGGGATTTTCAAGATTGGGTAAGAACTGGTCTTGTCAGTTCGTCAACTACCGCAGAAGGATGGTGTCGGCAAAGTAACGGCCGTTACCAACTGTGTTTTCAAATATTCCAAATTCTTACTTTCAGGTAGATTACATGAGTAATTCAGAAAACCCAACACCTCTGGACAATCTGGAAAACATTGGCGAGGATGTCATCAAGCGTCTTCTGGAACTAATTGAAAAAACTCGCGAAGATGCCTATTCCTGCGAAGAAGCATACGCCTTGCTAGACGAATACGTGGAACTGGTGGCTGGTAATGAAGCAGCCGCACAAGTGATGCCATTGGTTGAACGGCATCTGGACCTGTGCCCGGATTGTCGGGAAAAATTTGAAGTTTTGTTACAGATTTTGCAATCAGATGAGGGGGAACGGCCGTAATTGCTGCCTTCTAACCACTAATCCCACTGATACCATCCGGTCATCTAATGACAAATCTTGTTTGTTCAAAAAAACCTGTGCAGGAGGATAACCCATGACAAAAGCCATATGGAACGGTGTTGTATTGGCCGAAAGTGACCAAACCATCGTTATAGAAGGAAATCATTACTTTCCGCCCAATGCCATTAAACGAGAATACTTTCAGCCAAGCACCACACACACCGTCTGTCCCTGGAAGGGGGTAGCCAGCTACTACAATATCGTAGTCGATGGAAAAATTAACCGAGATGCTGCCTGGTATTACCCCGATCCTAAACCGGCTGCCAAAGAAATAGCCAATTACGTTGCCTTCTGGCATGGGGTACAGGTGGAGCCATAAGAATGTTGCTGGCAGGTGATATTGGTGGCACAAAAACGGTGCTGGCTTTGTATGCACCAGACAATGTACAACAAGCCCCCATTGCTGAGGTCACGTTTCCCAGTCGAGAGTTCGCTTCTCTGTCAGAAATTGTAGCCCGTTTTTTGGCCGAGCATGGTCAGGCAGCAGTGAAAACGGCCGTTTTTGGGGTGGCCGGTCCTGTTATGGGCAACCGCGCAGAAACTACCAATCTTCCCTGGGTGATTGATGGAGAAGCAATGGCGGCACAGTTCGGCTTCCAATCAGTCAAACTCCTGAACGATTTACAGGCTATTGCCAATGCTGTGCCGTTTTTGCGCGAAGATGACCTGTTTACACTCAATCAGGGCAAGCCAGTCCCAAAGGGAACAATTGGTGTCATTGCACCAGGCACAGGGCTAGGAGAAGCATTCCTGACGTGGAACGGCCGTTCCTACACCGCCCACCCCTCAGAAGGCGGCCACACCTCCTTTGCCCCCACCACACCCACCCACACAGAATTACTCACCTACATGCAAACCCGCTTTCCGCGCGTCAGCTACGAACGTGTTTGTTCTGGCTCCGGCATCCCCAACCTCTACGCCTTCTTGCGCGACACCGGTCGTTTTCCAGAGCCAACCTGGTTACGCGAAGCACTGGCCGCCTCTGACGATCCGACACCTGTCATTGTTCAGGCAGCACAAGCAGAAAAATCCGAGTTATGTCAAGCAGCCCTGTCCCTGTTTCTGGAAATTTTGGGAGACGAGGCAGGAAATTTAGCCCTGAAGCTGCTGGCAACCGGTGGCATTTATCTGGGTGGGGGAATTCCCCCACGTATTTTGCCACAACTGCAAAACAGTGCATTTATGCGCTTTTTTGTCAACAAGGGGCGATTTTCGGCATTGATGGCTGAAATTCCGGTACACGTCATCTGTAACCCTAAAGTGGCTTTGTTGGGGGCGGCTATGTTTGGCAGGCAGGTAGCAAAAAATGGCTAATGTCCGGGTGGAAACATTTTCGTCCTATGCAGAAATGAGCCAGGCAGCAGCAGCACTATTTTCGCATGTTGCCCAAACGGCCGTTAATGAGCGAGGACGGTTTTTGGTTGCCCTTGCCGGTGGCAACACTCCCCGTCAGCTTTACCAACTGCTGGCACAACCACCCTACAAAACGACCATCCCCTGGGCCAAAACAATACTCCTCTGGGGAGATGAGCGACTGGTGCCCCCCGATCACCCGGAAAGCAATTACAAACAGGTGGCAGACCTGTTGCTGGCACACGTCCCAATAACACCTGAAAATGTGTTCCGAATGAAAGGCGAATTGCCAGCAGAAACGGCCGTTGCTGACTACACCACACAACTCAAAAAGCTGGCCGAAAACGGCCGTAACTGGCCTCACCTCGATCTGGCCATCATGGGTATGGGGCGAGACGGACACACAGCTTCCCTTTTTCCCGGTCCGATCTCTCCTGCCGAAACCAGCCAACCAGTCATGCTGGCTACCGCCCATTATAACGGCCGTCCGGCACACCGCATCACCCTCACTCCCCTCGTCTTCAACGACGCCCGCCACATCCTTTTCCTCGTTTCCGGCGCCAACAAACAAGCCACCCTGCAACAAGTCTTGCATGGCACCTATGAGCCGGAAAAATGGCCAGCCCAACGCATAACTCCCAAACACGGCAAACTAATCTGGTATATTCATCCCCACAATTAACAAACACAAACTTATGGAGGACACCACAATGCGCGTAACTGCCAAAAGCCTGAAAAACTTGCAAGTAGAAATCCAGGCCAGCAACCACAAACTACTCGCCGACGAACCCCTGGACGCCGGCGGGGACGACCTTGGTCCCGCCCCATACGACCTGCTGCTTAGTGCATTGGCCGCCTGCAAAGTAATGACCGTTCATCTATACGCCCGGCGCAAACAGTGGCCGGTAGAAACCGTCACCATTCGCCTGGACCACCAAAAAGTACCCGCCAGCGAATGCGAAGAATGCCAAAGCCCCGACAATACCAAAGTGGACATTATCACATGCGAAATCAGCTTCGAAGGCAATCTGGATGAGGCACAAATCAAGCGACTGGCAGAAATTGCCGACCGATGTCCGGTGCATCGCACACTAACCAGCGAAACGGTAATCCGTACAACTGTTATCTAGAAGGGTTGTCTGGAAAAGAAGATTCTGGCTACTCTTCTTCATTCAGGCAGGGCAGACAAATGGTAAAGGTGCTCCCTTTTCCTTCCTCTGTGGTTACTTCAATGTGGCCTTTATGAAAAGCAACAACTTCCTTGACAAATCCCAAGCCAATACCTGCCCCCGGCACATCAAAGTACCGTGTATGCTGCCCCCGATAAAACCGATCGAACAGATGTGGCAAGTCGGAGGGGTGAATGCCAATGCCTGTATCCTCAACTACCAAACAGGCTTCATCTGTTTCCGGCAAATATTGGGTGATTAATGTCACGGAACCTTTGACAGTGTATTGGATACCATTGACAACCAGATTGGCTACAGCGTGAAAGAGTTGTTTATATACGCCAGATATTTTGGGTAAATTCGGATCCGTTTGGGCGCTAAGCGTCAATCCTTTGTCTTCGGCCAGTTGGCGGTAGAGTTCAACCACCTCATTGACAAGGGTGTTTAGATCGATGGGCACGAATTCGGCCGTTTCCAGTTCTTTCGTCAGGTTAGAAATTCGCAAAATATCTTCAATCAGCTGGCTTAACCTTTCCACCTGTTCCTTCAGCACCTTCATATAATGTTCCCGGCGTGATGGGTGCCCATGTTCCATAAGGCTTAAATACAGGCTCAGGTTTGTCACAGGCGTTCTCAATTCATGAGATACATCAGCAATAAATTTGCTTTTTAATCGGTCAAGCTCTTGCAACCGCTCATTCGCTTCCTGCAATTCTCGTGTCCGCTGCAAAACACGTTGTTCCAGTTCAGCATTTAATGCCTGTAATTGCTGGCGGGCACGCTCTCGCTCTTGCTGAAGTCGTTGCTTTTCCAGCGCCATTTCTATAGTGCGAGGAAGTCGTTGAATGTGAAGGGGGGTTTTGATGACATAGTCGGCTGCACCCCGTTTCATTGCTTCCACAGCCACTTCTTCTGTACCCGTACCTGTGACAATAATGACAGGAATGTGGGGATTTTGTGCCTGTACCATGTCTAGTACTTGCAGCCCTTCAAAGCCAAGAATGTTGAAATCGGTAAGGACGACGTCGAACTCACCTTCTGCCAGATATTTTTGAAATTCCTCTTTTGTTGCTGCCTCGGTAAGTTGAAATGGCTGTTTGTTATATTGGAGTGCATGGCGAACAAGTTCTCTATCTAAGGGGTAGTCATCTACGTATAAAACACGAATTGAGGTGGTCATAGAGTTCACCTGTTTTCATGAATTTTGGTGGTTTGGTTGAACATTGTTATTTGTCACATGTCTGCCTTGGGTAGCTGAATGTAGAATGTTGTCCCTTGATTAAGGGCAGACTCCAGCCAGATTTTGCCTTGCATCATCTGGACGGCTTTTTGTACCATTGCCAGACCAATTCCTGTGCCTTCGTATTGCTCATCGGTGTGTAATCTTTGGAAAACGCGGAATATTTTGTCGTGGTATTGGGGATCGATGCCGATGCCGTTGTCTTGAATGGCAATGGTAACATGGGTGGGGGTGGTTTGGTGAGTGATGTGAATGTGTGGAGGGGTGTGAGAACGGCCGTATTTCAGGGCATTATCCAGCAAATTCGACATCATTGTATCCAACAACATCCAATTCCCTACCACCCAGGGCCAATTCTCGGCCACTTCCACCCTGGCCTGACACATTGCGATTCTTTCTGCAAACGTTACCAAAACCTTGTCAATCACTTCTTGCAACGATACTGGCTGTAACTGCACCACCTTTTGCCCCAGCCGTGAATACACCAGCAAATCCTCAATCATCGTATTCAGTTGTTCGCTGGCCTTAATGATATAGTTGAAATATCGCTGGCCCTGGTCATCCAATTGGTGGCGATATTCCTGCGCCAGTATGCGGGAAAATCCTTCAATAGCCCGCAAAGGTGCGCGCAAATCGTGAGACACCGAATAAGCAAATGCTTTGAGTTCCTCATTTTTGGCGTGGAGTTCCAGTTGTAGTTTTTTGCGTTGTTCCATTTCCAGGCGGAGTTCGTTTCGCTGTTGGCGTAACATTTGTTCCAGTTTTGCTTGTTCTGTGACGTCAATGAGGGTAAGCAGGAGGCACTTTTCGCGCTGAAGGGCAGATTCAACTTGCAGGTCAAAATAACGACCAAATGTGTCTTGGCTGCCAGGGCGATAAATTTTAGGCAAAATCAGTTGTTTTTCTTCACCGTTTAGAATGGCACAAAGGCTTTCCTCATTGCCGACAAGTTCAGGGAAAACGGCCGTTACCTTCACCCCAACCCATTCCGTCACCTCATTCGCCAGCCACTCCCGCATTGTGACATTGATAGCCAAAATTTGAAACTCACTATCTATCAGCGCATGTGCCAGCTTATTCGCCCGCAAAGGCCGCGTAGAAGACCAAAGATCAGTCTCATCACTCATGAATAACTCCCGGCAGGCCTGCCTCTCATACACCCACCACCCATCATACACAAATTCACTCCCAAACCCGTTGTTCCTTGCCAAAGCCCAACAATCTGGTAAAAGCGTAAGCCGTGCAACAAACCAGTCTGTACAAAAATGCTACATTAAGGCCGTAAAACAAAATCAACTCTCATTAATTATACAATACGCATACAGGCAAACCGCAATGATTGTAATAGCGTAAGTGTAAATTTTGTTTTGAGGAGGCGCAATGTCCCAGGTTTCCCATTCTGTTGATCAAAAAGCTCATGCCAGCCAGATGTCCCACAAATGGCGCACGCTGCTTTTGCTTTCGCTGGCAGAACTGCTGGGCATGGCAGTTTGGTTTTCCGCATCGGCCGTTGTGCCTGCGCTAACTGAGGCCTGGCAACTGACTGATAGTGGGCGGGCATGGCTTACCATGTCTGTCCAGATTGGTTTTGTGGCCGGGGCACTGGGTTCGGCCGTTTTCAACCTCGCCGATCGCATCCCCTCCCGCTGGTTCCTTACCACCACCTCATTCCTTGCCGCCCTTTCCACCGCACTAATCCCTCTTGTGGCCCACAACCTTCCTACAGCACTCATTCTTCGCTTTCTCACAGGCGCCTTTCTGGCGGGCGTTTATCCGGTTGGCATGAAAATCATGGCCACCTGGACACAAAAAGACCGGGGGCTAGGCATTGGCTTGCTGGTAGGTGCACTTACAATTGGCTCTGCTGCCCCCCACTTGCTCAATGCATTTGGCGGTGTACAAACCTGGCAACCCGTACTGTATCTGGCAGCATTGCTAGCTGCCATCGGCGGCCTGATTGCTGCTCTGTTTGTACATGAAGGACCATATCGCACCCATACGCCCCCATTTAACTGGAAACTGGTGGGACAAATCTTGCGCCGCCGTGAAGTTGTGTTGGCAAATCTGGGATATTTGGGGCATATGTGGGAGTTATATGCGATGTGGGCGTGGATTCCTGTATTCTTGCTAGCCAGTTTCCAGACAACAGGAACCAAAGCAATGTGGGCCAGTGTGGCCGCTTTTGCTGTTATCGCCATTGGCGGGCTAGGCAGTTTGCTGGCCGGACAATTGGCTGATCGCTTTGGGCGCACCACAATCACCTCGGTCGCCATGCTTATCAGTGGTGGTTGCTCGCTGGGAATTGGATTGCTGTACGGCAGGCATCCTTTGTTACTGGTAGCAATTAGCCTGGTATGGGGATTAACAGTAGTTGCTGATTCCGCGCAATTTTCGGCTGCTGTGAGCGAATTGTCCGATAAGGAATATGTAGGCACGGCTCTAACCTTGCAAACCAGTCTGGGGTTTTTGCTTACTTTGTTCACTATTCGGCTTATTCCCTCGTTGGAGAGTGCCGTTGGGTGGCGATTTGCATTTGCCATTCTGGCGCTGGGACCGGCAGTGGGAATTTGGGCTATGTGGCGATTGCGACAGTTGCCAGTAGCAGTGCGGTTGGCAAACGGCCGTAAATAGGTGGCTTGTGCTATAATTTTGGCATGAGCCAACCAGGTTTTTTTGAACAAGTGTATGCTGTTGTACGGCGCATCCCCAAAGGTAAGGTAACCAGTTACGGCCGTATCGCCCACATGCTGGGACATCCTCGGGCAGCTCGTGCTGTTGGCTATGCGCTCAATGCCCTCAAAGACCGTGAAAACGATCCCGCTTATCACCACATCCCCTGGCATCGTGTCATCAACAGTCAGGGACGCATTAGTATTGTCAACCGTGAGCATACGGCACTGGAACAAGCCGAGTTACTCCGTGCTGAAGGCATCGCAGTTAGCGAAGATTTGCAAATTGATCTCAACCAATATTTGTGGGAAGGGCTACACTGGGCAGAAATTGATAATATTCTTAACGGCCGTTTCTCCTGACACCCCATTCACCCATCCATCCCCCCTGCCTTCCCCACGATTCCATTCGCCGTCACGCCCGCAGTGAGTTACAATTTTACCCGTGAAACTAATCATCCAGATTCCATGTTATAACGAAGCAGACACATTACCACAAACCGTTGCCGAGTTGCCCAAACAAATTCCCGGTGTCAGCTGCATCGAGACACTCGTCATAGACGATGGCAGCACGGACAACACGGCCGAAGTCGCACGCCAGCTTGGCATCGATCATATCATCCGCCACCGGCAAAACATGGGGCTTGCTCGCACCTTCCAAACTGGCCTGGACACTTGCCTCAAGCTCGGCGCAGACATCATCGTCAATACCGATGCCGACAATCAGTATCCTGGCCGCTACATCCCCGATCTTGTCGCCCCCATCATTCGGCAAGAAGCCGACATTGTCATTGGCGACCGACAAGTTGCCCAAATCCCACATTTTTCGCCAATAAAAAAATTGTTGCAATGGCTGGGTAGTTGGATGGTGCGCACGGTAAGCGGCACAAATGTCCCCGATGCCCCTAGCGGATTCAGAGCATATTCACAAGAAGCAGCCTTGCGCCTGAATATCCTCACCCGTTATAGTTATACGCTGGAGACAATTATCCAGGCTGGAAAACTGGGGCTGCGGCTGGTAAGCATTCCTGTAAAAACAAATGCGCCCACCCGACCTTCCCGATTGCAACGTAATATGTGGCACTTTATCAAAGCTCAAACAGGTACAATCATGCGGCTGTATGCCTTTTATGAGCCATTGCGTACCTTTAGCTACATTGCGCTACCATTCTTGCTGGCGGGTATTGGTTTGTTGGGGCGATTTGGGTACTTTTATTTGATAGGTATTCGCGGAATCGGCCGTTTTGCCCAATCCGTCACCATCGGCACCGGCCTCGTTCTCGTCGGACTCATCATCCTCCTGTTTGGCATCCAGGCCGACATAGCCAGCAAACACCGCCAACTCACCCAGGAAACCCTCTACCGCCTCAAAAAAATGGAACTACAACAACACCAGACGGCGAACAAACAAACACAACGTTAATCCGCCCGTCTGTCTGATTATTATTAAAAGGTCCTGTTATCAAAAAAAGGAAGGAGGCCATGTTATACGGATACACTGGGAAAATACTACACGTTGACCTCACCAACCGCAAACTGGAAATCGAAAAACCAGACGAAACATTCTATCGGCAATACATCGGCGGCAGCCTGATGGGGTTGTACTACTTGTGGAAGTTCACACCCAAAGGCGCAGATCCACTTGGGCCAGAAAACACCCTCACCTTTGCTTGTAGTGCGCCCACAGGCTTGCCAGTTAGCGGACAAAGCCGCTGTACAGTCACTTGCAAATCTCCCAAGAGTGGCGGCGTGGCCGACAGTCAGGCAGGCGGGTTTTGGCCAGCCGAACTGAAATTTGCCGGATTTGACGCTATTGTCATTCGTGGCGCCTCCGACACACCCGTTTACCTCTGGATTCACGATGGAGAAGCAGAATTGCGAGATGCATCCCACCTGTGGGGCAAGCTAACCAATGAAGTAGATACCATCCTGAAAGATGAACTGGGAGACAAACGTGTAGAAATCGCCCAAATTGGTCCGGCTGGTGAAAAGCTGTCCTATTTTGCGGCCATTATGAATATGAGCAATCGTGCCTGGGGCCGCACAGGTGTGGGGGCTGTCATGGGCAGCAAAAAACTAAAGGCAATTGTTGTACGCGGTACCCAAAAAGTAAATCCGGCAGACAAAAAAGGGGTAGCAAAGCTGTCTAAACATGGGGCGACGATTTATCCCAATAGCGATATGGAGCATTTCGGCCGTTATGGCACTGCCGGCATCGTCATGAGTCAGTTCGCTGGTGGTGGATTACCCAGCTACAACTGGGATGCTGGCGTACTCAACTCTCAGGAAGCTGCCGAAGCAATTAGCGGAGAACGACTTTACGACGAACTGTTGCGGGGTGCAGAAGAAGGCAAACAGGACAAACAAGGGCGAGATACCTGTTATGCCTGTATCGTACGATGTAAACGAGTGGTTGAATCAGAATGGCGTAACAAGCAGGTTGTGCCGGAATACGGTGGGCCAGAGTATGAAACAATTGCTACGTTCGGCTCTTACTGTGGTGTAACCGACCTGCATGCCATTGCTTACGCCAACCAGCTTTGTAACCAGTATGGCGTAGATACAATCTCTTGCGGGGCCACACTTTCATGGGCTATGGATTGTTACACGCATGGTGTATTTACGGCCGAAGAAATGGATGGCATTGCGCTAGAGTACGGCAATGCAGAAGCCATGATCGCCATGCTGGAAAAAACATTGCGCCGCGAGGGATTCGGCGACTATCTGGCTGATGGTTCGGAGCGAGCGGCCGATCGGTTGGGAAAGGGACATGAATATTTGCTAACAGTAAAGGGACAAGAATTACCAGCCCATATGCCCCATGTGAAACGTAGTCTGGGATTAATTTATGCGGTCAATCCGTTTGGCGCAGACCATCAGTCTTCGGAACATGACACAATGTATCACCCCAAGTTGTATGAGCGGGTATATCATAAGTACCTGTCTCAAATTGGCCTGACAACCCCACAATCACCAAAAGCCTTGAATGAAGAAAAAGTAGCGTTTGCCCTAAAAACCCAATATACGTTTAGTGCAGCGGATACGATGAGCGTGTGCCAGTTCGTATATGGCCCGGCATGGCAACTGTATGGACCACAAGATATGGCGGATTTGCTGGCCGCGGCAACCGGCTGGGAAGTGTCGGTAGAGGACGTACAGGCGATTGGGGAACGTCGGCTGAATTTGATGCGGGCGTTTAATGCTCGCGAGGGGTTGACAAGAGATCGGGATACATTACCCAAGAAGTTGTTCCGCCAGCCATTGAAGGGAGGGCGAACAGATGGCATGGCTTTGGAGGAGGCGGAATTGCAGGCAGCAATGGATATGTATTATGCACAGGCTGGCTGGGATGTGGCGACTGGGGTGCCAACACGGGAAACATTGGAACGTGTGGGGCTGGCCTGGGTGGCAGATGAGTTGGGTGTGTAGTATTTTAGGATATGTGGGTTGAGAAGGCGGCGTGCTGATTTTAGGCACGCCGTTTTTTTGTGTGGTTGATGAGATAGGCCAGGGCAAGGGTGATGAAGGAGGCAAAGGCAAGTTGTTCACCGGGGAGGGTAATGTGGAGATCGGCATTTACGGCCGTTTCCCACACCCGCCCAATTGGTTCCGACGAAATCGAGTCTGCCGGATCAGCATATACATTCATACTTGCCGGTACTTCATCAAAAATGCCATAATCCAAAGGAGAAAATCGATGCCCCGTAACAAGCCAGCGTGCCTGTTCTGCTTCCACGAAGAAATACGGCCGTTTTCCCTCCTCATCAAACACACTAATCAACCCATACACCGCATCATCCCGCACCAACACATACGAACCCGGTACACCCCTCCCCTCCTTACCCTCCGGCAAATTCAACCACCCCACCACACGCCCATTCGGCCGGGCAAGCCGCACCCGCCCCCGCTCCACATCAGGCAACCACGGCGTGCCAAAATCCGCCACCAACAACAACGTCTCTCTGGCATCATACAACTGCAACACACTTGCATTCGGCCACGCCGTCCTCAATCGTCTGACACGAAATTTCATAACTGCCACATTGTACAAGAGCACCAACAAACCACCAAACAACACACCACCAACCAGAAAAACTTTACAACTTTAAAATTTTCCCCAAAACACCACCACCTGTGCTATACTGGAAACACCTGCGGGACAATACAACAAAACACCAAACAACGCACAAATTTCCTCACCCTCCCAACAAAAGAGAAATTTGTGCATCCACCCAAAAAACAGCAAGGAAAAACTATCCATGAGCCAACACAAACCATTCGTCCATTTGCATGTACATAGCGAATACTCCCTACTCGACGGCCTCAGTCGCCTGGACCATCTGGCCGAAAGAGCCAAAGCCCTAAACCAACCCGCCATCGCCCTCACCGACCACGGGGCCATGTACGGCGTCATGCCCTTCTACCGCACCTGCAAAGCACACGGCATCAAACCCATCATCGGCATCGAAACCTACGTCGCTGCCCGCCGCATGCAAGACAAAGACCCCCAACTAGACCGAGAACGCTTCCACCTCCTCCTCCTTGCCGAAAATCAAACCGGCTATCAAAACCTCCTCAAAATCGCCAGCGCCGCCCAACTCGACGGCTACTACTACAAACCTCGCATTGACCACGAATTTCTCGCCCAACACAGCGCCGGCCTCATCGCCACCACCGGCTGCCTGGCCGCCGAAATCCCCCGCGCTATAAACCAGGGCAATATGGACAAAGCTCACGAACTCATGAGCTTCTACCTCGACGTTTTCGGACCCGACCGTTTCTTCATCGAACTCCAGGAACACGACATCCCCGAACTCACAAAAGTCAACAACGAACTCCTGCAAATGGCCAAAAAATACAATCTCCGCTTCCTGGCCACCAACGACGTACACTACACCACCCCCGAAGAAGCCGACCCACACGACGTTCTGCTTTGTATCCAAACTGGCAGCACCATCAACGACCCCAAACGACTCCGTCTCTCCAACAAAGAATACTACCTCAAATCCTACGAAGAAATGGAAAAATTGTTTGGGCACATTCCCGGCGCACTAGAAAACAGCCTCCTCATTGCCGAAATGTGCAACGTTGACCTGGAACCAAAAGGATATCACCTACCCATTTTTGAAGTACCAACCGGCAAAACCCCTCACCAATATTTACGTGAGCTATGCGAAAAAGGCCTGGTTTGGCGGTATGGTGAAGAACGTGCTCGCACCGATCAGGTCTTACGGGATCGTTTGAACCACGAACTCAACATCATCCACAAAATGGGATTTGACACCTACTTCCTCATTGTCTGGGATTTATGTGAATTCGCCCGAAAGGCAGATATTTGGTGGAATGTACGCGGTTCTGGTGCTGGCTCTGTAGTTGCCTACACACTGGGTATCACCAGCATTGACCCACTCAAAAATGGCCTTATCTTTGAGCGTTTTCTCAATCCTGGCCGTGTCTCCATGCCTGATATTGATCTGGACTATCCGGATGATCGGCGGCACGAAATGGTGGAATATGCCGTCAAAAAATATGGGCAAGACAAGGTGGCACAAATTATCACTTTCGGAACATTGGGGGCCAGGGCTGCTATCCGAGATGTGGGGCGAGCGTTGGATATGCCTTTGTCACAAGTGGATGAAATCGCCCGCATGATCCCGGCTATTCCGGGCAAGCCGGTGAAAATCAAGAATGTACTGGACAAAGAGCATGAGTTCTACTCGGCCGAATTTGAACAAAAATACAAAAGCGACCCCAAAATCAAGCAACTAGTTGACACTGCGATGCAACTGGAAGGTGTTTCTCGCCATGCTTCCAGTCATGCTGCTGGTGTCATTATTTCTGATAAGCCATTAGTGGAATATGTCCCTTTGAATCGCCCCACCAGCGGTGAAACCGGGTTGGGCGGTATTCGCTCTGTCACGCAATGGCCAATGGAAATTGTAGAGTCTATTGGTTTGTTGAAAGTGGATTTTTTGGGACTGAGTACCCTGACTGTTTTGCGCAAAGCGGCTCAACTGATAGAGGAACGGCATGGTGTCAAGTACACTATGGACAATATTCCTTATGATGTGGGCCAGGTGGGGCCAGATCCTGATAAAAAACCAGAAGCCTTGTTTGAAATGTTAAGCCGTGGTGAGGTGCTTGGCGTATTTCAGGTAGAAGGGGCTGGCATGCGCCGACTGATGATGGAAATGAAACCGCAGCGTTTTGACCACATCATTGCGGCTATTTCGCTTTACCGTCCTGGACCTATGGAAAATATTCCGGAGTATATCCGACGCATGCACGCAGCACTTTTTGAAGGCAAGGATATTGTGGAGTATCACACACCGGAATTGAAGCCGATTCTGGAAGATACATATGGGATTTTGGTTTATCAGGAGCAGATTATTCGGATTGCTTCAGAATTGGCGGGGTATGAACCGGGTGATGCGGACATGATCCGCAAGGCTGTGGCCAAGAAGAAGAAAAAGCTTATGGAGGAGCATCGCATTAAGTTTACTGAGGGGGCGATGGCTCGTGGCTTTTCTCGTGAGGTGTGTGAGGCAATTTGGGGTGATATTGAATTTTTTGCCCGGTATGGTTTTAACAAGGCGCATGCGGCAGATTATGCGGTTATTACTTGCCAAACGGCGTTTTTGAAAGCACATTATCCGGTGGAGTATATGACCGCTTTGCTCAGTGTGGAGCGGGATAATACGGATAAAATTGCGAAGTATCTGGCAGAAGCGCGGCGTATGGGTATTGAGGTGGCTCAACCGGATATTAATCAAGCTATTTTGGATTTTCGGATTGAGGATAATGCTGGTCAGCCTGTTATCCGGTATGGGTTGGGGGCTATTAAGAATGTGGGGGAAGGGGCGGTTGAGCTTATTCTGGCGGAGCGGGAGGAAAATGGGCTGTTTGCGGATTTGCGGGATTTTTGCAAGCGGGTGGATTTGCGACGTATTGGGAAGCGGGCGTTGGAATCGATGATTAAGGTTGGTGTGTTTGACCGATGGGGGACCCGGCCGCAACTGTTGGATGGGATGGATCGGATGATTGCTTATAGTGGGCAGACTCATGAGGCGGCGGCGGCTGGTCAGATGAGTTTGTTTGGGGGAGAAATGGCGGCGAAGGTGGAGGTGGAGGTGGATTTGTTACGGCCGTCTTCCGCAGTACCCGCTATCAAGCACCGCCAAATTCTGGATTGGGAGCGTGAATTAATTGGTGTTTATCTTAGTGAGCATCCGTTGGAACGTGCGCTGGCGCAGCTTAAGGAGCAGATTTCGGTAACGACTGTGGATCTGAACGCAACCTGGAATGGAAAAATTGTGCGTATGGCTGGTATGATTGCGTCGTTGCGTACGCACACAACTAAAAAGGGCGATCCCATGGCGTTTGCTGAATTGGAAGACCTGGAAGGAAAAGTGGATCTGGTGTTTTTCCCGCGTACGTGGCAAGCGTGTCGGGATAGTGTTAAGGTCGATCAGATTGTGGTGCTGACGGGTAAGGTGCAGGCGCGGGGAGATGAATTGACGATTTTGGTGGACAGTGTCCAAACGAATGTGCAGGTGGCAAAACCGGATAGGGAAGTAGAAGAAACGGCCGAATCCAACCCGGAAATACGCCAGAAAACTCCGTCCCCTGTTCCCACCACCAAATCTATACAAGAAAGAAGCCCGGTCTACACGCCTCCACCCCCGCCGCCTAACTTTGAGGAGACGTCAGAGGCTCAATTGTCCAGGGTGCCTGTGGCCACACCGAAAGCAAATGTGAGAACCAGGCCTGCAAATGGACACAGAAACGGGAATGGGAATGGGAATGGAAACGGTCGTTTACTCATCATTGAAGTCAAGCCAGTAGCGTTCTGGAAAGAAACTTGTCGCCAGGCACTCACCCTTTCTGCTGAATATGCAGACGGCAACGACAGCCTGAAAATCATCCTGGCCGGACAAAAACTGGCCATGGAATTCCCCAACCACCATGTACGGGTATGCCCTGAACTGTTAGATCGTTTGCGGGGAATTTCTGGCATTGCCCGCGTGCGCGCAACCCGATAATCAGGCAACGTGTAATGACCGAAACCAGGCCTTGACTTCATTGACACGGAAATGACCAATTGCCGTGTAGGAGTCAAGGCTTTCCCGTCCATATTGCAGAGCACGGGGCAAATCACCCTGGTGGGCAGCAACACGCGCCAATCCAAATTGGGCACTGGCAACCAATTCTTGACTTTGCATCATACGTGCCAGCTCATACAATTCCCGAAAAGCAGCATTGGCCGCTTTTATTTCTTGTTGCTGCAAAAAGAGTTCGCCCAGTTCGCTCAACACTCGTGCAATTTGCCAGCGGTGCCCTAACGCACGTGCCAGTTTGAGAGCTTCTTGCCAGTGAGTTTCGGCCGTTTCCAGCTCTCCCTGCGCCATAGCCAACGCCGCCAGACTACGCAACAGGACAACAATACGTTCCTGATGACCAGCATTCCGTGCCTGTGCCAGAGCCTCTCGATAGTATCGCTCTGCTAAGGGTAAATCACCTTGTTCCTGAGCCAGCACTCCTAGCCCCCACATCATACCACCTGTACCAACCGTACTTTCGGCATCATCTACGTGCATCAGTGCCAGACCTTCTTCATAGAATGCTTCAGCACGGGCAAAATCGCCACGCATCCAGGCTTGCACGCCCAGCCCCCGCAAAAAATTGCTTACAATTCCTCCATGCCCCAACTCACGGGCTAGCGTTAAGCCTTCGGTGTAGTAGGCATCGGCCAACACATAGTCGCCACGGCGAGCAGCCAACACCCCTAACGCGCGCAAAATATGGCTTAGATTGGGGCGATCGTTGATTTCGCGGGCAATTGTTAATGCTGTTTCGTAACGGGTTTCGGCTTCGATGTATTCACCCTGTTTTTGGGCCAGATGACCAGTGTTCAGGTAGAGTAGCAGACGGGTGGCGGGGTTTGTTTCGGGCGTAACGGCCGTTTCTGCCCTGGCCAACAAATCCCCCGCAGTCTCATACATTCCCCGTGCTTCTAAAAACCGATAAATACCATTAACGCCCTGCAAAAATTCGGCCGTTTGCTCCTTTTGCCACGCCACTTCCAGCGCCCCCAAAATATTTCCCACTTCCATATCCAGTATGCCAAAGTCATGGGGGTGCTCCAGAAACTTAACATAATATTTAATCAGGCGTAACCATACCGGTGAATCGTGTGGTAGCCGTTCGCGGGCAAAGGCACGCAACAAGGGGTGAAACCCATACCGTGAAGAAATTGGGGCGTTCGATGCCGAACGGCCGTATCGAAGTAACGACAACCCATACAAACGACGCAACTTATCTTCTGCATCAACCAGAGACAAATCGGCAACGACCGCCGCCGCTTCTATTGAAAAATCTTCACCAGCAAACGCCCCCAAAGCAGTAAAAAATTGTTGTTCTGCTTCTGACAGCATTTCATAACTGGCATTAAAGGAAAGACGCACACTCTGATCTTCATATGCCAGCTCCGAAAGTTGTCGCTGTTCCGCCCGCAACCGTTGCAAAAAAGCGGCCGTTGTCCACCCTGGCTCGTAAGCCAGGCGACTGGCAGCAATATCAATGGCGAGTGGCAAATGCCCCAGCAGTTCGGCCATTTCACTAAATAATGCCCGTTCATGCTCAACACGGTCGTTGCCCAAAATTTGCCGAAAAAGCAACAAAGAGGATTCGGAATGTGGGGAAAACGGCCGCAAAACCAGGCGATATGCACCACGCAGTACCGACAAGTCGTGCCGGCGCGTCGTAATGAGCACAGCACAGGGACCAGTAGGCGGCAACAAAGGCTTGACCTGTTCACTATTTTCTACGTTATCCAAAATGATTAATGCCCGTTTGTTAGCCAATAATTCACGTACTACTCGGCTGCGACTCGCCAAATCACTATAATGACTTACATCCACACCGTAAGCATGGGCAAATGTACGCAAAATAGCCATCGGCTCTGAAGTATCTACACGTGCCCACAGCACACCATCAGGGAAAGCATCCCGTAGTTGATAGGCCAAATGGACAGCCAGCGCTGTTTTACCGACACCAGGCATGCCCTGAATACTGTATGGCTGTTTGTGTATTGGCGCAGTCAAGTGACGCCTGAGTTTCTGCAAACTATCTTCACGGCCTACAAAGTATGGAAGGTCGGCCGTAACTTGAAAAGGTGGGGTTAAATTGAAGTGGGGGGGAGAAACGGCCGTATCCCACTTATTCACCCACTCCTGCAATACCACATCATTCGCCTGATTCGCCTGTTCCCGCAAATTAGCCAAAGAAGGATGTCCGGCTGCTACCAACAATCGGTCTGCCTCAGCCGCAGACAAATGCAACACCACTGCCAATCGCAACAAATCCACCACATTACGTGGCCGCCGTACCCGCCCTTCCAGCCAATTCACAATAGTAGGCTTCGGCACACCAGACAATCGTGCCAATTGACCACTTGAATATCCAGACCGGGCAACAAATTGGGTTAGTATGTCCGCCAATTGTTCAGTCAAAATTACTCAATCCCCGATTCTGATACAATTCTGATACAAAATCGCTCTAGTTTTTTGCACAACTACAAGATATTCTAACAGATAAGCACAAGTGGGCGTAAGTACGGCCGTTTACCAACCGCAAACCACAAGAAAAACGGCCGTGTCCCAATCCACCCAAACAAGGAGAAAATCCTATGACCAACTACCTAATCCGACGCGGGGTCCAAATGGTACTCGTCGTATTTCTGGCGACAATCGCCATCTACATACTCCTAAACGCCGTTCCCGGCGGG
>RFGV01000201.1 GCA_003696605.1 Chloroflexota bacterium | reverse complement strand
TCGATTCACAATGAAAATCTCAAACGGTAACATCAACAGCCGAATGCTGTCTGTTTACGCCTGGTTGACCACTCTTTTCAAAAAGGAGGACATCCAGCTGACGATGATCCGGGCATACTATGCCCTTGCCTCTGGCACCAATTCCTACAAAATCGGTTTGTCTGCCGGCAACAATGAGTTGACAGCTGACAAGACCCAGGTTTTGATTGGGAAAAACGATGGATTTGCCCCCGTTGCCGGCCGTATGGTCGTAAGGAAGGCTGTGGGAAGTAACTATGCAGTTGCTGAGGAAGCCACTTTTGAAGATAAAACCATCTTCAATGCTCCCAACGGTGGTTCCGGATTCACCGAGAACGAAAACATCCGGGGCCTTTACTTCGGAAGTAAGGTAAACCTGGACGTTGAAGGTGATGCCATCCTCGATGGCCTTCCCGCCGAATTGTTCCGGTTTGTTCCGCCAACTCAGGCAGGTTCTGCCGCTGTTGCGCAAATGGGTGATCCATTATCTTATTCCAGCTTCACCAACCTTTACAAGGACGTGATCCTTGCCGGTGGCACTGATGTGGCCATCAAAATCCAGCTTTCTGGATTCACTCCAGATGCCAAAATCGTTGGTGATTCTTCTGTTTCCGGTGAGCAAAATTACGTCGGTTTTCACCTGATTGGCTTCCAAATCAAAGGTGGCGACAACAAGACGATGGAGCTCAGCGACAACCAGAATTGCGCAGTGCGCTAAGAAGCGACAACCTTCTATTTTCTTACACATAGCGGTTTCAGGGAGGCTTCGGCCTCCCTGCACCTCTATTCAATGCAAAAAAAATGGAAAAGCAGTGGCGAATAGTGACGTTTGAAATTGCGCTGAAAGCCAATGAAACGTCGTACAACATAGGCGACAAGAATGTTCTGAAAACGCCAAACAAGGTGTTTGGAGTTGCCACCAGAGCATACCACGCAGATCGCCAAACCCAGTCCGGGAAAGCCCTCATTTCTGATTCGCTTTTGAAGAAAGCCAACCTGGTGTTGAAAGACGCCAACCGCAGCGAGGTGGTAAACCTGCCTCTGGAATCAGTTGTGGAGGACGTGACCGGTTACAAGGCATTTTTGAAGTTCCCTCCGATGGTCATTGACCCGGCCGAAAGCCTGGTTGTTTTCGCATCCGGCACTTCCATTTCTGCCGGTTCCGCAATCGAACTCACATTTTACGTTGAGGAATTAACCTGTTAATCATGTTCAACGCCGATGCCCTTAAACGCTGGTTTGATGAATTTTTCAAGGATGCCAAGCAGGTTTATTGGAGCCTGCACAAAGCATCCGGAGGTCAAAAGGGCCCCAAACTGGCATTGCACGAATGCAACGATATTTCTGAAAGCTGGCAGTATCTGTACGATACTATCTCAAACCAGATGCAGCAGGGTGTTAGGGAATTTGTTGTGATTGTGCGCAAGGCGAAAAACGATCCCAACACGGTGCATTATTTCCTCAACACCGGATACACCGTTGGTCAGCAGCAACAAAATGCAATTTCAGGGCATGGCGCACAAACCCCACCGGTAAACATCGGTGAGATCGAGGCACGGCTGGAACAGAAGTACCAGGAACGCCTGAACCATGAGATCGAGAAACTACAATTCCAGCGCCAACTGGAAAAGATGGAGGAGCTCATTGAAGGCATCCAGCATGAACGCCGGGATTTTGTGGACAAGCTGGTAGATGGCGTGGAGCGCATTCTGGGTGTAATTGACAACCCGGCAGTGGCTGGATTGCTGACCAACGTTCTGACGAAAAGACAGACCCCCGCAGGTGGCGTGTCCGGTGGTTTTAAGATCATGGAGCAGCAACCGGACGAACAACCCAACCAAAGCGAACCAGAAATGAGCAGTGCAGAAATTGAAAAGCTGAAAGAGG
>RFGV01000200.1 GCA_003696605.1 Chloroflexota bacterium | reverse complement strand
TTACCCTCCAACAATAATAAGTAAATTAAGGATCGACCATTTTGGTTTTACTGGCATTTTGCCAACCTGGCAAGCTGTTATAATGACTGAAGTGTAGCACAAAGCTTTTGTAACTGTATAGGGGTTAGAAACGGGGAGAAGGATAAAACAATGACAACAGATGACTCAAATGTAACAAATGGCACACCAGTACGACCTCAAAAAACCAAAATGCCTACCACCCCATTGCGCAGTGTCACCCCAGCCATTGACATTTATATCAAGCTGGCACAATACCCCATCTTGTGTGATCAGATACGTATGCGTATGCGTGAAGAGCTATTTCGGCGAGGAATTATTACCCAGGCTGAATTTGAGCGGGAAGTAAAGGAAAAGGCCATAGAATCGCAAAGACGTGAAGGATTATATGACCCATTCAGCCAGGAAGATGCACATATCTGGCAAAAACGAAAGGAACGCATTCGAGATTTTCATACAGACGCCTATTTTGCGGATAACCTGGGCAGTGCGTTGTTGGACCAAATCATTCAGGAGGTGCTGAGCAACCAGCCTGCGCCAACAGATTCGGTAGAACTGACGTTTAATCCGGAAATTGCGCCGTGGGAATTGCTATTTCGCCAGGGGGAGATTTATGAGGCGATGCCACCGCCGGAACAGGAAAAGGTGAAGCATCACCTGGAGGAGATCAAGGTGGTGTTAATCAAGCGGATGATTAGTGACCAGTTGCCGTTTATTGCGGTAGCCAAGCGAATGTTTGATATTGCGGACTTGCGGCGTATTTACCGGCGGCGTATTGGCACAGGCAAAATTGGGGGAAAAGCTGCCGGAATGGTGCTGGCTTGGAAGATTTTGCAGCAGTCGGCGCCGGAAATTGGCCCAGATATTAGTCAATGGGTGGATATTCCCGACTCGTATTTTATTGGTAGTGAGGTAATTTATGATTTTCGGCTGATGAATCGGTTGGATTATTTGATGAACCAGAAATATCGGCCGTTGGATGAGATTCGTGAGCAGTATCCATCTATTGTGGAAGCACATCTGAGGGGGAATTTCCCGGAGGATATTGTAGAGCAACTACGGGAAGTGTTGCGGCAGGTGGGGAAGAATCCGCTGATTGTGCGTTCGTCAAGTTTGCTGGAGGATAACTTTGGGTTTTCGTTTGCCGGGAAGTATAGTAGTTATTTTTGTCCTAATCAGGGAACGGAAGAGGAAAATCTGGAAGCGCTGTTAATGGCGATCAAGAAGGTGTATGCGAGTTCGCTGAATCCAGATGCCATTTTGTACCGGCAGCATCATGGTTTGATTGATTATGATGAGCGTATGGCGATTTTGTTGCAGAAATTGAAGGGGGAGCAATACGGCCGTTATTTTTTCCCCACAATTGCTGGTGTAGGTTTTAGCCAGAATCCATTCCGCTGGCACCCCAAAATACGACGTGAAGAGGGATTTTTGCGAATGGTTTGGGGAATTGGCACGCGGGCTGTGGACCGGGTGGATAATGATTATCCGCGTATGGTTTCCTTGAGCCATCCTCAATTACGCCCGGAAACTTCGGCGAAAGCTATTCGGCAATATTCACAATGGTATATTGACCTGATTGACCTGGAAGAAAATACTTTCAAAACATTACCTGTTGATGAGGTATTGGATGAAAATTATCCTTATTTACGGTATATCGCTTCGATTGATAAAGGGGATTACCTGCAGGAAATTTTCTCTACTGCTTCGCTGGAGCCAGGAGATCGGTTTGTTCTGACATTTGATTATTTGCTTAAAGATCATAAGTTTGTCAAGCTGATGCGTACGGCACTCATGCGGTTGGAGCGAGAATATAAGACGCCGGTTGATACGGAATTTACTGTAGAGATTATTCCCAACTATCCTTACCCGGATTACAAGTTGAATTTGTTACAATGTCGGCCATTGAGTCAGCGCAGTGAATCAGGACCGGTGGAAATCCCGCGTGATATTCCGGCTGAAGATGTTTTGTTTACTGCCAAGGAGTTGATTCCTGATGGGCAGGTGGATGATATTCGGTATGTGATCTTTGTTGATCCGGAGAAGTATGGGGAAATCCCGGAGCAAAGTATCAAGCTGGAATTGGGACGAGTAATCGGCCGTTTGAATAAAGCGTTGGAAAATGAAGTGTTTATTATTATGGGGCCTGGACGGTGGGGAAGTGCCAACCTGGAGTTGGGGGTGCGGGTTACTTATGCGGATATTTTTAATACCAAAATTTTGGTAGAATTGGGGTTGGAGAAAGACGGCCGTGTTCCAGAATTATCTTATGGTACGCACTTCTTCCAGGATTTGGTGGAGTCGGGTATTTATTCGCTGGCCATTCAACTAGGTCAGCCGGGTAACTCTCTCAACTGGGCGTT
The DNA here is from genome assembly GCA_003696605.1 of Chloroflexota bacterium. Classification (GTDB taxonomy): domain Bacteria; phylum Chloroflexota; class Anaerolineae; order Promineifilales; family Promineifilaceae; genus J033. Next base: position 1,830 of record RFGV01000200.1, on the reverse strand, counting down.
TTTCCGTGAATCACCCAATATGCTGGCAAAGTTTTCACCAGGGGATGCCCATCTGGGTGAGTATTTGCGCGTAATTGATATTGCCAGCGTGACGAATAATCGCCGTTTGCGGGTTCTGATGGATGGCACGCATGATGAGGCAGTAGGCTACCTGGTTACGGGTAATTGGTCATTGGATGAGGAGCAGGGAACTATATCTATGTTTTGACGGGGCTGGATGGTGTTGCTATTTGTTTGTCTGATCGATTTCTGCCAGTAGTTTGTTTAGGAGTTCTTTTTCTTCGGCTTCGGTTTGGACTTCGCCGTCCAGGCGGGCTGCCAGTAGGTGATTGAGCAAACGGCCGTATAGCGGTCCTGGTTTTAGCCCCATTGCGCGCAAGTCATCGCCGGTAACGGCCGTTTTCACCCATTGCCACTCTCGGTAATACGCTTCAATCCAGTCCGATGGCTTGTCTTCTCCAAAAGCAGCCCGTACCGCTAACAACACACGTGCGGGATACGGCCGTAACAAAGCGGCCACCTCACTTCGTCGTGCCGTTGGTGGCAGGGCACATAACCCGGCATACACCCGGCGAATGGCGGCCATATCTTCCCGCGTTGCCTTCCGTACGCGCAACCTGTCCATAACGGCCGTTTGTTCCTCAGCCGTCAGCGGCAAAATCCACAGCGCAAAATAGACAAATGCTGGTGACTCACCCCGCAACGCCGCTTTCCATTCCGGGTCGGTCAACAGCTTGGGAACACGGGCAAACGCAACGGCCGTTTCCTGAGACCATGCCAACGCCGGGTGAATTTGTCGCATCACCCCCAATTCCCACAACCGCTCCATCACCGGAACCGGATTCGATTCTCGCAAAGCCAACTCAATCTCATGCCGAATCCGATCGCCAGTGACCCGATCCAACATGGGCAAAGAAGAGACCAACAACTCCATTGTGCGCGGCTCAATCCGAAAACCAAGCCGCTGTTCCAGACGCACCGCTCGCAAAATGCGTGTGGGATCATCCACAAAGCTGAGGCTATGAAGCACACGAATCACCCCTTGCTCCAGATCACGCCGCCCCCCATAAAAGTCCAAAAACTCTCCCAAATGTACACCATCCAGCCGGATTGCCAGCGTATTAATCGTAAAATCCCGCCGGTGCAAGTCAAGTTTAATCGAACCACGTGATACTTCCGGCAATGCAGATGGCTCCCGATAGAATTCGGTGCGAGCAGTGACAAAATCAATCGTTGCCGGCACATTCTCCAGGCTAGCTGTTGGCGCGATTCGCTGCCAGATTGCCGGGGTAACAAACCATTTGGCCGTACCAAATCGGCTATGGGTATGGATCTGGCCACCAAAACGGGCTTGCAATTTTTGTACCAAAGCAATCGCATCCCCCTCAACCACCATATCCAGGTCTGTGGGTGAATGGCCTAGCAATAAGTCACGAACAATGCCCCCAACAAAGTACAGAGGCATGCCGAGTGAATCGGCCGTTTCGCCCACTACCACCACCATTTGCCATAAGGCAGGCGGTAAAGAATGCACCAACAGACGCCGCATTTCCGGAACGGCCGTTTCGGGCAACGCCTGAAACAAATAATTCAGCACATCCGTCCGCGTCACCACCCCTATCGGCCGATCACCTGCCTGACCATCATCTGAATCAGCCACCACTGGAATCTGCCCCCACCCCTCAGCCAGCATCAGTTGTTGCACCCGCTCCACTGAATCAGACGGCCGTACCGTAACCCGCCCCGCCCGCATCACCCGACTCACAGGCAAACCCCCCAAATCGTGACTCATCGCCCGATCAACGGCTCGTCGCGTCAACAACCCCACCA
>RFGV01000199.1 GCA_003696605.1 Chloroflexota bacterium | reverse complement strand
CGCCAAAGTGGTATGTCTACTTGCCTGTCATCATCAAATAGTTGTTACTCAAACACAAATGACACAAAAAAGGCCGGAGAAGTCCGGTCTTTTTTGTATTGGTTTGTGTTTATGCTCTTCAACCTTTAATTAGGGTAGGTGAGGAGGACGGTGCTATTTGTCTGAAAAACAGATAAAAAACGGCCGTAAGGAGAAATATTCATGCTGAATTTCCCTTTGTAATAGCGAGAATGTGGTACAATCCTGAACAGGAAACAAACCGGCCTTGTGCCATATGTTTGATGGCCGGCATGTAAATGTAAAGTCGAGGATTAAATCGGTATTGACCAGGTTGCTCCCCCCTTTCATTCATTGCCCCACACATTGGCCAGGCCCAGAAAATAAAATTAAAAGGAGTTTTTGTGAAAAAGCGATTATCTTTACCCGTATGGCTCATTTTGGGCCTTGTGATGATGTTGGTGTTAGCGGCATGTGGACCGGCTGAAGCAACGCCGGAAGCAAGCACGACAACCGAAGACACTACTACTGAAAGTACGAATACCGAGGGAGCGACGACTTCTGAAGAGGCAGATACTGAAGCCACTGCGCCTGAAGACCTGAATGCGGCTAATCCTTTTCCTACCCCTGAAGCGGTTGCTGAAGAGGATTATGTGATTACTGACACTGGCCTGAAGTATTATGACCTTGTTGAGGGAGAGGGAGATTCTCCACAAGAAGGTGATATTGTATTTGTAAATTACACCATTTGGCTGGCTGATGCCGATAATCAGTTTGTTGATAGTTCTGATTTTACAGGACGGCCGATTCAGTTCATTTTGGGTGCTAACCAGATATTTCCTGGTTGGGATGAAGCTGTAGCTACCATGCACCTGGGCGGCAAACGACAGGTTGTTGTGCCGCCAGAGTTGGGTTTTGGTGAAGCTGGTGCTGGTACAGTTATTCCCCCCAATGCGACCCTGTTGCTAGAACTTGAACTTGATTCATTCCGCACACCTCCCAAACCGGAGGATATTGCTGAGGCGGATTACACCACTACCGATAGCGGTCTGCAATATTACAATCTGGAAGAAGGAGATGGCGAAACACCGGAAGCAGGCGATCTGGTTTCAGTTGAGTATGTTATCTGGTTACAGGATGGCCTGACATATGTGGGGAGTTCTGAAGACCAGGGACAACCATTCGAGTTTGCGCTTGGTTCAGGGCGTGTGTTCCCTGGCTGGGATGAAGCAGTCTCTACAATGCGGGTTGGCGACAAGCGACAATTGGTCATTCCACCTGAGCTGGGACTGGGTGAACAGGGTGGTGGCAGCGTGATCCCCCCCAACGCTACATTGATTATGCAGGTAGAATTGGTTGATATTCGCAAGCCAGCGCAAATTATGGAACTGGATGATGACCAGTATGAAGTGACTGAAGGTGGCGTGAAATATTATGATATTAAGCCGGGTGATGGTCCTGCTGCTGAATCTGGGATGACGCTGGAAGTACACTATACTGGTTGGCTGGAAGATGGTACAAAGTTTGATAGCTCGCTAGATGCGGGACGTACGTTCCAGTTTGTATTGGGTGCGGGAATGGTGATTCCCGGTTGGGATGAGGGGTTAGTTGGCATGAAGGTTGGTGGTGTACGCCAATTGGTGATCCCTTCTGAACTGGCTTATGGTTCTACTGGGGCGGGTGGTGTGATTCCGCCAGATGCCACGCTGATTTTCCAGGTAGAGCTGGTGAGTATTGGCCAGTAATTGATGAAGGTGTAAGTAGTAGTTGGCGGGGACAGGTAAAATACCTGTCCCCGTTTTTTTATGGCTGTATGGTGGCGGCTACGCTCAGGTGATCAGAACTGGTTGCTATGGGGATGGTAACGTTTTCTGCTGTCAGGTCTGGGGTGATCAAGATGTAGTCAATTCGTTTGGTAGGGTTGGTTGAGGGTGAGGTGTAGCCTGGAGTAATACCGTTTAGTTCAATGACATCCTGGAAACCGGCTGCTTTGAGTTTTTGGATGGCTTCGTCGTTGGGTGTTGCGTTGAAGTCGCCCATCAGGATGGTGCGAGGTCGTCCTTGCCAAAATTGGAGGAGGGCTTCTGCTTCGGCTGTGCGGATGTTGTCATCGCCGTCTTTGTGATGAAAGTGGGTGCTGACTACGGTGATTGGTGTGCCGTCTCCCGGGTCTAGTTCTGCCCATGTGAAGCCACGACGGAGTAAGAGGGTTTCTGTGGGGAGTGGGGCTGTTCCCTGGTTGATGAGGGGGTGGCGGCTGAGGATGGCATTACCCCAGAGGGGATCGGCAGTGGGGCCGTATATGTAGGGCATATTGAGTCGTCGGGAGAGCCAGATGAGGGTGTCTATGGAGCCGTTGACTGCCCAACCGCGGGAGATTTCTTGGAGGGCGATGATGTCTGGTTGTTGGCTTTCGATGACTTGGGCGATGGCTTCCATGCCGAGGTGGCCGTTGGTGTCGAATCCGTCGTGGATGTTGTAGGTCATGACGCGGAGGGGAAAGCTGGTGTTGGTTGTTGGGGTGGGTGTGTGCCAGGTGAGGTGTTGATAGAGGGGGAGTAGCAGTAGGAGGAGGAGGGTGAGATACGGCCGTTTTCTTTCTGGTTCTGCTGGTGTGGAGAGGTGTTCCAGTTGGCCGAAGAGGAGTAGTAGCACGAGAGCGGCTGGCAGTAACCAGGTGTTGGGGAAAGGAAGGATGGAAATATCGTAGCTGGCGTAGTAGAGGAAGGCAAACAGGGTAAACAGGAGAAATGCGATGGCGTGGCTGGTTGCCAGGCGGCGTAACCCGGATTGTTCTGCAGGTTTTTGGGGTGGGAAGGAGAGGATACGGTATGCCCAAACGGCCGTTACCAGATTCCCAAATAATATCACAAGCGCAGCCCCCCAGGCGTTTTCCAACCAGTTAGCGGTATAGGGTACCAGGAGCAGGGAAAGTGGTGCAAAGAGCAAAGTTTCCCATTCTTTGCCCGCCGAGATACCCCATACGCACCAGAATAATCCGATTAATTGAGCGGTTGTGCTCCATAGAAAGACAGAACTGAATTGCCAGTTGGTCAAAGCGGTTAACCAGGTGATGTTGCGGAAGATGAGTAATTGGAGGAAGAAGAACAGGCCTATGCCGATCCAGGATACGGCCGTTGTCCAGCTGGTTTCGCTGATCTCTTCTGGGCTGTTTGCCGCAACCTGTTGCAAAATGAACAGTTGTATGAGTGTAAATAGCAAAATAAGAACGGCCGTTAACCAATCAGACTGCCAAAACATGTCGTATGTTCCGTATGCCCCATGCAGGGTGGTGTCAATGGTCATTCCTGTGAGGAAGCCCAGTGCCAGTTTTCGGAGAACGGCCGTTCCCAGCTCCCCTGCTACGCCTTTCATCAGCGGCAAGAACCAGAGAAAACAAACCATTCCCAGCGCTGTCAATACCAGATCGACTAGCGGATCACCCTGCCACAACTGGGCAACCAGACGCAAGAGAGCTACTCCCCCACCACTTATCCAAAGAAGACGCCCTGTGCCAACTTTTTGCCATAACCAATGCACCAACCCACCGGAAAGGAAAAGCAACAAAGCCAGTACCCCCGTCAACACCGGTGGCCAATCAAATCGTTCGCGTAAAACAAAAACGAGCAAGGACAAAAGCCCGCGCAACAATTGCATACCATAAAGTGTGGTAATTGCTGCTAACCAGAAATAGAGAAATGAGGAAGGGGTTGATTTGTTAGAGTGGGGCATAAAAAACTCCTTTTGCCGGGTACAATGTCTTTTTTAATCTAATAAGAAATTTTGTAAGTCGCCAGACGGTCAGAGACTGCTGATTATGATAGGATACGTCTGGTATCTACTTATTTCAGAAAAACCGCAAGGATATTTGAGCGCGGTTTTGTCAGATTATGAAAGGAGTTATATGTGGAACTGCCAAATGTCCCATTGAGATATCTGATTATAACAACTTTGTTGATGTTTGTAATGGTAGCCTGTTCTTCACCACCAGAATCAGTGCCTGCTCCCACACAGGAGACGACTGTATCGCCGACAGAGGTGGTGGTTTTACCATCTCCTGTTGCGGTTGAGCCGACAGCTACTGTGGAACCGACTGCAACGCCAACATTGGAAGAGCAAATTTTGGTGGATATTGACCTGGAGAACGCGATTGTAACGGAGAGTGGATTGCGGTATATCGAGTTGGAGGCAGGAAACGGCCGTTCTCCTCAAGATGGTGATTTGGTGTTAATGCATTTTGCCGGCAAATTGGCTGACGGCCGTTTATTCAACGAATCATACAGCCTGGGGGAACCCGTCTCCCTCATTTATGGCCGCGGACAGATTCCACCGGGATGGGAAGAAGGGCTGGGTATGATGCGTGAAGGTGGCCGGGCTATTTTGGTTATTCCACCAGAAATTGGCATGGGGGCAGAAGGTGCGCCTGGTGTGCCGCCCAATTCGATCCTCATTATTACCGTCGAGCTGATTTCGGCTACGCCTACGCCAGAACCAACGGCCGTTTCTCCTGAGGCCTTCATCACCACCGAAAGCGGCCTGCAATACGCCGATCTGATAACAGGTGAAGGCGACACGCCCCAGCCAGACGACCTGGTGACCATCGAATTCAGCATCTGGCTAGAAGATGGCACACAATACGTGGGTGGCTCACGAGGACGGCCGTTCGACTTCACCATTGGCGCCAACGAAGTATTTCCTGGCTGGGAAGAAGGTGTCCGTACCATGCAAGTTGGTGGCAAACGCCTCTTGCGTATTCCACCCGAATTGGGATTAGGAGAAGAGGGGCTAGACGACGCAATTCCGCCCAATGCCACCCTGCTCATGGAAGTAGAACTGCTGGCAATTCGCCGCCTTTCTCCACTCACACCAGTGCCAGAGGAAGACTTTACGGTTACTGAATCCGGGCTGAAATATTACGACTTTGAAGTTGGTGAGGGACCGATGCCGGAACAGGGACAACGGGTGGTTGTTCATTACACTGGCTGGTTGGAAGATGGCACCCGTTTTGATAGCACCATAAGCGCGGGACGGCCGTTTGAATTTGTGCTGGGCGTGGGTCAGGTTATTGCCGGTTGGGACGAAGGAATTGCTACAATGCGCGTTGGTGGTCGGCGACAATTGGTAATTCCACCCGAACTGGCTTATGGAGAACTTGGCTCTGGTGGCATTATTCCACCCAACGCCACACTTATTTTTGAAGTGGAGTTGGTCGAAATTCGATAGCCCCTTTGTGTTGACCGGCAGAAATTCGTTGCAAAGTCAGGGGGGAGCCGGGCGGTATTTCACACCGTTTCCTGATATACTCATGGATGAAAATCTCAATGGTTCAGGAAGGTGTGATGAAACTTGGAATTGTTGGTCTGCCGGGAGCAGGCAAAACGACGATCTTTAATGCACTGACAAAAGGGAATGCACCCACTGGTCAGAGTATGGGGGGGCGGTTTGATGTGTTAACGGCCGTTGTGGATGTCCACGATGAGCGGGTAGATGTCTTGAGCCGCATGTTCAACCCCAAGAAAACAACCTATGCCCGTATTACCTATACAGATGTGGCCGGTTTGCAAAAGGGAGCCAGCGAAGGTGGGGGAATGCCGGGCCAATTGCTCAATCATTTGTCCGGGCTTGATGGATTTGTGCATGTGGTACGGGCTTTTGAGAGTGATGTTTACCCTCACCCAGATGGAAGTGTGGACCCGGCACGTGATCTGGAAGCATTGGATACGGAGTTTTTGCTCAATGACCTGGGTATTGTGGAAAGGAGAATGTTGAAGCTTCAGGAGGGGTTGAGCAAGGGGGCATTTAAGAATAAGGGGGAGGCGCAGGCGGAATTGGCATTGTTTGAGATGATGAATGAGGCGTTGATGGCAGAACGGCCGTTGCGCGATCTTGAACTTACCGAAGAACAACTCAAATCCTTGCGTGGCTATGGGTTACTTACCCTCAAACCAACTTTGGTGGTTATCAATATTGGCGACGACCAGGACGAGATTCAGCTTGATTACCAACACCGTCTCACAACGGTTGTCAACCTGCGCGGTAAGCTGGAGATGGAGCTGGCTCAGCTTAGTGCTGAGGGGGATGAAGAATCACTGGCAATGTTTATGGAAGAATACGGCGTTACTGAGTTAAGCCTGGATAGAGTGATCCGATTAAGCTATGATTTGATGGGGTTGCAATCATTTTTCACGGTGGGTGAAGATGAAGTCCGTGCCTGGACGGTAAAACGAGGCGCAACGGCCGTTGAAGCTGCTGGTGTCATTCATAGCGACCTTGCCAAAGGATTTATTCGGGCTGAAGTGATTCATTATGATGATTTAGTTGCCCTTGGCGGTATGCCCCAGGCACGTGCCGCAGGAAAATTACGCCTGGAAGGGAAAACCTATATCGTTCAGGATGGAGATATTGTCCATATCAAGTTCAATTTATGAGCCGGACATAAGGAACGGAACAAATTTGACAGGGAAAACGTTTGATTATTAACCTGAAGATGACAGGGCATAAGCGTATTGGTATTCACGGAGGGAGATGTAATGGACAAACAGGCGTATTATTTTTTGGTGGGGTTGTTGGTGGGTATGGTAACGTTGGTCGCTTGTCGGCCAGAGGTGACACCCGAAACGGCTACGCCAATTTTAACATTGCCAACTCCTATCATGACACCCGCTTCAACAAATCCGCGTACTCAATCGGGGGGCACATTGCCACCCGCACCAACGTTTGAACCAAAAGAAAATGGGGAGGAGTCTGTGTCGGAAATGGCAGAAACACCACAAACAGAAACGGCCGAATCAACACCACGCTATCGGGTGGCTTTTGTTACGGCCGATGATATCCTGAATGTACGATCTGGTCCCGGCGTGTCTAATCCAGTGGTAGGTACATTACCCCCTGATGGCAAGGGAATTGAGATAACTGGCTCTGGGGTGGTCGTGATTTCGTCCACATGGGTTCCCATTCGCGCTGGTACGTTGACTGGGTGGGTGAATAGCCGATTTTTGACAGAAGATATAACGGCCGAAGCATTTTGTGAGGATGCGGCCGTGATGGCTTTGTTGGCGGAGCTGGAAACGGCCGTTGCCAACCGCGACAACACACGCCTGGCACAACTCATCCATCCGGAACGTGGCCTTCGCATTCGCACAGCCTGGTGGAATCCGGAAATTCTGGTGCGAGGAGATGAGCGCAACACACTCTTCACAGCAACCACCATCTACGACTGGGGTGTAGAAGATGGAAGTGGTTTTCCCATTGTGGGTACATTCGCAGAAAAAATCCAGCCCCTCCTGGAAAAAGATTTGTTGAATGCAACCGAAACTGGTTGTAATGAAATTTTACATGGGTCAACAGCAGGATTGGTGCAATTGCCAGACGGATATCAGCAGGTTAATTTCCTGACAAGGATGCGGCCACCAGCCCCCGATGCGATTGAGTTTGATTGGGGTAGTTGGGTGATCGGCATTGAGCGATGGCAGGGAGTATATTATTTAAGCTACCTCATTCATTTTGCCTATGAGATTTAGGAGAAGGCAGTTTGTCTGAATTTAAGCAAAAAACGGCCGTCTTTTAGACCAAAATCCAAAAGACGGCCGTTTTCCATTTTGGCTAACAAAGCACTTACTGCTTACTCCCAATTGTTACAGTCAAATCTGGTTCCCCATGCCGCACCGTTACCTCATTGATTACCCCAATCACCTTCGGATGCTTCCCGGCAACAATCTCTGCTTGCCGTTTGACCTCATAACTATCTACTTCACCTTGCAACGTCACAATTCCCCGGTCAAAATGAACCTCAAGCACCGCATTCCGAGTCAGAGGATTTTGCGCCAACGCCTCATATATTTGCGTTTCAATAAGCAAATGCGTATCCAAATAATTTTCCACCTTCAAGACCCCAGGCACAGCACGAGCAATTGTTTCCGCCTCTTCACGGGCTGCTTCATCTTTTACAAACCCGTGCAGACTAAGCACCCCTTTATCCAATTGTAGCCGCACATGTCGAAAATCTGGCAAAGCAGCAGCCAGCCTTTGTTTCAAATCTTCCAGAATATCTACTGGTAACCGGGCTGTATAACGGGCTAATCCTTTCAATTCATCCGTTGTCTTGTTAATGTAAATCCCATCTGCCGTAATGCGATCAACCAGCGTTATGGGAATGATCACCTGATAAGGAAAGACCCCTTTATTGGCAACCAGATGAGTTATTTCATCTGTATCTGGGTTGACAAGTACATGATCTACCCGTGCCAACATACCACTAAGCGTATAAATAGGGGTGCCACGCCCTACAGGGGTTTTGTTCTGGTCAATGCCCGTAAGGATGTGATGATGAACTTTTGGTACGCTAGGCTCCGGGAAAGCTGTAAACCCATAAGGTGTTGCCCAATGCAAGATATTCTGGTTTGGGTAATGGCGGAATGGTTTCCAGTCGGTTGCTGGCGCAGTAAATTCAATTTCCCGAAATTCTGGATAATTAGTCAGTTCTGTGCTGGGTATGTTAAGGTAAATTGCCTCTTCGGTTGTTTTGTGCACCAGCGAGATGGGCAAAACGCGATCCTTCTTTTGCAGAAATCCTTTTTCCACAATCAGATCGGTAATACGGCGGGTGTGTGGATCAACAACAATCTTGACAAGTTTTCCCCCTTTGCCGTCTGTGCAATAAACTTGCGCGCCAATATTAAGGGTCAGTTCGGTCATTTGCCTCACCTCCCTTTATTGACGATTTCTCTGCTAGCTTACAAGGCGTTTGTTATATTTGCGTTAGTGGCGGGTAATGGCTGGTGAGAGTGTGACGATTTGCTGGCGGCCAGGACCAACTGAAGCCATTGTTACGGGAATTTCGGCCGTTTTTGCCACGAACAGGATATATTGACGGGCGTTTTCGGGCAAATCAGCCCATTCACGGGCCTGGGTGATCTCTTCCTGCCAGCCAGGCAATACTGTGTAGACAGGTTGACAATCTGCCAAAATACGCAAGTCTGAGGGGTAATGTTTGAGTTGCTGACCCTTGTATTCATAGGCAGTACAGACGGGGATTTCGGATAGTCCACTCAAGATGTCGAGTTTGGTGAGTACGAGTTCTGTCAGGCCATTGACGCGAATGGCGTGTTGTAACATGACCAGATCGAGCCAGCCGACACGACGGGGGCGACCAGTTGTTGTGCCGTATTCGTCCCAGGGGTTGGCGCCGGTGCCACGGAGACGGAGAGCTGGCTCTCCTTCGAGTTCGGTGGGGAAGGGGCCGCTGCCTACCCGGCTGGTGAATGCTTTGGTGACGCCAATGACATGCCGGACGTGTTTGGGGCCAATGCCAAGGCCGGTGAGTGCGCCGCCGGCTATGGGGTTGGAGCTGGTGACGAAGGGGTATGTGCCGTGGTCGAGGTCGAGGAAGGTGCCTTGTGCGCCTTCGGCAAGGATGGTACGGCCGTTTCTCAGTGCGTTGTCCAGAAAGACGGAGCTATCTACCAGATATGGAGAAAGACGGCGGGCGTATTCAATATATTGGGTAATAACGGCCGTTTCTGCCACCGGTTCCACACCATAAATCCGAGTCAGCAATTCATTTTTGGCTTGTATATGAGTCCGCAATGCTTCAATCAAATACGCTTCATCTGCCAGCAAACCCGCACGCAACCCAACACGGGCTGTTTTATCCGTATAAGCCGGGCCAATTCCCCGTTTTGTTGTCCCAATGGCTGCTTTGCCTCGCGCCTGCTCACTGGCTGCATCCAGAGCAATATGTGCCGGGGTAATCAGGTGTGCGTTGCGGCTGAGCTTCAGGCGAGAGGGCGTCACATCCACACCACGAGCCGTCAAAGCGTCTATTTCCTTTAGCAAAACGGCCGGGTTAACCACAACCCCATTACCTATGAGGCAAGTGACGCCTTCGTGAATAATACCACTGGGGATAAGGTGTAGCTTGAAAATTTCACCAGCTACTGTGACAGTGTGACCAGCGTTGTCGCCACCGCTGTATCGGGCAACAATATCGGCCTGCGCTGCCAGTAAATCGGTGATGCGGCCTTTGCCTTCATCACCCCATTGAGCACCAATGATAATGTCTAGGGGCATGGTGTACTTCCTGTTTCGGTAAATTTGATGGTAGTGTGCCAGAAATTATTGAGTTTGCCAACTGATTAGAGACCTGGCTGAAAAATGACAGGGTAGCGGAGAACATGGTGGTGAATTTGCCTTTTATTGATGAACGTTGACGACAGTGCCGAGGTCTGTCCAGTAGAAAAGCCAGCGTGCGTCTTCGGTACGCATGTTGACGCAACCGTGACTCATGGGTGTACCAAAGTTGTTGTGCCAGTATGTGCCGTGCAGGGCATAGTCCTGGTAGAAGTACATGACGTAGGGAACGTTGGGGAGATAGTAGTCGTAGCCGAGTAGTCGGCCGTCCATTGTCTGGCTTTCGTACCGTAGCCAGATGCGAAACTGGCCGGTTACTGTGGGGTGGTCCCATGTGCCGCTGGAAATGAGGGTGGTCATGACGGCGTTGTTGCCTTCGTAGGCAGTCAGGGTTTGGGAACTGAGGTCAACGTCTACCCAGCGTTCGTTTGGGCCTACGCCAAGTGGTCGGGTGGTTGGTTTTTGGTTGAGGGGGCTGACGAAGGTGGGAATGGGGGTGGCAGTTGGGGTGGGGGTGTTGGTGGCAGTTGGGG
>RFGV01000198.1 GCA_003696605.1 Chloroflexota bacterium | reverse complement strand
AGCAATGAGGCCGGGGCCGTTGACGCGGAGGCTTTTGACTGTGTCGTGCTGGTATTCGCCGAGTTGGACTACGGAGAGGATACGGCCGTTCATGTTCCCCACTACTTCACCCAGTTCATTGATCTCCAACGGTTCTTCCAATAGCACCACAGCACAATCTGCAAATTCAAACTCGCTGGTCACAGTGGTGGCAATTTGTTGCGCCATGCTATTCAAATCGCCCGATGCAAACAATTGTGTCGAAGCCCGATATAACGCTGCCAGTTCAGCTGCTTTTTGCGCCAGTTCTTCTTCTGACTTTTTCCGTTCAGTCAGGTCTGTAATCACCCCTATCGATCCGACAACTTTGCCGTTTTGAAAGCGAGGTGCACCAGTTACCAGGGCATAGAAGTGAGAACCATCTTTTCGCCTCAATCGCAACTCATATGTTTCATCTGCTCCAGAAAAACGTTTGTTTCTGGATTCGTGTAGTTTAGGCCAGTCTTCTTTTACTGTAATATCAAAGGGAGTTTTGCCAATCAGCTCTTCTGGTGTATAGCCCAACATACGGGCAAACGTCGGATTGACATACTCAAATCGCCATTCAGTGTCGGCTACTGTCAGTCCTTGCCCCATTGTATTCATTACTTGCAGGGCAAAATCTCTTTGTTGTTGCAGTTGTTCGGCAACTTGCTTGCGTGCCAGGGCATTGACGAAGATTTCACCCAATATTTTGAATAAACGGATGCTATCTTCATCCCATTCTCTTTGTGTTCTGACAGCGTCGAAGCCAAAGAAGCCAATGCTTTGCCGGTTGTAAACAAGGGGGACAACAATAAGGGATTGGATCTCTTGTGCCTTAAGTAACTCTTTTTCGTTGCTGGCTTCTGGTGGCAGATCAGCCACACAAGGGATGTGGATAACTTCTTGTTTTTCGATCTTGTCCATCCACCAGGGCATGGTGTTGGCAGGTACATTTTGGAGGTATTCAATGGCTGGTAAGATGCCTGGAGCGCACCATTCATGGGTGTTACTGACTGTTTGTTTGTCTTCTGAAATGAGGAAAATGTAGCTTCGATCTACCTGAACAAATTGACCAATTTGCCCGAGGGCTTCGTTGATACCGTTGTCAATTTCTTCTGGAGCCAGGTTGATGAATTTGGTGCTGATGGTTGTAATCAGTTCTTCAAATTTGAGTTTGTTATAAAGGAGGGATTCAATTTTCTTTTGTTCGCTGATGTCGCGGACAACGGCAATGAATAGTTGTTGGTCGCCAAATAGCATGTTGCTGACGGCAAGTTCCATAGGGAACATGTCGCCGTTTTTGCGGCGGCCAACAACTTCGTTGCGTATGTGTTGGATGCTGGCTTCTGTGTTGGATTGCAGGTTTAGTTTGTCTGTGGGGTGGGAGCCGGACTGGGTGCCGGAGAGTAAATCGTTGATGTGTTGCCCGACGATTTCTTTGGCAGTGTAGCCAAAAATGCGTTCGGCGGCCGGGTTGAAGGATTGGATGTAGCCGTCGCTGTTGAAGGTGATGACGCCGTCGACGATGTGTTCCATGATGGCTTGGTGGCGGTTGCGTTCAAGGGTGATTTGGTTTTCGGCCGTTTTTCGGAGGCTTTCGTTGAGTTCTCGCATCTCTCTGGAGGAGATGGCCATAGCACGTTCCAGCAGGTACCGATCCTGGTCGGCCTGCTCGTAAGCGGCGTTAATTCGCTCCAGGAATGCTCGCCATGTTTCAGGTGTGGGTGGCTGGTCTGGGCTGAGACCGAGTTTTTTTAGCTGGCGCTGTAAAATTTGGTGTAACATCTTGTATCCTTATTGATGTTTGGGTGGTAAAAGGAAATGGCCAGCCGGGAAAGGGAGTAAGATGGGAAAACGGCCGTTTTCCTACCACATCATCCAGTAAACTTTGCCAATGCTTCTTGTACAGCGTTGTATTCCGCTTCCAATTCGGCCAGTTTGCTCGCCGCCTGGCTCAAGTCATTCGCTTTTCCCATCATTTCCAGGTCCCGGCATAAAGATGAAAAATGACTAATACCCATATTTGCACTACTGCCTTTTAGCGTATGTGCTGCTGTTTTCAGCCGATTGCTATCCTGGGTTTGTACAGCTGCCCGAATTTCCGCCAACAGCGGGGGGGCATCTTCCAAAAACATGGGTGCCAATTCCACCAGCATATCTTCTCCATCATCCCCCAAAATTGCTCGCATATTTTCTTTCATCGTTGCGATGATTTCTTCTGGGGAAGAGGTTTTGGATTTGGGACTATGTCCATTACTCATGTGGTTGTTTACTCCTTTCTTTCCACGTTTATTTTTGGCTGCATCTCGTAAAGCTTCCTCTAATTCCTTAATGCGTACCGGTTTGCTTACATAATCATTCATTCCTTCCGCCAAATACCGTTCCCGATCTCCTTTCAGAGCGTGTGCTGTCATGGCAATAATGTAGGGTTGTTTTTCGGGAGGTAATTCCTGGCGGATGTGTCTGGTAGCTTCCACCCCATCCATTTCTGGCATTTGTACATCCATCAGAACAACATCATACTCTTGGCGCTTGATAGCTTCGATCGCTTCCAGCCCATTACCGGCTATGTCGGCACGGTAACCCATACGATCCAAAATGCGCAAAGCTACTTTTTGATTGACGGCGTTGTCTTCTACCAGGAGGATGCGTAGGGGGATTTGGTGTCCCAAACGGCTGTTGATCAGGTTTTGAGATTGGCGCGGTTTGACAACTACGGGTTTGCCTACAAAGAGAGAGACGAGCGTGTTGTAAAGCTGCATGTATTTGACGGGTTTGGAGAGTTGGGCAGAGAAAACGGCCGTTTCCACCGAATTATGATACCCCATCGAAGTCAGCAATAGCAATGGCATCTGCTCTGCCGACAAACGACGCCGAATTTCATGCGCCAACGTAATGCCATCCATCTCTGGCATTTGCATATCCAAAATAGCCACATCAAACACTTCTTCTTGTTCCAGCCATGCCAGTGCCTCAGGCCCAGAAGCCACAGCACAGGGAATCATTCCCCATGTCTTTGTATGGTGTACCAACAGCTTTCGATTTGTCTCATTATCATCCACAATCAAAACACGCTTATCCTTAAGATGTGGATGAGTGGCCTCATGCAAAGCCGGCTCAGTTACTTCAACCTTTTCTGCCTTGATAGTGAAGTG
Source organism: Chloroflexota bacterium (assembly GCA_003696605.1). Classification (GTDB taxonomy): domain Bacteria; phylum Chloroflexota; class Anaerolineae; order Promineifilales; family Promineifilaceae; genus J033. The sequence continues at coordinate 3,200 of RFGV01000198.1, read as the reverse complement.
GAAAACACTACCCTTGCCCACCTCGCTTTCTACCCACATGGTGCCGCCCATCATTTCAGACAGCCGCTTGCTAATGGCTAACCCCAATCCAGTGCCACCATATTTACGCGTTGTAGAAGCATCTACCTGGCTAAACGAGCGGAAGAGTCTGTTCATGCGCTCCTGAGGAATACCAATACCAGTATCTCGCACAGCAAAATGGATTTCTTGATGAGCATCATCCAGATCACGTGCCGAAACAGTAATAACCACTTCCCCTTTTTCAGTAAATTTGACAGCATTACTAAGCAGATTGACCAGAATTTGCCGCAAACGGGTTACGTCTCCAACAATCGCATGTGATACATTGGGTTCAATCAGATAAGCCATATCCAGCCCCTTTTCTGCGGCTTTGGGAGCCAGCAAATCTAGCGACTCTTCCACACATTGTATCAGGTCAAAGGGCTGATTTTCCATATCCAATTTACCGGCTTCAATCTTGGAAAAGTCCAGAATGTCATTGATGATGGAAAGTAAAATGTCCCCACTGCGGCGTACTGTTTCTGCATAATCCCGTTGCTCTTCATTTAGGCTTGTATCCAATAACAGGCCAGTCATGCCAATGATGGCATTAAGGGGGGTACGAATTTCATGGCTCATGTTTGCCAGGAATTCAGATTTGGCCCGAGCGGCGGCTTCGGCTGCCTCTTTGGCTTTGCGTAATTCTGCCTGGGATTTTTCCAGCATGTGGCGGGCGTTTTCGGCCGCAGTCAGGGCTGTTTTTAGCTCTCGGTTTTGCTGTTCGTGCTCAAACCGAAGAGTCTGGAGCCGATGGAGCGTGCGAACGCGAACGACATGAATAAGAATGGAAACAACGGCCGCTTCAAACAGGGCAAAATTGAAATGTGTCCAGAGGGGTGTGTTGCCATGAATCAGGTGCAAAGTTGTCCATCCGACAAATGTTGTACCAAAAACAGCAAGTACCCAACGCGTCCTGATGAGAAAGTAGCCAACAGCAACAATGAGTAACAGTAGCCGGGTGGCTTGTTCAGGTTCTCCAGAGAGGTAGAGGTGAAGGAAAACATTTATCTGTATAAAGACGACCATGAGCATGGCGATTGGGTAGGTGTAGTGGAGTGGGATGTGATATTTTTGCAGGATGGTGCGGAGGATGAAGAAGGCAACGGCCGTTCCTGCTGCCACAATTGTTAACGGCCGTGCCAACTCAGGCGGTAACGTCAGAGCATTTCTAATAGCCACAATCACATACAACAACGCCATGCCAGTACTCACAGGCAACAACGCCCGATACACTGTCCGGTCTAATGCTTCTTGTAATCTCGCCTCTTGTTTGCTATTTATTAAGTTCATTCGGTAACAAATTCCTGTACAATTTAATTTTGGCTCCCTCTACTCCGCGATCTACGTGTTACCAAACTGCAAACTTTTAAGTAAACGGAAGCAACGACTTCTGCTTACGATTACCAGTATTAAACAACTTAAGCCGTTGATTCACCCGATGCCAGGTCTCGCTAGGCGATGCTGGTGGAATACCCTGGTGGGCTTTCTTACTCAACCGAAAGGCAAAATCCTCCATCAGTGCCGACACCGAATTTTCAGGATGATTCAACACAAAAGGAATCCCCCGATTGATAGAACCAACAAACAAATTAGGAGCAAACGGCACGACCAGAGACACTGGATGATGCAAAGCCGCTTCAATTTTCTTTTGCGCCAACCCGCCTTGCTCGAACGTCCAGTTAATGATCAACTTGATTTTATCCTTGTCGTATCCCAGTTTATTGTAGGTATCCAGGGCAATCGCTGCCGCCCGAATTGCAGCCATTTCCGGTGACAAAACGAGCAAAATAGTATCGGCCGAATCCAAAACATCCAGACTGTAATCGCTAAAATCATGCGGCAAGTCAGCCACTATATATTCATAGCCAGGTCGCAACAGCGACACAGCCTTGCTAATAGTTTCGTGTTGAACCATTTCAGCCTGGGTGGGGTTGGCCGGAGAAGAAATAAAGTGCAAACCACATTCATGCTTGCTAACAATTCCTTTGGTCGCCTCCACATCCAGTTCTTCCGGCCCAAATTCGCTTAAATCAGCCCAGGTGTGTTTGAGCGGTTTGTTTAGCATGAGAGCAATTTGCCCGGCTGTTAGTGCCATATCAAGCAAAAGGGTAGGCACCTGCCACAAATTATTCAGCGCAACAGCCAGATTTGTTGCCAGGCTGGTTGTGCCAACACCACCACGCAAGCTGTGTACAGCGATCAACGTGGCTTTTTCGCCTGATTCGACTTGTTTGGTCTGTGCTGCTTTAATCGCTTCTGCCCGTCGGAGCAGGGCGGTCAGCCGGGCAGCCAGTTCAGCCACTTCAAAAGGCTTGCCTAAATAGTCATCTGCGCCTGCTTCAAACGCACCCAATTTGTCTTCCAGATCAGATTCTCCGGTGAGCATTAAAATGGGGAGATGAGCGTATGCTGGATCGCGTCGAATACGTTTGGTGACTTCAATGCCATCAAGACCAGGCATCACTTTATCGGTAATAACGACGTCTGGCTGATGGGCTTTTAGCAATTGCAACCCTTCTTGGCCATTAGTAGCAATAATTACTTCATATCCCAGTGATGTCAGGTTGCTTTCAATAATTTTTCGGATAATTCGATCATCATCAATTACCAGGACGCGTGCCATTGTACATCTCCTTTTTTCGTGTGTGACTACTTGTACTGCTTGCTGGGTTCTGGTTGGATTTGTTGGGCGGGGGAGGAGTATTTACCCAGTTGATTACAGTTTGTGTGCCTACATTTAGCTGGCGGGCAATTGCCCGATAGCTTAACCCTTCCTGTCGTAATTGACGGGCTTTTTCGCGCATGTCGGGTGCATAGCCATTGCGCCGGGGGGTGGGTGTGTAGATGCGCTGGCATTGTTTGCACAGATAGCGTTGGCTACCGGAGGGATTGCGGCCAGCTTTGACCTGATGTGTGTATGTTTGACAGTATGGGCATTGCTTTTTCATACTGTGCATTGTAATTATCATTTGGGGTTTAGACACTACTGCTAAAGTACCATTTGCCAGAGTATTAACGCACCTTTCACTCTGACTTAAGTAACCTAATGTGCGACTTTTTTCTGAAATAAACATCGGATAACTCCTTGTAGAATAGGGATTCTAACCAACCTATTCATAAACGAGGAGGCTATCCGATGT
>RFGV01000197.1 GCA_003696605.1 Chloroflexota bacterium | reverse complement strand
GGCAATGAGTACAGCTAAGCCATAATAATGAATCGGCTGTTACAAGGGTATCGTTGATAAAGGCATACCACACGATGGAATCATAGGGCGATGCAAAGGTGGTCAACTCAATTGGTGTCCCTTGCAGGATACGGGTATCGTCAATGGTTTTTACAAAAGGTATTTGAATAACCGTAAGATGGACAATGGCAGTATCGTAAGGACATACACCATTGGTAGTGTGGAGCGTGTAATTAATGGAGAACTCTGGCGTGGCGATGGGATTGCGAATGGTCGGGTCAGTAAGCCATTGGTGTGGCGTCCAGTACACGGTATCCCCCCCACCACCATAGAGTTGTATGGAGTTGCCGGAACAAACAATCGTGTCAGGACCGGCAAAGGCATCCGGGGGGTGGTCGATGATTAAGGCTTTTACGATAGTATCCTTGCACGTATTCGCATCTGTAACGATAAGTTGCACGAGATATATGCCGGAATCGGAGTACAGGTGAACTGGATTTTGAATAGCAGCCATAGCTGAATCACCAAATGACCATTGCCAATCGACCAGATTGGCATCACCCGGTGTGGTTATATCCATGAATTGGGTGGTATTTCCCAGGCATGTCCGTGGGGCAATGAAGTCAGCAGCAGGTAATTGAAATACTGTAACCGGTATGGTTGTATCATAGGCGCATCCAAAGCTGTCTGTAACCGTAAGTGTTGCGGGATATGTCCCCGGGGCAGAGTAATAATGCCATGGATTAATCACCGTATCGCTTTGCCCATCACCAAAATCCCAGTACCAGCTTTCAATGCCCGGAACACTGACGGAGATGTCGCGGAAATAGACGGTATCGTGAAAGCATACGTTTTCCGCCTCAAAATTCGGAAATGACCTCAACCGCACGTAAACGGTTTTGGATGTTGAATTTTCACACAAATTGCTGTCGGTGACCGTCATGGTGATGGTGTAAAATCCTGTATCCGTATATATGTGCACCGGATTTTCAACCGAATCGTATGTGCCATCACCAAAATCCCACCACCAGGAGAGCAAACCGGCTGCACTCCAGGAATTGTCAGCGAATTGCGCGGGGGCATCTTCACATACGGGGTCTGGCACGATAAAATCCGGTAAGGGCAGGGGACTTACATGCACCACCACTGTGGTATCATCCTGGCAGCCATTGTCATCATACACGGTTAGCGTTACATTATAATAGCCGATGGCATTGTAGTAATGTGCCGGGTTTTGCTCTGTAGAGGTATCACCATCCCCGAAATCCCATTCCCAGCGTATGATATTGCCACCTATGACGATGGAGCTATCAACGAAGTAAACCGTATCACCAATACAAGCGCGTGGTTCATTAAATCTGGCAATGGAACGGTTGACGATGACCGTAACGGAATCGATGCTCGAACACCCGTTTGTGTCGGTTACGATAACCCGGTACGTAATCGTATATGGCGGGCTTGCCATTGGTGTATAGCTAAACGGATTATCCAGACCGATATGTGGCCGCCATTCCACACTGGTTCCACCGGCAGCATATAGCATTACCGAATCACCATAGCAGATGGTAGTATCCGGAGAGGCGACCACCGGAGGCAGCGGCAACACATTTATCAATATGGAGTCGGTGTTTTCACACCCCTGCAAGGAAATGCCATAAAGGAAATAAGTGATGGTGTCCTGGGGTATGGCAACCGGGTTAGGACAGTTCGTACAG
>RFGV01000196.1 GCA_003696605.1 Chloroflexota bacterium | reverse complement strand
TTCACCATCACCGGAAACCCCAACGCATCCGCCGCAGCCAACAATGCCTCATCCGTCTGCGCCTCCCCATCATACCCCGGCACAACCGGAACACCCGCCGCCACAGCCACTTTCCTCGCCCGCAGCTTATTCCCCATCACCTCAATCGCTTCCGGCGGCGGCCCCACAAAAATCAGCCCCGCTTCTGCACAAGCCCTGGCAAACACCGCATTTTCCGCCAAAAAACCAAACCCCGGATGAACTGCATCCACACCCGTTTGCCGGGCAGCAGCAATTATTTTATCTATTGCCAGATAAGAATCAGCCGCCGTAGCCCCCTCCAAACACACCGCTTCATCTGCCAGCCTCACATGCCGCGCCGCCGCATCCACCGTGGCATACACCGCCACCGTCCGAATCCCCAACTGGCGACACGTCCGCATAATCCGACAAGCTATCTCTCCCCGATTAGCAATCAGCAACGAACGAATCATTTTCAAACCCTGCCCCCAATCAACGCTCTGGCAAAATACCCTCATACTTGGCCACAATACCCAGCATTATCTCATCCGCCCCCCCACCAATAGAGAGCAACCGCGCATCACGAAAATAACGGGCAATTGGATACTCTTCCACATAACCCATTCCCCCGTGAAATTGGACACATGTATCCGCTACTTCTCGCGCCAACCGTCCTGCTTTTAGCTTGGCCATTGCCACCTCGCGCGTCATATCTTCGCCCGCAAGTAACTCCCGCACACAATGGTACGTCAGGTGACGCAACGCTTCCACTTCAGTAAGCAATTCGCAAATGCGGAAGTAAATCCACTGATTTTCAATCAAGGGTTTGCCAAACGTTTTCCGCTGACGACAATAATCAATGGTCATACGAATTGCCCGTTCCATACCAGAAATACTCATCAACACGCCAGCCAAACGCTCCCGCTGAAACTGTTTCATTTGCAGGATGAACCCCTGTCCTTCTGGCCCAATTCGGTTTGCCTTGGGTACACGTACATTATCAAAGGAAAGGATAGCGGTATCACTACTGTGGTTACCCATTTTCTCCAGCTTGCGACTGACACTAAAACCGGGAGTATCCGTTGGTACAATAATCAGCGACATACCCCGATAGCCATGTTCGCCACTGGTGCGTGCCAATAAAGTCAGATAGTCGGCTTGTGTGCCGTTGGTAATCCACATTTTGGACCCATTGATGACATACATCTCTCCGTCGGAATCGGCACGTGTGCGAATGGCGGCCACGTCGGAACCCGCGTCTGGTTCACTGACGGCAATAGAAAAGACAGCATCGCCAGAAATGGCCGGGACGAGAAACTTTTGTTTTTGTTCGTGTGTGCCAAATTCGGCCAATGCTGGGGTGGCCATGTCGGTCTGGACGGCAATAGCCATTGGTACGCCGGCGCAATCGGCACGACCGAGTTCTTCCAGCAAGACAACTTGATACCAATAATCTACGCCTCCACCGCCGTATTCTTCGGGGTAGGTCAGGCCAAGGAGTCCTAAATTGCCCATTTTTTTGAAAAGTTCATGTGCGGGGAAGATGCGCTGGGCTTCCCATTCTTCAACGTGAGGATTGATTTCAGTTTCTACAAATCGGCGAACTGTCTGCCGGAACATTTCATGTTCTTCGGTAAAGTCGGCTATTTTCATGGTTTCCTCCATATAATACGATTTACGATTTACGATTGGCGATTTACGATTGGCGATTTACGATTGGCAGTTCGCGAAGCGGGCGCGTTAGCGCCATTGGTGATTTATGATTGGTGAGTCGGGTTTTTGTTTTCACGTAATTGCCGGAAGGCAGCAACGGTAGCACGCCAACCTTCTTCCTGGTAGCCTGGGGTGAATGGTAAATAGTAGCTGACGCGATCGAGGAGGTTGCCGTATTTGCGGTGGATGATGGTGGGGAGTTCAGCCCATGTGCCGGTAACGGCGAGTTCGGCCAGTATTTCGTCGGTGATGAGTTTGGGCATGTCGTCCCATTGGCCGTTGCGGGCCATTTGGCTGAGTTTGTGGGCGGTGTTTTCCCAGCCGTGAAGCTGGGCAAGGACGCGGTAGGCTGGGGTGCTCATGTAGAAGCTGATTTGTTGGCGGGCGTGGGCTTCGGCCTGGGCAGCATAGGCGGGATCGTCGGTAGGGATGGCGAAAACGGCCGTATTGACTGTAAAATCTGTCCGGTTTCGGCCGTTCGCCTTTAGGCCAGCCTCAATATGGGGCATGGCAAACTCACGCAAATACCGCACCGAGTGCAGCGCGTGAATGTGTACTCCATCACACACCTCTCCTGCCAGCCGCAACATCTTCTCATTTACAGCCGCAATATAAATAGGAATCTCCGGCCATTCATGTGGTCCTGGATTAAAAAATGGCGTCATCAAACGCAGCTTGAAAAACTCTCCTCGAAAATTCAAGGGCGTGCCATTTTGCCAGCAATCCCAAAAAGCCCGAATTGCCAGGATTGTCTCGCGCAACTTTGTCACCGGCTTTTCCCACTGCGCCCCCAGCCGCAAAACATTGTGCGCTTTTACCTGTGGTCCTAGCCCCAGTACAAATCGTCCTTTCGAGAAACGAGCCAGATCCCAGGCAATATATGCCAAAATAGCAGGGGTGCGGGGAAATGCCACCGCAATCGCTGTCCCTAGTGTCACTTGTTGGCTATGCTCTGCGGCTAATGCCAGTGGCAAAAAAGGATCATGATTGGTTTCGGCCGTCCATAACCCATCAAAACCAATTTCCTCTACCAACCGCGTTAGAGAAGGCATATCAGCCAGATTATGGGTCAAAAAAACAACATCTATCTTCATAAACGACTCCGTAAAATTGAAAGACAAAGTTTACCGCTCAGTAAATAACATCCCCCACATCTGCAAATCTACACGTAAGCGGACAAAAATACAAGAGGGAAGCAGGAAAAAACAAGATGATGTGTTATGTAAATATCTGGTATGTCATAAGGGTATTGGGTTAAATCGGCCGTTTTTCCATCTCTGTCCAGAAATCCATCCTCATCCAATCATTTCTCTCACGACTCCCTCTATATTTCGCACCAATTTACACTGATTTACCTCCCCAAAATCCCTAACGCTTTCACCACAAAAAACATGGAAGCGTTTTGGAAGCGGTACTTGAGTACTATATATAAGAACCTTCTTTCATGAAACGAAGCAACAATAAATACAATGGCTAACTACAAAGGATAGTGTATATG
>RFGV01000195.1 GCA_003696605.1 Chloroflexota bacterium | reverse complement strand
CTGGGCCCAGGCTGATCTTTTGGACTACCTCTCACTTACCAGTTTTGGCGTCTGGGCGCCGCTTATTTACATGCTGGCCTGGATTGGCGCGCTGGTAATGATTGCAATCGGGCAGCCTCCCAGGCAGTATCTCTGGTTTGTAATAGGCCCTGCCATTTATCACTGGCTGATTGACACGCGCACACCGGTTACGGGCGTTCAGTGGGCAGTTGGTTATGTTGACCAGGACCAGCGTGAAGTCTGGCGTCTGGCGGAAACAGGTCTTGCCAGTTCAAATCTGGTAAACCGGCTGATGTACCAGTGGCCACCTCAGGGATATGTAAAAGTGTTCTCCAACGCCACACCAGTACTGCTTGGAGTCTGGTCTGGCCCCTATGCACAGTATAAGTCCCCGCACGGTGACGGTGGCGACCGCCGGCCAACTGAAATTGCCGCGGTTTCAACTGCCTTTCTCTGGTTTGATGAGCTTGTAAGTTCAACTGTACAGTGGGCTGTCACCTGGACCGGTATTACCCGTAACCGCGATGGATTTATTGGCAGCCTGCTAGACTTCGGTACAAATTTAATTAATTTTGATGTTTTTGGCTTTTCACTCTCACTTGCTGATGCCAAGTGGTATCTCTTAACAGACCTTAAATGGGAGATGGTAGAGGATATCACCTCTGCCAAGCTTTCAAGTCCCACCATAAGAGATGCCTTTGTTACCATGATGGCAAGCGAGTGCGGCGATGCCATTACAGAAAACATAAACGAATCTGCTTTTCTGGCAGCAGCACACGGCTCATCGGACAATATTCCATCAACTGTATTTGAAGTACCGACGACTACTTCTACAGGCCTGCCTTACACACCCCCCGGCTTTTCGACTACACGCTCTGAATACAATAATTACGACAACCTGCAGAACAGCCTCAGGCACAAAACCATCCCTATGCCGCGGGCACTAAAACGCCTGCTTATGCAGGATGAGAGTAGAGTTGGTACCTTCACACATTCAGTTAACTGGCGTAGCGGTGATCTTCAGTTTTTAAGGCAGTCTGACAGGATTCGCTGCGACACTTATCTTGATCTTATGATTATGGCCTTTCGCTGGGAAGCCGG
>RFGV01000194.1 GCA_003696605.1 Chloroflexota bacterium | reverse complement strand
GGACAAAGAAGAACAGGCTGAACATTTGCGCTTGCATGCACAAAACATCGTCGAACGCCTCGAAGACAAAATTCGGGAACTGGAAAGCGCAAATCGGCGCCTGCGAGAACTGGATCGTCTGAAAAGCGATTTCATCCTGTTAGTTTCTCATGAGTTGCGAACCCCTCTTACACTCGTGAGTGGCTACGCCCACTTGCTGGCCGAGCATGTCCGACAAGCTGGTGATGTCATCGAAACAACTAAAGTGGAAAATATTGCCCAGGGGTTGAAATCTGGTGTATCCCGTATGCAAGGGGTAGTCAATGAAATTATTAGTGTTGCCCGCATCTCCAGTGGCAATCTCGACCTCTCTTTGGGGCCGGTTCGTTTGGAGCATCTGGTGCAAAATATTGTCAAGGAATTGCAACCGATTTTGCAGCAGCGCCAGCTAAACCTGAAAGTGGGCGATCTTTCTCGCCTGCCAATCATTGAAGGGGATGGCCAGCAAATTAAACATGCCATTGAACAGGTGATTGGTAATGCTATTAAGTACACACCTGATGGCGGGGATATTTTTATCATTGGTCGTACCGTAGGAAATGCGGTGGATTTGATTATCCGTGATACGGGGATTGGGATTCCGGTTGAGGAACAACGCCATATTTTTGATCAGTTTTACGCTGTGGAAGCATTGGAACACCATTCGACGAGTAAACACTCGTTTCAGGGTGGGGGCTTGGGATTGGGTTTGGCTATTGCCAAGGGGATTGTGGAGGCACATAACGGCCGTATCTGGGTAGAAAGCGAAGGACGCAACCCGGAAAATCCCCCCGGAAGCACTTTCCATATCCTCCTCCCCTTAAAACAAGTTCGCGCCAGTTCTGAGGAACGCGAATCCTAAAAATTTTCACCAGGGAGTTGACGGCGGGGATATTCTTGTTATATTGTTAGGTTTGGACCTAGAGGAAGAGGTCTAAAACCTGATGACAATGAAAACCTCCAATGTTTTGCCGCCAATGGCTGCCTCTGCCTGCAAGCAGCCATCAGAGCGCAATAAGCATCATCCAACTATATTCGGCCGTTTTCACAGTGGCCTTTTTTGGGCACTAATTTCCCCCCTTTTTCTTGGCGTTGTTCCTATTTTCGCCAAAATCGCTTACGCTGCTGGTGTGCCCGTTTTTACTGTAGTTGCCCTGCGCACTGTTATCGCTGCTTCCCTATTGTGGTTGGGAATGTTCATTTTCGGTCGTCATTACATCCCCAGCTCTACCCCCGCCATCCTCAGCAGCCTCATCGCCGGGGGCATTAACGGGATTGGTTCTCTCTTTTTCTACACCAGCTTAAGCCGCATTGATGCCTCTCTTGGTCAACTCATTAACATCAGTTATCTTATATTTGTTACCGTTTTTCTCCGCCTGATTGGACAAAAAATTTCTCCGCTGACAATGATTCGTACCTTCCTGGCAATCCTGGCCATTTATTTACTAACAACAGGCAGTTTGGGTACACCAGATTGGTTGGGCGTGGGCATGATGTTTGTTGCTGCCATGACCTATGCTGTTCAGCTTGTTTTGAGCCAGCGGATTATGATAGAAATTCCCGCACCAACCATGACGTTATATGCCATGACGGCGATGGCTGGTGTTGTGCTTGTGGCCTGGCTATTTTCGCCATCTGATTTGACCCAGCTAAGTGTGAATGGGTGGGAAGCTGTCCTGCTAATGGCACTGGCAACAGCCTTGTCGCGCCTTACACTGTTTCTGGGTGTGAAGGGATTGGGTAGCATCCAGACGGCTTTGTTGGGTGTGTCGGAAGTGCTGGTAAGCCTGGGGTTGGCGGCTATATTCTTGCACGAGCGTCTGACGTGGATTCAGTGGATTGGAACGGCCGTTTTGCTCATCAGCATCTTCCTCGTCCGCCTCGAAAAAGACTCCCCCCGTTTTGTGGACTGGTGGAAGCTATACTGGAAACGAAGAATTCAATCTTCATCCCCACATTTTGACAAGCAAAAATAGCATGATATGGTAATAAATGAGCAGACAACCTGCTCAAAATCCATAGAAATGACCGCGGGAGTCATCATATCGCTCCTGCCATATCACAACCTATTTTGGAGTATTCAAGGAAAATCAAACAATGTTGACTAAAGTTATTCATGGTTCATCAGCTTTTAGTGAACTGGCATCAGAATGGGATACATTGGCACAAAACGGAATGACCGACACCCCTTTTCAGACTCGGGCATACCAGCAAGCGTGGTGGACTCATCTGCACCCCCCTCAGGCCACCCTGCACACTGTGACTGTTTGGCAATCGAACGAACCAGTAGCTATTGCTTGCTTCTACTTACTGGATGGCACACTCTATTTTAACGGTTGTGTAGAAGAAACTGACTATCTGGATTTGATTGCCTCGGCCGATAAAGCCCAGGCAGCATGGACGGCCGTTTTTGACCGCTTGTGTAGTCCCGATTTCCCTACATGGCACGCACTGGACTTGTGTAACATCCCCGAAGCCTCACCCAGCCGCCCCATTCTCCGCCAAATAGCTGAACAATACGGCTTCCACTGGCACGAAGAAATCAACGAAGTTTGCCCCGTTATTACGCTCCCCCAAACATTTGATGAATATCTGGACACTCTGGACAAAAAACAACGACACGAAATACGACGCAAACTCCGTCGGGCACACGGCGCCGGCGTTAGCATCAGGCAAATTGGCCCCGAAGACAACCTGGAACAAGCTGTTAATGACTTTCTGACTCTGCTTCAGCTTAGTACATTCGAAAAGCGAGACTGGCTAAACGACGGTCGTCGGGCTGTCTTCCACGAAACAGCCCGCGCTGCTCTGGAAAACGGCACACTCCAACTCCTCTTTGCAGAAATAGAAGGAGAACACGCAGCAGCTCTGTTCAATTTTGATTATAAAAACCGCATCTGGGTATATAATTCTGGTCTTAACCCAACTATTTATGGAAATTTGAGTATTGGCGTGGTGTTGACGGCCAAAGCTATTGAGATGGCTATCGAAAACGGCCGTTCTGAATTTGATTTCCTGCGCGGCAACGAAGAATACAAATACCGCTTCGGCGCCACAGACACCCGAATTTACCGCGTACAAATCACCCGCGCCGTCTAATTCCTGAACAAGGTAAAAGGAATGCGGCCATGAATCAACCAACACCTGTCCAACAGGTAGCCATCCTCAGCGTGCATACCTGCCCATTAGCCATGCTGGGTGGCAAAAAAACCGGTGGCATGAACGTTTACGTGCGGGATTTTAGCCGTGAATTAGCCCGCAGAGGAATTCGGGTAGATGTATTCACCCGCTCCCAGGACGACTGCCAGCCACGAATTAAACACGACTTGGGCTACGGGGCGCGCATCATCCACATTCCCGCTGGTCCCGAACGGCCGATTCCCGTTGCCGATATCCACCAATACCTCAACGAATTCACTCGTGGCGTCATCGAATTTGCCCGCACCGAAAACATCCAGTACGACCTTATCCACAGCCATTACTGGCTCTCCGGACTGGTCGCTGAGCAACTACGAACCACCTGGCTGGCAGAAAACGGCCGTTACACCCCCATCATCCACATGTTCCACACCCTCGGC
>RFGV01000001.1 GCA_003696605.1 Chloroflexota bacterium | reverse complement strand
GCCTATCTCGGCGATGACCCGGCAAACAAGGTTGTCGCCATTGCGGCAGGAGCTTTTCACTCCCTTGCCTTGATGGCAGACGGTACCGTTTATACTTGGGGTCACGATGGGTTTGGTCAGTTGGGAGACAACAGTACGACCGATAAACACACTCCGGTACGTGTACTCAAAGGCGCCTATAACGGCACGGCCTATCTCGGCGATGACCCGGCAAACAAGATTACCGCCCTTTCGGCTGGGTATTATCACACCATTGCCCTGGATCAGAATGGTAGCGTTTATACCTGGGGTTGGAATAGGTATGGTCAGTTGGGCGATGGTAGTTGGGCCCAAAGAAACACTCCGGTACGCGTACTCACAGGTGAATATAACGGTACTACGTATTTAGGCGATGACCCAGCAAACAAGGTTACCGCCATTACGGCTGGGTATTATCACACCATTGCCCTGGATCAGAATGGAAGCGTTTACACCTGGGGTTGGAATAACAATGGTCAGTTGGGCGATGGCAGCAATTCAGATCGAAACACTCCGGTAAGAGTACTAACAGGGGAATATAACGGTACCACATATTTAGGCGATGACCCAGCGAACAAAATTACAAAAATTGCAGGTGGATCTTATCACGTTTCGGCAATGGCCCAGAATGCGACTGTGTACACCTGGGGGTATAATTATTACGGCCAGTTGGGCAATTACAGAACAACCAATAGCAATATACCCGTTAAAGTCCATGGGGAAGGCAACGTTGGCGACCTGTCGCTGCCAGTTAACCTTTCTTCCTTTTCCGCCCTGGCCGGTACCAATAAGGTTACCTTAAAATGGGCCACCGAGAGCGAAGTCGAAAACGTTGGCTTTGAAATTTTGCGTGCCAATGATAAAGATGGCGATTACCAGGAAATCAGTTCCTATCGATCCAATAGCAGCTTAAAAGGCCAATACAGCACCTCGCATCGTACGGACTACCGCTATGACGATCAACTGGTACAAACCGGCCAAACTTACTGGTACAAATTAATCGATGT
>RFGV01000193.1 GCA_003696605.1 Chloroflexota bacterium | reverse complement strand
CAGCCGGAGCCGTATCGCGGCGTCGGCGTCAACTTCTGGTCGCTCAACACCGCCGCCCAGCTCATGCCTTACATTGACGCCTTTGCCGGGGAAGGGGCGTCGGCGGAGCGGAGCAACTGGTCGCCCGATGTGCTGGATTACCGTATGGCCATTGCCATGAGCCGCCCCCGCCTTTTTGCCAACCAGCAGCCGGATTTGACGCTGGCACAAATTGAGACGTATGCCCATGAAGCGCTGTTCTACGGTATTCGCCCCAGCCGGGGGGAGAATGGCGGCGGCTGGCCGGATGGGTACGAGGCAGTTCTGGATTGGGCGCAGGCGCAGGTGAAGCCGTTGATGCAGCAGGGGTGGCAGCCGCTGACGCTGGCCGCTACGGACAATCCGGATGTCTGGGTGGAGCGGTTTGGCAATGGCTATTTTACCGTCCACAACTGGGGGGAGGCGGCGGCGGACTTTACATTGACGATTGACGCACCGGCACTGGGGCTGGATGCGGCCAGCCTGACGGTGACGGAGACGACGAGCGGTACGGCCGTCACCGCCACACTCACGCCGGATGGCAAGCTGCAAATTTCGGGGCGGTTGGATGGGGGACGCACGGCCGTTTACCGGACAAAATGAAGCCCATTCATCTCCTTTGTTTTGCCGTCCCGGCCAATGTATCTCAGGTGTTGGCAATGGTGTGTGAGGGGGTAGAGGGGCAAACGGCCGTTCACTCCCTCACAGCCAACACCACGCCCAAAATAATCAACATTATGCCTAACCCTCTGTCCAGCCAAAGACCAACCCGCTCGTCATTCCGCAGCGCAGCAGCCAGACGAGAACCGGCAAACACAAGCGGCGGCTCTATTAACGCCGCTACCATGATGACGAGGATGCCATGCAAAAACAACTGCGCCCCCACAGGGCCGGCGCCATCAACCACAAATTGGGGCAAAAAAGCGAGAAAAAAGATAGCCACTTTGGGATTTAACGCCGATACGAAAGCGCCCTGTCCATAAATCGCGCGCATCGTCCGTTCCTCAACGCCGTCCAGCGCGTTAAATGAGCCGCCATGCAAGAACAATGCCTGTATCCCCAGGGAAACTAAGTACAACACACCCGCCCACTTCACAATTGCAAAGGCAACGGCCGATGTCGCCAAAATAATGCTTACACCCACTGACGCCAACACAATATGCAAAAATGTCCCTGTCCAAATGCCGAACATTGCCGCAAACCCACCGCGCCGTCCCATACGAGCCGTCTGCCCCAAGATAAAAGCCATATCCGGCCCGGGCGCAATGTTCAATAAAGCAGTTGCCGATAAAAACGTCGTCCAGTGAAGCAGGGTATAATCAAACATCGGGAAACCTCTCTCGCATAAATAGGGTTGCAAAGAGGCATGGTAGCACAAAAGTGGTAACTAGTAAAATGTTGTTTACTCGTTACAATCTGGTTCTGTTGCTTGTGGGGGTGGGGCTTACTGTGTGTTTTGCCGGCGGCGATAGCGACGCACTTTGTCACGGTTGCCACAGGTGAGGTCGTTGCACCAGCGGCGGTTATTGCCTCTGGTGGTATCAAAGAACGCCCAGTTACAGCCGGGGTTGGGACATATTTTGATTCGTTTCTGTTGTTTGGGGTTGAGCATGTTAGCCAGAGAAACGGCCGTTTCGGCGTATACCCAGCGCCAATTCAGTTGTACAGGTTTGATGAGGATTTGAGATTCTTGTTCCGGCGCATAACGAAAATGCCTGACGCCGGGTTCAGCCAAATAATCGTTGAGAATATCTATATCCTCTTGAGTAAGCGGGACATTCTGAGCGATGGTTTGAGCAATGTGGCGCAGCCATTGCCTTAAGTCAAGCAACTCCCGGGGTAACGGTGTGGGGGAGATGGATCCCAATTGATAATGCGCTAACAGCGTCGTCAGCCAGACGGTATCTTGCAAATGGTCAGTAAAGTTACCGAACCCATCGTAATGCTTGCTGTTAACAATGTCCAGCCACAAAATGTCGCCAAAGCCATCTTTGAGAAATTGCGTTTTTTGCCCGCTCATAATGGTTTGTGAGTATAGTTTGATATGGGTGACAGGACAAGAGACATTAGAGATATTGTCAAATGTTGTGGATCGTAACTTCAGAGGTGGCGTCCACAGGTTCGTTAACAACAACATCAGACGGCAAGTCAGGCAGGATGCGAGTCTT
>RFGV01000192.1 GCA_003696605.1 Chloroflexota bacterium | reverse complement strand
TCCTAAAACAGCTACCAGAAAATTATTGAAGTCGTGGGCAATGCCGCCAGCCATAATTCCCAAACTTTCCAGTTTTTGCGCCTGATAGAGTGCTTTTTCTGCTTCTTTTAGATCGGAGATGTCTAGCACAAAGCCACGCAGTCCGATCACTTCGTCATTTTCGTAAATGGGGCGACTGTTAATGACGGCCGGAAAGGTGGAGCCGTCCTTGCGACGCATGAGGTATTCCTGGCTTTCTGTTATTTTGTTGGCCATGCGTAACGCGCCTATTTTCAGAACTCTTTTTTGGTCTTGCGGGGCGACAACATCTTTGACCTGTAATTTACCAATCACTTCTTCTGGTGTATAGCCAAATGTTTCCAGGCCAGCACGGTTGATAAAGTGAAGTACACCGGAACGGTCGCATTCGAAAACAGTGATAGGTAATAATTCCGTAAGTTCCCGATATTTGCGTTCGCTGGTGCGCAGGGCGGCGGCGCTGGCTTGGGCGTTGTGGAGTGCCTGGCGCAGGTGGTTGGTAGTGGCGTTGATGAGAACGGCCGTTAACAGGAAATACATAGTATGCACCCCCCATACAGTTATCAGTGGGGGCTCGGAAGCAATGGGGGAAGGCAGAGAACCACTATTTTCCATCAGCAAAATGAGCAAGCTGATACCACCACTGGCCACCGCAAATAACAACCCTGTCCGTCCCCCCATAATCAGGCCAGCCATGATAATAATGAGAATATAGCCACCCCCAAATGCCGGATTGCGAATACCGCCCAGAAAATAGAAGCTTATCCCCAATGCCAGCCAAAGCCCCAGAGAAAGCCCGAACCCTGCTATTTGCACTTTGCCCTGCTGCAGAAGCCAGTACATGCCCGCCAGAATGACGATGGCGATAGAAAGAAAAAGCAAGTTTGGTGGTGGTCCAGGCGTGACAAATAATAATAAAAGACCAAAGAAAAGCAGGCCAATAAATGTGGTAATAATAATGATACGAATCATTTGGGAGACGAAGAGGGTTTCTTGTTCGTCCCAAAGGGTGGAGGAATAAAAACGAAGTAATTTCCGATACTTTTTCATCATTATTTTGCGACAACGTGCAAATTTAGTGGTTGCTTTCCAGATAAGTACGTACTACTTCCAGTAATTGGGTTAGTTCGTAAGGTTTTTGTAAAAACCCGGCCAGCCCTTTGCCGACGAAACGGCGAGTTGCTTCGACCTCATTATAGCCCGATGACAAAATGATGGAAATAGTCGGTTTTTCTTGTCGCAGGGCATGAAAAATCTCTTCGCTGCTCATGCCAGGCAAGGCAAGGTCTAACAAGACAAGAGAAATCTGATGGCTATGCTGGCGGAACAGTTCCAGAGCAGTATGTCCGTTGTTTGCCGTAAAGTAGTTGATGTTGGCTGTTTGGAGGATGTCGGCAATGGCTTCAAGGACGATATCGTCGTCGTCAATGATGAGGACAAAATTGGTGGAGGGGTGAGATAGGGGAGGGAAGAAAACGGCCGTTTCTGCTACCGACTCTTCCGTCTCAGCAATTGGAAACAAAAGCTTAAACGATGTTCCCTTACCCTTCTCACTATAAACCTGTACCCCTCCCTTATGACCCCGCACAATACCCATCACAGCTGCCAACCCCAGACCCCGCCCCGTTGCCTTCGTCGTAAAAAATGGGTCAAAAATCCGTTTTTGGACAAGCTCATCCATGCCATGTCCGGTATCATGCACTTCCAGTACAACATATCGACCAGGCAATAGCGGTGTACCAGTATGATAACGATACTTGTGTTCCACCTCAGTCACAACCCGGGTACTTGTTACAACTGTAATAATACCCGGCTGTTCCCCAATTGCTTCTGCGGCATTCAACAACAAATTCATAATTACCTGTTGCATCTGGCCAGTATCTGCTTCAATCAATGGCAAATTTTTTGCAAAATGATGATGCAAAGAAACATTATTGGGAATAGCCACTTCAAATAAATGCAAATTCTCCTCAATTAACGCATTTAGATTAAGGGGTTTCATAATAAACTGGCCTTTTCCGGAATAAGCCAGCAACTGACGGGTTAGATCGGCTGCGCGCTCGGCAGCCTGATTTGCTTTTTCTATATGCGTGCGAGCAGGATTATTGGGGGGGAGTTTGGCTGCTGCCAGTGCCGTTTGTCCGAGTAAGGCAACCAATAAATTATTGAAGTCATGAGCAATACCACCGGCCAAAACTCCCAGACTTTCCAGTTTTTGGGATTGACGCAATATTTCTTCCAGTTGTTGCCGGCCAGAAATATCGGTTGCTGTTCCAATCAGACCAATTACTTGCTCATTTTCATGAGTAAGCGGTGCGAACCAACACTCAAAGGTTTTGCTATTTACTTCAACTGTGTATTGGCGCAGTTCACCATGTAAAGCCAGGGTAAACAAATTTTGTAAATTTGGAATCTGAGTGTTGAAGTGCTCAAAAATAGATTGGCCAATGAGAGATGAGAAGAGTTGTGCTCCCTGCAAATAGGTGAACACCCCTTTGTTGTTTAGCGACCAGATAATAAGAGGGGTGTCTTGCAACAATGTTTGCAAGCGGTGTTGGTTGGTAGCAAGGGCTTGTTGGGCTTCTTCCCGGCGGTCAGTTTCTTGTTGTAGCTGTGTTGTTGCGATTTGTAAGGCGTAATCACTTTGTTGTAATTTAAATAAGTTTCGATGAGATTGTTTGGTGGTGGTGTAAATGAGGCCGAGTGTGAGGATGAGTGATGCAGTATGGGGAAAAGGATCGTTGAGATAATTGAAGGTGGTTAAAGGGGTGGTGAGCAAGGCTTGTTGTTCAGCAATAGCCAGGCCCAAAATGGTCATGGT